>QCUJ01000008.1 GCA_003210795.1 Synechococcus sp. AG-679-B05 | reverse complement strand
GGTGCAACACCAGCCAGGAGGCCACCGAGATCACGACACCGGTGCTCAGGATGGACCAGGGTTGACACCACCAGGGCTTCAGCGACCAGAAGGGAGGCTGATCAGCGGAGTTGGGCGAGTTCACCGGATGCATGCAGGCCGCTGAGTTCGTCGTAGCCGCCGATGACATTCCCGTCGACGAAAACCTGCGGGAAGGTGCGCATGCCGCTGCGGGCGCGGCACTGCTCAAAGGTGGTGTCGTCGTTGACTGTGATCACGCTGTGGGGCAGGTCCAGGGTGCGAAGCAGCCGCAGGGCCCTCTCGCACCAGGGACACCCTGGCAAAACGGCCAGCTCGATTCGCGAGCGGGGGCTGGGTGCGGTCTGATCCAACACGCCGATCAGCAGATCGACGCCCTTCTGAACCAGTGTGCCTGGTTCAAGGTGTCCTCCCCATACTTGGCAGGCTCCATCGGAGAGGCTCAGGTGAAGGTGCACGCCTTCCGGTGTGATGGTGCCATTAAGGGTGATTACTTCCAGATCCCCCTCCAGCACGGTGGGTTCCGCTTTGCCCGGGCATTGGAAGGCGGCTCTCGTGAGGTTGCCCACTACTCCCAGCACGAAGCCGTTGATGCCCTGATCACGGCCGATCTCCTCGAGTTTCAGACGCAGATCGCTGCCGGGGTCAAGCTTCAACGGCAGTGAACGCATCAGGCCCTGGAAAATCCACGACACATTACGCGTGTCGGTGAATGGCAGCCGATGACAGGCGCACTGAACGATATAGTGTCAATATAGGAGACAAGTAAATACGTAATCGTGCCTCTACTTCAGGATCTTGTGCTGGAGCTGCAGCAGCGGATCGATGGCCATGGCCCCACCCCCAGCAGCGCTGATGTGGCGGATGCAGCCAGCTCCGAGCGGATCAACGTCACCCTGCCTCGCGGTGTGATGGATGAACTGAAGCGTCATGCTCTGGACGAGGGCCGCAGTTGCGGCAACCTTGCCGCATACCTCCTGGAGGAGTCGCTGCGCCGGCATCGATCGCTGAGTTAGTCGAGCAGGGCATTCACCATGGCTTCCACTTGGCCCTGGCGCTGCAATTTGAGGATCGAGACATCGAGCGGGGTGCGCAAGGGATCGTCCCAGCGAAGGACGAACCCATAGGTCTCCTCCGCCAGGGTGAAAGGCGCCACGTGCGCCGCCAGGTCTGGATTCAGCTTGAGGTGATAGCGAAGCGCTGGGCGATCAAAGATCAAGGTATCGGTCCTGTTGTTCAGAACCGCTTCAACCCCTTTGTCCAGAGACTCTGTGGCCACGATGCGCAGTTTTCGCCGCTCGGCCAGCTCCAACGGGATCTTGAATGACAAACTGCGCTGATCCGCTGACACCCACCCGCAGAGTGCGAGCCACCGTTGGCTCTCCCAGGCAAGCAACAAGGGCAATCAGCCCGGTGACGATCAGGGACCGTCGGTTGATCAACCAGTGGCAGTGACGGATCAACGCTGCTCTAGACGTTTGACGATCACGCTCATTGCCACGAGCGATCCTGCCAGGGCGATCAGCAGGGCAAGGGTCATGGGGTCCTATCGGCGGTGCGGTACCGCCAGATTGGCATTCAAATCTTTGAGCAGCCAGTCCGCCACTTCCATGCGGAGGTCATAAGCCTACTCGAAACGCTGCTGTTGCTCGAGGGTGCTGAGTCGTTGTTCCAGTCATCTCAGTGTTTCCTGCGGCAGCTGGTTTGCTTGCTGAAAACGCGGCACAATGCCCCCTGATGGATGACGCCAGCGTGATCTCTGGACGCTCTGTTGCGATGCAGTTAGGACGACACAATCCGGAATTGCTGCCTTGATGGATGGGGTCGACTGGTTCTGGCGTGAGGAAACTCTGCGCTTCCTCCCCCAGCGCGCGGTGTGGAGAGAGGCGGGTCGCCAACTCATGCTGGCTGATCTGCACCTCGGCAAGGCCGAAGCCTTCCAGGCCCATGGCATCCCCCTGCCGAGTGATGGTGATCGCGGCACCCTCAACCCGCTGCTGGATCTTTGCCACGCCTTGGCTCCGGACCAGTTGCTGTTGCTGGGTGATCTGATCCATGCCCGCGAGGGCCTGACCCCGGCATTGCGTCAGACCCTGCTTCATCTCCACGAGCTCTGTGATTGCGAAGTGGTGCTGATCGGTGGCAACCACGACCGGCACAGCTGGATCGAAGGGCTTCCCCAGCACCCGTCGCGGCAGCTGGGGTCCCTCTGGTTGAGTCACATCCCGGAACGCGCCCCGCTCCCAGGCCTTCTCAACATTTGTGGTCATCTGCATCCGATGACGCGACTGCGCAGCCGTGCAGATCGATTGCGGTTGCCATGTTTTGCTTTTGATCCAGTTGCCGATCGTCTGGTCGTGCCGGCCTTTGGGCAGTTGACGGGAGGCCATGACTGCGGCGACGGTTATGCGCAATGGCTTGTGGCTGACGGCGCCATCGTTCCTTGGTTCGACCCCCGCGATCAAAAACAGGAGCGTCGCGCGGCATGACACGGCGGCCATCTGCCCCCACCCGCCTTGGAGCCAGGCGTCCACGCCCTTGGATCACGCGACTGATGCGGAAACGCTGGGCGCTGCTGCTGTCTCCCTTTGTTGTGGTGGGAGGGTTGATTGCGATTGCCCCCGCGCCGCCTCCACCCCCACAGACGGCGGACGCTCGGTTGGAAAACGCCATCCGTCGGGATGGCGAACCGTTCCACTACATCCCGGATGACGAGGTGTACGCCCTTGATCTCGACCCGCGCCAGGTGCGCTTCGGTCTGCTGGAGGGGTGGGATCGAGAACTCGATGCTTATGAGGACAGTGCCGCTCTCGCCTATGTGTCCGGTCCGATGTACGAGCGGCATGTGGACAGTGCCGGACGCGAAATCACTGTTCCTCTGGGAGATCTCAAATTCGGCCGTCGCGTCTGGAAAGGACGTAACCGAACGGCCTCTCGTCAACGGGCCTTCATTGGTATTCGTCACGACGGCAGCATCGATTTCGGTTACGGCGAGCTGACTGATGCACAGACCCGTCGCTACGACACCTTCATCGGCGGGCTCCACAGTCTTTACAACGATCTCGAGGATCCGCCAGAGAGCTACAAGGGGGCTTACAGCATCAGCATGGGGCAGCGGATTCGCTATTACCTGCCCCGCATCCGCATGGTGATGGGCCTCCGGAATGACGGTCATCTGGAGGTGTTGATGAGTCGAGATGGCCTCACCCTTGAGCAAACCAAGGATCTGGCCCGACGGCGTGGCTATCTGGCTGCTTACATGCCAGATCACGCATCAAAAAGCCGTTTCATCATCCCCGGCGTGAAGGGTTTCACGGAAGAGGACGCCAACTGGATCAGCGGTGGTGCCACCAGCTTCGTGCATGTGCCGTACATGCTTCGGCTCAGCCCGCGGAAACGTCCGCTGCGAGGCGACCTCATGGCTGGATTGACCCCGAAATTGACCGGCGATCAAAGCTGTGATGGTCCGGTGGATTGTTCGGTCGCCTTCGGTCAACACCTGACGGACCGGGCTCTGGCTGGACTGAATCGGGTGATGGAGCAGGGGGTGGAACCACTGGCTCGACTGATCTGGGCTCCCTCCCCATCGAAGACGTCGCCATCTCAAATGTCGCCATCGAATTCGTCAGCTCCGGATCGGACACAGCCAGCCAACAGCGATCGAGCCCCGTTGCGTGAGCCGCCCATCACCGCCGATCCCCTTGTGCTGCAGCAGCCGGTGATTCGCATGGCTCCCGAAGAGCCCGATGACCCTGTGCTTCCCCAGGATATGGACGACCCCCTGCCGCGCGCCTTTGAGCCGGTGATTCCTCTGCCTCCGGATCTTCCGCCGCCCTTGCTGCTCGATCCGCTGCTCAATCCGACGTCTGAGCCGGACCAGATCGGTCTGGATCAAGCACCGCCCCCGCCTCTGCTGCCACCCTTGCCCCCGGCCTCGAGGTCTGACCAGTCGTAGTTGTTCGACGCCCCCGATTCCCTCGAGCCCCAGCCTTCTTTTCCCAATCGCCCCTGAGATGAGCGACGACACCACCCAGACGCATCCGCTCTATGCCTCCGATCGAGATCAGGTGGATGCCCTGCTGGCGCATCAGGGCGACCCGGGGCCGGATCAGCTCACCACGGCGGCACGACTGGTGATGCGATACGGCGATTTTCCCGGCGCCGACGACATCAAAGCCGATATCCAGAAGGCTGTTTCAGCCTGGGGTCTCGATCGAGATGGCCTGAATGCCAAGTGCCGCGAAATCTGGATCAGTGGATGGCGTCCAGGGATGCAGGCGGAGGGTGAGGTCGGTTCGGGGGCTGATGTGGATGATCGGGATGGCTGAGTCAGCATGACGATGTCTTTTCCCCGCCTGCCATGGCTCCCGACCATGCTGCTCCCGACCATGCCGACGTTCGGCAATCACTTCAGATTTTATTGACGGCGGTTGCAGGCCCCAACTACTCGAGAGCGCTCCAACAGGGTGAATTGTCTCAGCAGCTGGATCGTTGTTTCGACTGGGTCAAGGCGGAAGCATCGGAAGCGTCGTCGTTGATTGAATCCTGCGTCCCCCACGGCAAGCCAATGCTGGCTCAGGCTCAGAGGCGCCTGGAAGCTCTGGAGTCGCTTCGAATCCTGGATCAACTGCGCGAGGCATACTTCGATAATCCCTCTTAACGCTTTTTTCCTTGCCAATGACGACCATCTTTGAGTAGTACAAGTGAACTGCTACTGATGCGCGGATGTCTGTCGATCATTCCCTGGTGCGACCCAAGGGGGTTCAGCCGCTGTTTCTGAGTGTGCGTGCGGGCATGACCGTGATCATTGGCAATGACAACAGTGATGACTGGTGGATGGCCGATGTGCTCCACGTGGATGGTGGTGCCCGTGACCCCAGGGTCCCCACCTTATTTCAGGTGGCTGATGTTGATGACGGCACGATCCGCTGGGTCTGTGCCGATGTGGTGACCCATATCGTTCCCCGCTGCTGATGGCGTGGCGATCGATGCAACGACTGGGCTGTTACTGCTTGCGAAACACGCCATTGCAGTCGCTGGGGGCGGGCTTCACAAAGCAGTGCCCCTCCGGAGACCAGTAGCCCAGAGCAGCAAGTTGGAGGCCCTGGGATCGAGCCTTGGCGTTGACTTCATCAACCCCGCGACCTTGAACCAGGGCATTGCCGGCGCCATCCACCAGATCGAGGAAGGCATTCTCCTGAATTTCCTGACGGGGATCCGCCAGAGCCACAGCAGGAGCCATGGCAGCAAGAACGGCGATCAACAGTGAGCGATACATGGGACGGCGCAAATAATGAATTAGTTGTTGGTGACGACCACTGGCGTCCCAACCTTGAAGCGGTTGTAAACCTGAATCACGTCGTTGTTAAGTATGCGAATGCAGCCGAGACTCACGGCGGCGCGAAGATTCACCCAGTTGGGCCATGCCGTGCCGTGAATGGCGTATTCCCCGGTGCCGATCTGCACATAAGCCACATAACGCACGCCAACCGGGTTGCTCGGGCCTGGCGCAATCACCTTGCCCTTCTTGTGATAATCAAGTGCCGGATTCATTTTGGTGACGGCAAAGTTGCCGGCCACGGTTGGAGACTCCGGTGCACCAATGGCAACGGTGACAGCCGAGGTTGTGAAGATCTCGGAAGAGGATCATGAGATCAGCCTGCGGGACCCTTCGGTGGCGTGCACAACCTCGACGTGCGCAATGGGATCAGCGGTGATCCATTCCAAGAGCTGAAGTTGGGGGATTTCGTTGACTTACGAATGATCCAGCCCATTGCCATTGCGATCCGCAGACTCCCCTGATCACACCTGCCCATGGGAAGCGAGGGCGCGCACCACATCGCCCCGGGTGACGACGCCGACCGGTTTTTTTGCAGCATCGAGCACGAACAACCGCTGAGTGCCGCGTTCGTGCAGAAGAGATGCGGCCTTGGGCAGCGGGAGATCTCCCTGGCAGCTGTGCACGTCCTTACGCATCAGGTCGTTCACGCTTGTTCCCAGCACCTGGTGCACCTGGCGATCCCAGTTCAATGGATTGCGCAGGTAAATCACGCTGTCGAGAAGCATCACGTAGGGGCCTGCATCCACTCCGCTTTCCCGCACCATCAAATCTTGTTCGCTCAGCTCCCCGATCAGGCTCCCCTGAGCATCCACCACCGGCAGCCCGCTCACATGGTGGTCATTGATTAATTGAACGGCCTCCTGCAGGGGTGTCTCCGGGGTGACGCTCAGCAAAGGCTGGGTCATCACATCGGACACCGAAAGCTGCAGAACCATGATTGAACGGGAACTAATTGCATTCTGGAGATGTTCCCAGCTCAGTGGTGGCCTGTGTTAAAACGTAAGACTTTTGCGTGCCTCTGTCGGTCAACGGCACCGTCCTTTCAAACCCTGAAGTGCAAACAGGTGATGAAGAAGACACGTCGATGATTCAGTTGCTAACCAATTCAACGCCTTGGATCCTGATTGAATTCCATTCTGATTAAAGATGAAAACGCGTTAATTCTGAATTGAGTCATTTATTTGAGAGTCGATATGGTGTGCTGGAACGTCGACTGGGCTCGAGCCTCAATGGAGTCGGAGGTCGGCTTTGGTTTTCGCAGTGCCTGCACGGTGGTCTGGGTTGGGCCTGTTGATTGCTGTGAAAGTAAAAATAGTCTTAATTGTTTTGTTTTTTCTTGTTTTCTTTCGGATGAGTTTTTCGGCCTTGGAGCTGATTTGGATAACGTTGCCGGCCGTCATCGAAGCTTCATGATCAGACGATCCATGCGTGCATCTTGTATCAATTGACAGGCATGAAGGATTGAAATGGCGTGTTCGGTGCCTTTCGTTCAGTGTCTGTTTTGATCAATAGTAGGATATTTGAGAGTTTCATTGGGAAGGATGACAAGTTTCAAGGATCCATATCCCCTGCCTCCTGAAGAGCAAAAGCGTTTGAGTGAGGTTAAGTTTGACCTTCTGGAGAATGAAGTTAAGACTGCAAATACTGGCTACAATATAAGGCTTTGGCCATGGTTTATTGGGGTTTTCGGAATTGCATTATTCTCTAAAATTATAGAATGGTCTGTCTCGGGATTTGCTAAAATTAATTGATAAATAATGCTGTTCTCCCTTTCATAATTCAAGGTCTTTGGTGCTTTTGGGATCGATTTGTTCGCGCTATTGATGTTGCTGTCTCTGATTCGCTTGGGATTGATGTTTATGCCCTTGCTAAAGAATTAAAGCTCGCTCAAGCTTCTCCTTGAACATGTGGAACGTGCAGTCATAGCCTCAATTCAATGTGAATCAACGCTCTGGGGATGTTGTCACCGCTTCGCTCTCTGGCGAATGGCCTCACTGTCGGCCGGGCCATTGCCGGCTTCCCCCTGATTCTGGCTTTGCAAGCCGGTGAAGGATGGTTGGCTTGGTGGTTGCTTCTGCTGGCGGGGTTCAGTGATGCTGCCGATGGCTGGTTGGCCCGTCGTGCTGGAGGTGGCAGCAGCTGGGGGGCTCGCCTGGATCCCCTCACGGACAAGATTCTGATCGCAGCACCGCTGCTATGGCTTGCCAGTAGCGGCAAGCTGCCCCTGTGGGCCGTTTGGTTGCTGTTGGCACGTGAGCTGTTGATCTCTGGCTGGCGCTCCCAGGCGGAGGATGGCGCTCCGGCCTCGAGCAGCGGAAAGGCCAAAACCATCCTGCAGTTCCTCAGTCTCCTGTTGTTGCTATGGCCGGATGGCTGGGTCGGCCATGGTCAGGTGCTGACTGTGGGATGGTGGTTGTTCTGGCCGTCGTTGCTGCTGGCTCTGGGTTCGGCAATGGCCTATCTCAGGCCCCGATCAGCGTTGCATCAGAGCTGAAGTCCGGTTCAGTCGTGGGTTTCACCGCGATGTCCTGGCTGTAGCTGTTGGCCAGACCGGTTGCCAGGTCGAAGCGCGGTTGCCAGGCCAGTTCCCGTTCGACCCTTGTGATGTCGGTGAGGAAATGGTCCAGCCGCAAAGGGAAGGCCTTGCGGGCCTTGGGGTCGAGGTTGGAAGGATCAAAACTGCGCATCTCCACGCTGGCGGGGTCTCGACCACAGGCCACCGCAGCGGCTCGGATCAAACCCTTGAAGGTGATGCCCTGCTTGCCGGAACAGTTGTAAATCCTGTTGGTGGCTGCCTCCACATCAATGCAGCGCGCCATGGCCTCCGCCAGATCATCCACATGCCCCAGCTGGGTGATCGTGCTGCCAGTGCCAGGAAGAGGGACGGGGCGATTGTGCAGAATCCGATCAAAGAACCAGCGCTCGATCGGGTTGTAATTGCCAGGTCCGTAGATGTACGTGGGTCGGAAACTGGTGAAAGGGATCCCCTCCGACGTCAACCAGCGCTCGGTGTCGGCTTTGCCCGCGTGGCGGCTTTTGGGATCAGTGGGGCTTTCCTCTGTAAGGGGCCACTGATCAGATCCTGCATACACCCCTGCAGAGCTCACATAGACAAAGCGATGGCTGGGTGCACCGGTGAGGGAGATCACACGGCTGCTATCCGCCAGTGTCCTGCCGGAGCTGTCGATGATCACGTCGAAACGGCGCCCTTGAAGAGCCGTTAGTCCTTCAACGCTGCTTCGGTCGCCGCTCAGGTGCTCAACCCCTGATGGAACGGGATTCTTTCCGCGCGTGAACAGGGTGAGCTCGTGGCCCTGAGTCTGCAGACGAGCCACCAGGGGCTTGCCAACAAAACGGGTTCCCCCCATCACCAGGATCTTCACAGCAGCCCACTGCACAACAGCAATCCATTGAAGCGTGGAGCTGCAGGATGGTTGTTCGACGGTTGCCTGTCATGGAGATCATTCCCGCTATCGATCTGCTGGACGGTGCATGCGTTCGCTTGCATCAGGGCGATTACGACCAGGTGACCCGCTTCAGCGATGACCCCGTTGCACAGGCCCGCAGCTGGCAGGAACAGGGGGCCAGTCGCTTGCATCTTGTCGACCTCGACGGTGCCAAACGGGGAGAACCGGTGAACGACGCAGCGGTTCGTGCCATCACTTCGGCACTGGATATTCCGGTCCAGCTGGGGGGCGGAGTGCGTTCGCTTGAGCGGGCTGCAGATCTGCTGGCATGTGGGCTCGACCGGGTGATTCTCGGCACGGTGGCGATTGAGCAACCCGCCCTGGTGACAGATCTGGCCAAGCGCTATCCCGGTCGGATCGTGGTGGGGATCGATGCCAAGGATGGTCGGGTGGCGACCCGCGGCTGGATCGAGCAAAGCGACGTTCTTGCAACGGATCTGGCCCAGCAATTCAGCGATGCAGGAATCGCGGCGATCATCACCACCGATATCGCCACTGATGGAACTCTGGCGGGCCCCAACCTCGACGCTTTGCGGGCTATGGCTCAGGCCAGCACGGTTCCTGTGATCGCATCCGGTGGCATTGGCTGCATGGCTGATTTGCTCTCTCTTCTCCCTCTGGAGCCCCTTGGCGTGAGTGGCGTGATTGTTGGTCGGGCCTTATATGACGGTCGAGTCGATTTGGCGGAGTCGATTCAGGCTCTGGCGGAATCTCGGCTGCAGGATGTCACGAACTGTTCGGCTGATCTGGCCTGATGCATCGGTGATCGACGCGCCTTAAAGTGTCTTTAATGACGACCCCCACGTGTTAAGGCGCGACGCCACTTCCGCAGTGAACGTCACCTCCACTCGAGGTCTCAATGATGTTTTCGAACAGTGCCGCGATCTGGGGATGCGTCTGAGCCGTCAGCGGCGCATGGTGCTGGATCTTCTCTGGACTGAAAAAAGTCACCTCAGCGCGCGCGACATTTTCGAAAAGCTCAATTCCAGTGGTCGAAGCATCGGCCATACATCCGTCTATCAAAATCTGGAGGCGCTCCAGTCCGCTGGAGTGATTGAGTGTCTCGATCGAGCCAGTGGTCGCTTGTACGGATACCGCAGTGATCCCCACAGTCACCTCACCTGTCTGGACAGCGGATCCATTGAGGACATCGACGTCGAACTTCCTGCCGATCTTCTCGATCGAATTGAGCAGACGTCCGGCTTTCGTATTGAGTCGTACACCCTTCAACTGAACGGTCGCCGCACCCTGGAGAACTGAGCCAAGGCTCGGTACCTTGACGACATCGTCTCTTGTTTCCGCTTGGCTGCCTCCTCTCCAGTGCGGATGTTGCTGTTGGCTCCGGAGCCATTCGGAGAGTCCCTTGCTCTGCAGCTGACCAGCCGAATGTCCGGTTGGAACGTGGTTCTGAAGGCCGAACAGCTGAAGGGCGCACCGAAGATGGTGATCTGGTCCATCGATGCCCTGCTGTCTTTGCCGGCGTTGCAGCAGGAGGTGCGGCGGTTGCAGGAGCGTTGGCAGCCGGCACCACTGTTGTTACTGCTGCCTGAATCGTTCACCGCAAGCCGGGATCAGCTACTGGCTCTCGGGGCAGAGGGTCTGCTGCAGAGCGGCGGTGTGGAGCAATTAACGGACGCCATCGAAACCATGCTCAGCGGTGGTCGGGTGGTTCAGCTTCAGGCGTCTGCATCGCAGCCAAGCCAGACCATCTCACCGGCCATGGGCCTCGGCCAGTGGTTGCTGGTGAGCGGCCTGCAACAGATCAGCAACGATCTGCAGGTGATCGAAGCGATGCTGAAGCCCCCACCGAAGGAAGGCCTGCTGAGGTTTCTTCTGGAGGGCCGCTGCCGTGAGCTGCATCAGGCTCGTGCGCTGTTGTTGTGGCTATGGGGACCCTTGCAGATGGGTTTGGCGGATGCCGTTCCTCTCAAGGGGGCATCTCGTCTGTCTTCCGATGATCACGACGCCACATCGATCACGTTGCGACAGCGCAATGCCGCGGCTGTCTGGGACTCCATCCATGACCGTCTCGCTGGTGCGGTGCAGGCAGGCCTCAGCAATGCAACCGGCAGGCTTTTGGCGATTGAAGCTCTTCAACCGGAGCGGCGCCGGGAGTTGCTGCTGGCCCTGCTGCAGCAACTTGATCAGTTGCTGGCTCGTTTGCGGCGGGATGAGTTGGATCCCGATTGCTGGAGTGATCTGCAGCCGGAACTGCGGCGGCAGGCGCTGACGTCGATGGCCGGAAGCTACGTGCGGATCCCGCGGAACGGTGCGCTGCTGCCAGTGGCGGCAGCGCTGCTGGACGATGCCGAATTCACGGATGAGGACGAAGACCTGCCCGATCCCATCGGGATGCTGGCGCCGCTTCTGGCTGATCAGCCCGTGTTGGTGAATGGTCAGCTGCTGCCGGCAGATGATCCCCGTGCCCTCCTGCAGTTGGAGACGCTGGTCAGCAACTGGTTGGTGCGCACTGCCGAGCTGATCGGTGCCGAGCTGCTGGAGGCATGCGGAAGCTGGCCTGAGTTACGCCGCTACATGCTTGGGGAGCGGTTGCTGGCAACCCGCGAACTGGATCGTGTGCGGAATCAGCTGAACAGTCAGCTTCGCTGGGCGGACTGGATCGAACGCCCCATTCAGCTTTACGAGAGTCGACGATTGCTGTTTGAGCTGCGTGGTGGTCGGATCCAACCGCGCCTGCTCACCGAGCCCCGTGATGAGGAGCTGAACCAGCTGGGTTGGTGGCAGCGTCAGGTGGCCCTGCTGCTGGAAACCCGTGACGCTCTGGCTCCTCAGGTTCAGGCTGTGATCCAACGGCTGGGAGATCTGGCGGTGGTTCTGCTCACCCAGGTGCTCGGACGGGCGATCGGTCTGATCGGTCGTGGCATCGCCCAGGGCATGGGTCGTGGCCTGGGGCGTGGCTGAGGCCACAATGGCCGTTCCGACCTCGGCTTGATGGGTTGTCTACTGGTTCGCGCTCTGATCCTTCTTGCTGCTCTGCTGCTTGTGGTTACCCCGGCTCAGGCCGTTCTCAACGACGATCGTTACGACGGCAATATCTATGCCCTCTATGCCGGCAACGGCTCCTTGGTTCCCCCCGCCAATCCCCTGTCGGAGGCCCTGGATCAGGGGCGCACCGCCGTGATCGTTTACTACCTCGATGACAGCGCTGTGAGCAAACGTTTTGCTCCTGTGGTGTCAGAGCTGCAGCGGCTGTGGGGGCGCAACATCGATCTTTTGCCTCTCACCGTTGACCCTCTGCAGGGCCGCGAGGCGACGGGCCCCGCTGATCCGGCCAGCTACTGGCACGGCTTGATTCCGCAAGTGGTTGTGATCGGTCCCGACGGGCGTGTGATGTTTGACCAGGAGGGGCAGGTTCCTCTGAACGAGATCAATGCGGGGATCAGCGAGGCCACAGGTCTGCCGGCGCCGGAGTTGCCGTCACTCGATCAGGAGGGCAGCTTCAACGAGGTGAACATCGAGGTCACATCCGGATAACGCATCGGATCGCGTGTGGACCGCTGATGCAGCTTTACGCTGCGGCGAACTTTTTTAGACGCTGTGTCTGTGCTGATCGCTCCGTTGGCCCTTGGACTCGGAGTCACCTGGCTCGAACTGCGTCATCGGCTTCGTCCCGCTTCCCCCTTGCGGCTCAGTCCCAGAGATTGGAGTGTTCAGAATGACGCCGACACGATTCATGTGACGGGTTGGCTGGAAATCAGTAATCCCCACCGACGCATGGAGGTGTTCGTCCCCGAGCTGAGGGTTGATCCGGTGTTGCTGGGGCAGGCCGATCCCTCTGGCCTGCAGGTGACCACTCGGATCGAAGCCCATCATCCCGACGAGGAGTCGCGAGCTGATGGCTATTGGGCGGCTTACATCGTCAAAGGGCGCAGCAGCACCTGCGCCCGGGTCAGCATCACGATCAGCGGCCCCGAGGCTCAGAGCGTCGTTGACAGCCTCTGGGTTGAGATTTATTGGATCAATTACGGACCGTTCGGTCGGCTGCCTCGACGCCAGGGTGTGTTGGTTCCACTGCGTCGCCCGAACCCAATATCGGCAGCCGACGCTTCATTCCAATCCGGGGAGCGTTGCCAGGTGCTTCCTCTGCGCACCCACCTGCTCGGCCCCCTGGACGATCCGATCGCGGTTTTGCGCCGCTACGCCGAAAACGTTGTTCAGCCGGGTGATGTGCTCACACTTGGGGAAACGCCTTTGGCGGTCATCCAAGGCCGTTATCGACACCCCAGTGAAGTGAATCCTGGTCTGGTGGCCCGTCTGGCCTGCCGCGTTTTCCATCCCACCAGCAGTCTGGCCACAGCCTGCGGAATGCAGACTCTGATCGATCTTGTCGGGCCTACACGGGTGTTGTGTGCCTGGATTGGTGGCTTGTTGTTGAAACTGGCAGGTGTCCCCGGCGGCTTTTATCGGTTGGCCGGCGATCAGGCGAGGTTGATCGACGACATCACCGGTACAACGCCTCCCTATGACCAGACGATTGTTCTGGGGCCGGACCGTTCGCAGGCGTTCTGCGAGGAGGCAGCATCAGCACTGGGTGTCGCCGTTGCCATCGTTGACGTCAACGATCTCGGTCGCGTCAAAGTGCTGGCCTCCAGCTCCGGCTGTGATGAAGATCTGCTGACGCGAGCGCTCAAGCCGAATCCCGCAGGAAACGCCAACCAGCGCACCCCTCTGGTGCTCGTGCGTCCAACCCTGTGATGACCACTAGATTGAGTTGAGTTACTGGCTCGGAGGGGGAAGTGATGACTCAGGGCCCCTGCTCCAACCTCAAAGTTGAGCCACTCAACCCAACGCATCTTGCCTGGTTTCCGCAGTTGCAAGGTGTGTTGTTGGGCGATCTGGCCGCCCGGATCGAGCAGCGCTTTCCTGATCTTCTGCCCAGCCGTTCCCCCCGTTGTGTGGTTGGAGTTGATGCGGAAGGCCCCCTGGCAGCCGCGGTCTCCCATCCGATCAATCGTCGCGGCAGCTGCTGGACCCTGCATTGGCCTCAGCAGCTGCGCACCAGCGCTCAGGTCAGCCGACGAACCGTTCAACGCACGCTTCTTCAAGCGGCTGTTCAGCGGGGAGAACACCAGGTGCGCAGCTGGGTGATTCGCTGTCCAGCGGCCGATGGCGATGCCATCGCACTGCTGCGTGAGCTTGGCTTTCAGCCCTTGCGTCCATTCCAGGTCTGGCTGCCTCCCGCGGAGCCGTTCAAGGCTGCAGCTCCTTTGCCGCCGGGTCTGGCATGGCAACCGATCAATCGTCGCAACGCCCAGCGTTTATGGCCGCTTGAGCAGGGCGGCTGTTTCAGCCATCTGCGCCAGATCACAGATCGCCATTGGCTTGATCTTCTGGATCGTCGTGGTGTCGGCTGCGGTGTCCTTCTCGCTGGCGACACGGTTCTGGCCGGTTGTTTGCAGCTGAATGAGCGAGGACAAGCCCGTCAGCTTGAACTGATGCGCGATGTGGCCTGGGACCCACGCCTGGATCAAGCTCTCCCTTACGTGCTTCAGCGGATTCATGGCTCCCAGGCCTCCGCCAGCCTTGTGACAGTCTTGGACGATGCTCCGATGGCGGAGCGTCTGCTGGACCAAGGCTGGACGCGCGGAGAGGAGCAGTTGTTGCTTGGTCGCAGTCTCTGGCGCCGTCAGACGACGCCCCGCAACGCCCAGCTCAGCCGCTCACTGGATCAGGTTTTCAGCCGCTTGCGTCCCCAGGGGCAACCGTTCCCCTCCCCCAGCCTCGGTCGCCGCTGAGGTGCCCGTTCCCTGCTCAGTGCTCAGCCTGGATGTGGGCCGTCGTCGTATTGGCCTGGCAGGTTGTGATGGCCTCGGCATCACGGTCACCCCCCTGCCTGCGTTGCATCGCGGCCGCTTTGAAGCTGACCTGACGTTCTTGCGACGCCACTGCCGCGAACGCCATGTGCAAGGCCTGGTGGTGGGTCTGCCCCTCGATGCGGCCGGAGATCCCACGGAACAGGCGGTGCACTGCCGCCGCTACGGGTTGCGCTTGGCTGCTGCCCTTGAGCTTCCCCTGGCCTGGGTCAATGAACACAGCAGTACCTGGGCTGCCGCGGAACGCCATGGTCTGGCGGGTGATCGCAGTGGTCGACTGGATAGTGCGGCGGCTGCCCTGCTCTTGGAGCAGTGGTTGCAGGAGGGGCCGGAGTTAAAACCGGCCCAGCCTGATGGAGGTCCCGCGGGCACCACGCCACGCGATGGTGGATCCTGAGCTCAGTGCCTTCCGATTTCATGCGCGACTCCGCCACCGGCAGCAGCGGTGACGTTCCCACCGTGCTCGTGCGGGACAGTGACGGAAAGGACCTGCTCTGCTTCCTGGAGCAGCTGATCCCACTCGATGGGCAGGATTACGCGCTGCTTACACCTGTGGATACGCCGGTATCCCTGTTCCGGCTTCAGGACGAGGGTGATCCGGAGCCGATCACCAGTGTCGACAGCAGTGAACCGATCCTCTCGGTTGCGGACGTTGTTCTCCAGGAGCATGAGCTAACCCTGGTGCGTTCCGCTGTGACCCTCACCGTCAGCGGGGAACTGGACGAGCCTGACCCGGATGAGTTGGATGAAGAGGATGAGGACGATGGAGACGAGGACGCGGAGACCTATGAGCTTCTGGTGAGCTTCATGGTCAAGGAACAGGACTATGGCCTGTACATCCCTCTGGATCCCTTCTTCGTGGTAGCTCGAATGGTGGATGGCCAGGCCGAATTGGTGGAAGGGGAGGCCTTCGATCGCATCCAGCCCCGTATCGAGGCGGAACTGGAGGAGCGGGAATGGCCGGAGTGAGTGGCCGTCACTGCCTGCAACCCTCCTGGGATCCAGGCCAGACCATCGCTCAGCTTTCGCTGTCCGATCTGCTCTCCCATGGCATACGGGCAGCGTTGATCGATGTCGATCGCACCCTTCTCACTGGCCGGGATGTTCAGCTGTCAGCGCCGGTGAAGGCCTGGTTGGTTGATGCGGGTCAAAGCCTGCACCTGCACCTGTTCAGCAACAACCCATCACAGCGGCGGATCTCCGCCGTGGCGGATCAGCTGAACGTGGATTTCACCTGTGGTGCGCGCAAGCCCCATCGTGCTGCGCTGCGCCGTGTTGTGGCTGAACTGAACCTTCCGCCGGAGCGCATCGCCATGGTGGGGGATCGTTTGTTCACCGATGTTCTCGGCGGCAACCGCCTTGGTTTGTTCACGGTTTTGGTTCGGCCGATTGCCAGTAATGGTGGGCCCTGTTCCCGTGATGGGATCCAGCGGCTGGAGCGGACTCTCGCGCGATGGTTGGGGGCCCCTGCGGCATGACGCTGTGGGTGGTCAAGCTGGGCACAAGCCTGCTGCGGGGGGATACAGCAGCCGCGATCGAGGGTTACGCCCGGGGAATCGCCGCTGCGCAGCAACGTGGTGATCAGGTCGTACTGGTCACCAGTGGTGCCGTGGGTCTGGGTTGTCAACGGCTTGGTTTGAGCCAGCGTCCAACCTCTGTGGTGGCGCTTCAGGCGGCAGCGGCCGTGGGGCAGGGCCATCTGATGGCTTTGTACGAGAGCGCGATGGGGCGTTACGGATCCCGCGTGGCCCAGGTTTTGCTGACCCGTTCAGATCTGGTGGACCGACTTCGCTACCAGAAAGCCTCCGGAACCCTGCTGCAACTGCTCGATTGGGGGGTTCTGCCTGTCGTGAACGAAAACGATGCCGTTTCCCCTGTCGAGCTGCGCTTCGGCGACAACGACACCCTTTCCGCCCTCGTTGCTGCAGCGTTGAAAGCGGATCAGCTGCTTTTGCTGACCGATGTGGATCGGTTGTATTCCGCCGATCCACGCCGGGATGACGGCGCCCTGCCGATTGCGGATGTCCATCACCCCAAGGATCTGGAGGCGCTTCAGGCGGTAGCCGGTGATGGTGGGCGCTGGGGAACGGGGGGTATGACCACCAAACTGGCGGCCGCGCGCATCGCCACCGCCAGCGGCGTCACCATGCAGCTTGATGATGGCCGTGACCCCGGGCGCTTGGAGGCTCTTCTAGCCGGTGGACGCGGGGGCACAGTGTTTCATCCACATCCGGATCCCCTTGGCAATCGGCGCAGCTGGCTGGCCCATGTCTTGGAACCTGAAGGCACTCTGGAACTGGATGCCGGAGCCTGTGTCGCCCTGCAGCATCAAGGCGCGTCACTGCTGATGGTTGGGATCACGGCAGTGGAGGGGCAGTTTTCCTCCAACCAGGCTGTTCGGTTGGTGGATTCCCGGGGAGATGAGCTGGGTCGTGGTCTCTGTTCCATGGCCAGCGATCAGTTGCGACAGGCCTTGATGGAGATGGACGCCACCGTGCCATCCCCAGTGGTGGTCCACCGGGATGCACTGGTGCTGCATCAACGCTGAGCGCGCTTACGATCCGGCCGCCGCGCCGTTTGATCATGCGCTTCAGCTCCCTGCTCAAGGCCCTGCAAACGGGGGATGCAGGATTGCTCTGGAGCAACCCCGGTGCTGATCCTCCGTTGACGGGTGCCGCTTCCCTTGAGCTGGCCGCGGCGGATCAGCTCAGCTTTTTGGAGAAAGGAAACGCTCTCAGTTCAGAGCTGGGGCAAAGCTGTGTGGGGGCTCTTCTGCTCCCGGATCAACAGGACCTGATTGATCGTGCGAGTCAACGTGAGATTCCCTTTGCGGTGTTCTCCGACCCGCGCCTGGCCTTTGCGGAAGCTCTGGATCAACTGGTTCCACGCCGCCGGCCACCGGCCGAGATTCATCCAACGGCTGTGATCGATGAGCGGGCTGTGGTTGGGGCAGGCACGGCGATCGGTCCCAGGGTCTGCATCGGCGCTGGCAGCTGCGTCGGGGCGAATTGTGTGGTGCATCCCGGAGTGGTGATTTACGAAGGCGTCCTTGTGGGGGATGGCTGTGAGCTGCATGCCAATGCCGTTCTTTATCCCGGCAGTCATCTGGGTCGCGGTTGTGTGATCAGTGCCAATGCTGTTGTTGGTTCGGAAGGGTTTGGTTTTGTGCCAACGGCCAAGGGGTGGCGGAAAATGCCACAGACAGGTCGGGTTGTGCTGGAAGACCAGGTTGAGCTGGGCAGCGGAACCACCATTGATCGACCTTCTGTGGGTGAAACCCGGATTGGTGCGGGCACCAAAATTGACAACCTGGTGCAGATCGGCCACGGGGTCAGCGTTGGTCGCGGCTGCGCCCTTGCCGCACAGGTGGGGATCGCCGGTGGGGCTCAGATCGGCAACGGCGTCATCCTGGCCGGTCAGGTCGGTGTGGCGAATCGTGTGGTCGTTGGTGATCGGGTGATCGCCAGCTCCAAGAGTGGTTTGACTTCCAATGTGGCTGCGGGGCAGGTAGTGAGTGGATTTCCCGCCATCCCCAACCGACTCTGGCTGCGCTGTGCAAGCACCTTCAGCAAGCTGCCGGAGATCACAAAGACTCTGCGGGAGCTGAAGCGGAACGCCCCTCAGTAGTCTCGCCACCAATTCGCCATTCCGGTCCGTCATGGCTCAGCACCGCGTCGTTCTGCTCCCCGGCGACGGCATCGGCCCGGAGATCACCACCGTGGCGCGGTGGTTGCTGGAGGCGGTGAGCGAACGTCACGGTTTTGAACTGGTCTTCGAGGAACAACCGATCGGTGGCAGCGCCATCGATGCCACGGGTGAACCTCTCCCTGCCAGCACTCTGGCGGCCTGCAAAGCCTCTGATTCAGTTCTGCTGGCCGCCATCGGCAGCCCGCGTTTCGACAGCCTTCCTCGTGAGAAGCGGCCGGAAACCGGCCTGCTTGGTCTCAGGGCCGGTATGGACCTTTTCGCCAACCTCCGTCCGGTCAAGATTGTTCCGGCTCTGATTGATGCCAGCAGCCTCAAGCGTGAGGTGATCGAGGGTGTGGACCTAATGGTGGTGCGAGAACTGACAGGCGGAATTTATTTTGGTCAGCCCAAGGGTCGCCTCGAGGCCGATGGCGATGAGCGCGGCTTCAACACGATGACCTATTCCGGCTCTGAGGTTGATCGCATCGCCAAGGTGGCCTTTGACATCGCCCGGGAGCGTCGAGGTCGGCTCTGTTCCGTTGACAAGGCCAATGTCCTTGATGTGAGTCAGCTCTGGCGGGATCGCGTCGATGCAATGGCCCCTGGCTACAGCGGGGTTGAAGTGAGTCACATGTACGTGGACAACGCCGCCATGCAGCTGGTGCGTGATCCACGCCAGTTCGATGTGCTGCTCACCGGCAACCTGTTCGGCGACATTCTCAGCGATGAAGCGGCGATGCTGACCGGCTCGATCGGCATGCTGCCTTCGGCTTCGTTGGGCAGTGATGGCCCAGGTCTGTTTGAGCCGGTGCATGGATCAGCGCCCGATATCGCTGGTCAAGACAAGGCCAATCCCATGGCGATGGTGCTCTCCGCCGCGATGATGTTGCGGATTGGTTTGAAGCAGTCAGCGGCAGCTGATGCGCTTGAGGCCGCTGTGGACCGGGTTCTTGCTGCGGGCTTCCGCACCGGTGATTTGATGGCGGAAGGCTGTACACAGCTGGGATGTCAGGCGATGGGCCAGGAACTGGTGAAAGCTCTTTAACGAACGTAGTGGTGAAAGTGGGCCTTGATCTGGCAAACTCGCCGGGCATCTTGTCCCCGCGTCGATGTCGAAGCGTCACCCGGTCGTCGCTGTAACCGGTTCGTCCGGTGCTGGAACCAGCACCGTCAAGCGCGCCTTCGAACACATCTTCGCTCGTGAAGGCATCACGCCTGCCGTTGTGGAAGGCGACAGCTACCACCGCTATGAGCGGACGTCGATGAAAAAGGCCATGGCTGATGCCCTGGCGAAGGGTGAAAATTTCTCCCACTTCGGTCCGGAAGCCAACCTTTTCGACAAGCTCGATGAACTGTTTCGCACCTACGGCGAAACCGGTGCTGGTCAGAAGCGGTATTACCTGCACAGCCCTGAGGAAGCCGCTGAGCACAATGCGCGCCTGGGTGTGAACCTTGACCCGGGTCAGTTCACGCCTTGGGAAGACATTCCATCCGGCACAGATGTTCTCTTCTACGAAGGCCTTCACGGTGGGGTGAAGGGTGAGGGGTATGACGTGGCGGATCTGGCCGATCTCCTCGTTGGTGTGGTGCCGATTGTCAATTTGGAGTGGATCCAGAAGATCCACCGCGATAACGCTGAGCGCGGTTATTCCGCAGAGGCGATCGTGGACACCATCCTTCGCCGGATGCCGGATTACATCAATCACATTTGCCCTCAATTCAGCAACACCGATATCAACTTTCAGCGGGTGCCCACGGTGGACACCTCCAACCCGTTCATCTGCCGGAACATTCCCACCCCGGATGAAAGTTTCGTCATCATCCACTTCCGTAAAGGTGCCCGGGAAAATTGGGGAATCGATTTCAACTACCTGTTGAACATGATTCACGACTCCTTCATGTCCAGCCCCACCAGCATCGTGGTGAATGGAGGCAAGATGGGCTTTGCGATGGAATTGATCCTTACGCCGATCATTCATCGCATGATCGAGGAGAAGAAAAAGGTCAGCTGACCTGGAACGTCTCAGCAGTTCATCTCTACAATCGGCTCATCTACGTTTGTGGGTGAGCCGATTACTTTTGCAACACCGTCGTTTGAGATCAGTGGTGCTGCCGGCTCACCGACCACGCCACGCTGGGATCGTGTCGACAGCAGAGAACTGATCCGTCTTGCACGGCTTGTGTACTTCAATTATTTGTCAGACACGGTCAGTTCACCTGAGCCAATCGGTGTTGTTGTTGATCTTCATCATCAAGAGGGGCGTGTTGTCTTCCATGCCCCTGTGCTTTTGCCTGAAGAAAATTTTGTGGGATTGGAGCTGATTCGAACTCGCAATGCGCGTTCCCGGAATCGATGGAAGGCTTGATCGCGCCGGTCTGGCTGATCACGTTTGGTGCCTGCATTGGCAGTTTCACCAATGTTGTTGTTTAGCGATTCCCCCGGGAGGAATCCGTGGTGTATCCCGGCAGTCATTGCCCAAGGTGTGGTCATGCAGTGCGCTGGCACGACAACATGCCACTGCTGGGTTGGTTGCTGCTTGCCGGCCGTTGCAGAGATTGCAGTGCCTCCATCAGCTGCCGCTATCCAGTTGTTAAAAGTCTCAGTGCCTTGCTGTGGCTCAGCACGATGTTGGTGAGCAGTGGTGGAGGTGGTGGTGTCGAACCGAGTTTGCAGCCTTGGATCGGTTTGCCTTTGGTCGGTCTTCTTCTGCCACTGGTGCTGATCGATCTCGATCACATGTGGTTGCCGGAATCCCTGTCCGCTGGGGCGTTCTGTTGGGCCTAATGGCCAGTGTCACCGGCGGTGCACCGGTTTTTGCTGATCACATGATCGGTGCCGCTCTTTCTCTGATGGCACTGGAGACCCTGAGTGCCCTTGCGGAAAAAGCTCTGGGGCAACCAGCCCTGGGTCTGGGAGATGCAAAGCTTGCCGCCTTGGGTGGTACGTGGCTTGGTTTGTTTGGTATTGCAATCGCCATGGCGATTTCAGTTTTCAGCGGTGCGATTGTTGGAAGCATCGGTCGATTGACTGGCCGCCTGAAACCGCGACAACCTTTCCCATTTGGGCCATTCATCGCACTCGGTATTTGGCTGGTCTGGCTGAAGGGTCCGAATTGGTGGTGGGATCAATGGCTGAATATTTTTTGAAAAAATTTATCCCATAATTATTCTTAGTTATTATTATTATAGTCTAGCATTGCAAGAATGAAATTGATACTATCCTTGTATGGTTGCTGTTCATCTCTCAAGCTGTTCCGTTTCCAAGTCCTAGTCCGCCTCCGCCAAGGTTAAATGCTCCTCCAGCTTTGATATTGGCAAGGAGTGTTCCATCAAGGAATTGTTGATCAAGAAGGATCAGTGCTGCCGTGTTGGAATCAGCTAAACGTAATCGCTTCAGAACAAAGCGCGCCTCGGATTCCTCTTTAACTTGTTCTTCGATGAACCAGTCTAGCATTGCAGTTGCAGCACGGTCGCCCTCCTGTTCTGATAATGAATAAATATTGTTGATTGATTCCGTTACCTGTTTTTCCATGCTGTAAACGGTGTCAAACAGTTTCTGAACCGTTTGAAACTCACGTTCCGGAGATTGAATGGTTGGTAATTGTACCTCGCATTCGCTGTCGACAAGATAGGCAATCATCTTTGAAGCATGTCCGCGTTCTTCAATGCTCTTTTCGAGCATGTAGCCGGAAAAACCGATGAGGTCTTTTTCGCGAAGCCATATCGACATAGCCAGGTAGGTGTGGCTGGCCTGAAATTCAAGTGCAAGATGATCGTTAATAGCGGCAGTGTGCGATGCCATTGATTCAGACGATATCTTTTTATTGGACTATTTTATCAGAGGCATTCCAGGCGAGTTGTAGATTCAGGAAATGGCCTTGTTGAGGCGTTGATGGGTTGGTGGTCTAGATGCAATAGTTTTGCACTGGTTTGCGTCTTTAACGAGCCGATTTTTATTGGTGCAAAATGTTGTTAAATCATTTCCGTGAGTTGTTGTCTTTGTTCCCTCTGGATCCATGCAACTTCTTCGGGCCATCTGCGGCTCAAGCCTTGCGAGCCTTGGTTTGTGTTGAGATCACTTTCTTTTTCGTGGGCAGCGTCTCTGCCCCCTTGCTCGTTCCTTTGAGCAGGAGGCTCGGTTTCTTAATGCTCCCTGTCTGAGAACCTTGAATCGACGGCAATCAAGGACCGCTTGGTGGGTCCGGCTGAACCGGTGCGGCTGCAGCACCGTGTGTAGAAGTTAGACAGGCGTGGTGTTCTCCAAGTCACTGACAGATGCGTCTGAAAAGTCAGGCCTGAACTGTGTTTTCCCATGTCAGACAGGTTCTGTCAGTGCTCTCGTATACCAAAGACACGAGGCTTTACGGGGATTTTTTGGGTTCCAAAAGATGCCCAAAAGACCGGTTGCAAATCTCTTGGTTGGCCTTCATATTGATGCGGCGCGGAGATGGGGATCCCCTCCCTACGCGACGGTTTCGGGAGAGCGACCCGAGGGCCGGCAGAACCCTGTTTCCCGCGAGAGCGATCGTGGGAAACACTGTTCTGCAATCTTGAAATCCGAAAAGAATCGGTGTGTTGTCTACATTTCTCTGTATAGGGACGAACTTGTTTCAGCAGGCACCGCATCGCTCGAGAAGAGCAAGCTCTTCTCGCGGTTCTTGTAGTCCTTTCCCTGACCAGGTGGCCGGCATGTTCGCCCCGCCTGCAGAGGGGGCTGTAGACGAGCAACAAGCTGTCCACGGCTAACTAGCACTGTGACAGTCTTTCTATCTATATTGTGCACGTGAGGAAAAAACACAAAGGCTGGAAACAAGGTCACAGCCTTTGAGCTTTCGAAACCCCGCCTTCGGCGGGGTTTCTTTTTGATCAGATGATTCCGCTTGTCTCGGAGTCCTCAGCCTCAGAGCGCAGGAAACGTTTCCGTTGGGCCGACTCGTACCCGGTTTCAACGTTTTGTTGGTCACCGTGCACTCTCACTGGATGATCAATCCCCCAAAGAAGGGGTTGAATCACTCTTCTGTTCATTTGGTCTGGTCCGTTTATCTAGTTCGCGCGTCGTGGTCTCTCGGCCCATTCGCGTGAACTCACTCTCTCACGGAACGGTGAAAGCTGTTGCAAGAGCCCACAAGTATTGATGTCAAATACGGGTGATGACCTGTGGAAGCCATCGTCAGCAAGCTGACCAGAGTCGAATGCATTCCTCAACCTTTCTGCTGTGGTCGCTCTGTGTTCAGGCCTCAAAAGCGGCCCTATTCAACCGGCCCCATTCAGGTTGCCCGTCCTAAGCAACAAAGGGTTTTCTGGGAATCATCCGGCGGGCCACGCAAGTACCATTAAGAGAATCTTATTTGAGGTGAGGAGGCCTTTTGGCGGCTTTGCTTCACAAACCACTGAGCCACCCAAGAACCGAACTTTCCCAACGAGCGGCAACCGTATGAGTTTGTTCGATTGGTTTGCGGACCGCCGCAAGGAACAGTCCACCGGCAAGGTGATCCAGGAGCCTGATGAAGGTGATGGCCTTTGGAGCAAGTGCCCTGAATGTGGCTTGGTGGTCTATCTCAAAGACCTGAGGGCCAACGCCAGTGTCTGCGCCGGCTGCAGTCACCATCACCGGATCGACAGCAGCGAACGCATCGCCGTGATTGCCGATCCAGGCAGTTTTGAAGCTCTGAACGAGGAACTCACTCCCACCGATCCCCTTGGTTTCAAGGATCGCCGCGCCTACGCCGATCGTCTTCTTGAAAGCCAGGCGTCCACTGGTCTGAACGATGGTGTTGTGACGGGCCTCTGCCGGGTGGAGGGTCTATCGATGGCTCTGGCGGTGATGGATTTCCGCTTCATGGGCGGCTCCATGGGCTCAGTTGTCGGGGAAAAGATCACGCGACTCATTGAGGTGGCCACGGAGAAACGCTTGCCTCTGCTGATTGTCTGTGCGTCCGGTGGTGCCCGCATGCAGGAGGGGATGCTCAGCTTGATGCAGATGGCCAAGATCTCCGGTGCGCTGGAGCGCCACAGGGAATCTGAGTTGCTTTACATGCCTCTGCTGACGCATCCCACCACCGGGGGAGTCACGGCGAGCTTCGCCATGTTGGGGGATCTGATCCTGGCGGAACCCAAGGCGTTGATCGGCTTTGCTGGGCGTCGCGTGATTGAACAGACCCTGCGTGAAAAGCTGCCGGATGACTTCCAAACGGCTGAATATCTGCAGGACAAGGGTTTTGTTGACACCATCGTTCCGCGTCATCAGATGCGCGTCACCCTGGCCAGCCTGTTGCGTTTGCATGGCTCAAGGCCGATGGAGCTTGCCAGCGCATGATCAGGGTTGTGTTGATGCTGGGTCTGAGCCTTCTGGCCTGGGTCCTGCCCATTTGGGCCGGACAGGTTGACTGGATTGAGGTTCCAGCGACTGAGGCTGGACAGCAGTGGTGGGACCGAGGCAGCGTCCGGGAGGATCGGCAGGGATTGCGCTCAGTTCTGAGCAGGTTCACGCCCGCTCCTACGTCCGAGGGCGAGCAGGCTCCCGGTGAGCTGTATGTGATGCAGCTCGACTGTGCTCAGCAGCTCTACCGCGACAAACAGGTGAACGGCATCCCCCGCTTTGGCGCCAGCTGGGAGGCTGCCGGCGAAGACGGGTTGATCGGCTCTGTGATTGACGCCGTCTGCAACGAACCACTGGCGAGCTGAGATGAGTGTTCAACCGATTGGTGTGGCCATCGCCGGACTTGGTTTCGGCGAGAAGGTTCACCTTCAGGCTGTGAAGGCAAACTCGGATCTGCGCAGCGTGGCGTTGTGGCATCCTCGCCGCGAGCGGTTGGATGAGGCCTGCTCAGCTCACGGTCTCGCCGGTTTTGTCGACTGGGACGCTCTGCTGGCTGACCCGGCTGTGGAGGCTGTGGTGATTGCGACCCCCCCGGCACCACGGTTTGAGTTGTCTCGCCGTGCTCTTGAAGCCGGCAAACATCTGCTGCTGGAGAAGCCGATCGCCTTGCATGCCGATCAGGCCAGGGAGTTGCAACGGCTGGCAATTGCCAGAGGCCTCTCGGTGGCTGTGGATTACGAATACAGGGCAGTCCCTCTGTTCATGCAGGCTGATCGCCTGCTCAGAGCGGGGGCCGTCGGTACCCCCTGGCTGGTGAAACTCGACTGGCTGATGGGTAGTCGCTCTGATCCAGAGCGCGGTTGGAACTGGTATTCCCAGGCGGATCAGGGGGGTGGTGTGATCGGTGCCCTTGGAACCCATGCCTTCGACATGCTCGCCTGGTTGATTGGGCCCGTGGCGTCAGTTCAAACCTTGAACAGCGTGTCGATTCAGCAGCGGCCCCATCCCGATGGTGGAATGGCCCCTGTCGATGCGTCCGATGTGTCTTTGGTTCAGGCCAGCCTGCAGTGGCAGGGCCGACCTGAGCTGCCCGTGCCTGCCCAGGTCAGTCTCAGTTCAGTTTCGCGGAATGGTCGAGGTTTTTGCCTGGATATCACGGGTTCGGATGGCTCCCTGATGCTCAGCAGCAGCAATCAGAAGGACTATGTCCATGGCTTTGAGCTTCAGCATGCTGCTTTAGGTGAGAGCTTCCGATCGGTACCTGCGGATGACGATCTCGCTTTTGATCAAACCTGGAGTGATGGTCGGATCGCGCCTGTTGCCAGAGTGCTGGGATGGTGGGCTCAAAGCATCCGCAGCGGCAAACCGATGATTCCTGGCCTTGCTGAAGGCGTGCAGAGTCGTGATGCATGCGATCAGACCGAAGGGCCACTTGCTCACGCTTGATTGCAGCAAATGATGCAATGTTTTTGTTCTAATTATGCGTTTTGCTTGTAACTAAAGTGCCCCGGTTCGCGAGCTTGGGTTGAAGAATTGCGTTTCTCTTAATCTTTGAAATGGCCTTGGCGGATTACAGCTCAGAATTGATCGCTACAGCGAAGGCTCTTGCGGCCCCTGGAAAAGGGATTCTCGCTGTTGATGAATCAACCAAGACCATTGGCAAGCGCCTTGGTTCTATTGGCGTTGAGAACACTGAGGCCAATCGCCAATCTTATAGAGGAATGCTGTTCACTGCAGCAGGTTTAGGTGACTTCATTAGTGGCGCCATCCTTTATGAGGAGACCCTGTTTCAGAACCATGCCGACGGTGAGTCGATGGTCACCAAGCTGGGCAAGCTCGGCGTCATCCCCGGCATCAAGGTTGACAAGGGCCTGAGGCCACTGGGCGGTGCCAATGCCGTTGAAACGCTCTGCACCGGTCTGGACGGATTGGTTGAGCGCGCTGCCGATTACTACGCCCAAGGCGCACGCTTCGCTAAGTGGCGCGCTGTTCTGCAAATCACTTCTGACGGCAGCCCTTCTGCGCTTTCGATTCGCGAAAATGCTTGGGGCCTGGCTCGTTATGCACGTTCGGTTCAGGAATCCGGCTTGGTGCCCATCGTGGAGCCCGAAATCCTGATGGATGGCAACCACAGCATCGAAACTACAGCTCGCATCCAGGAGCATGTGATTCAAGAGGTTTATCACGCTTGCCATGCCAACGGTGTTCTGCTTGAGGGCACCCTGTTGAAGCCTTCGATGACTGTCCAAGGCGCTGATTGTGCCGACAAGGCCGACCCGGCAAAAGTTGCAGCCATGACGGTGAGAACTCTCGAACGCAGCGTTCCCGCCAGCGTTCCTGGCATCGTGTTCCTCTCCGGTGGCCTGAGTGAGGAAGCCGCCTCGGTTTACCTCAACCACATGAACAGCATCGAGCGCAAAGCCAAGTGGAACCTCGGGTTCTCCTATGGCCGTGCTCTGCAGCACTCATGCCTCAAGGGCTGGGCTGGCTCCAACACAGAGGCTGGTCAGAAAGCTCTTCTCGCAAGAGCTCAGGCCAATTCGGAAGCCTCACTCGGTCAGTACGTGCCTGGCTCCCAGCCATCATCTGATGAGCAGCTGTTCGTCGCTGGATACACCTACTGATTCCGATTTGACCAGGCCTTGTCGTGAGAGCGACAGGGCTTGGTGACAAATTAAACACAAATAGGTAAAGTCTTCTCCCGGCGGAATCTCATCCGTCCAGGTTCTATATCGGACTTTTCCTATGGCGCTCGTTCCGCTTCGGCTTTTGCTCGACCATGCCGCTGAAAACGGCTATGGCATTCCTGCTTTCAACGTGAACAACCTTGAGCAGGTGCAGGCCATCATGGAAGCGGCTGACGAGACCGACAGCCCGGTGATTCTGCAGGCCTCTCGTGGAGCACGCAGCTATGCCGGTGAGATCTTTCTTCGCCACCTGATTCTCGCGGCGACGGAAACGTATCCGCATATCCCCGTGGTGATGCATCAGGACCACGGCAATGCACCGGATACCTGTTATTCCGCAGCCATCAACGGTTTCACCTCCGTGATGATGGACGGCTCCCTGGAGGCCGACGCCAAGACCCCTGCCAGTTACGAGTACAACGTCAACGTCACCAAACAGGTTGTTGATTTCGCCCACTCCGTTGGTGTGAGCGTTGAGGGAGAACTGGGTTGCCTCGGATCCCTTGAGACCGGCAAAGGTGAGGCCGAGGACGGCCATGGTTTCGAAGGTGAGCTGTCCATGGACATGCTCCTCACCGATCCGGCTGAAGCCGCTGATTTCGTCACCAAAACCAAATGCGACGCGTTGGCAATCGCTATCGGCACCAGTCATGGCGCCTACAAGTTCACCCGCAAGCCCACCGGTGAGGTTCTGGCCATCAGCCGTATTGCTGAGATCCACAAAGCTATCCCCAACACCCACCTGGTGATGCATGGTTCCTCCTCCGTTCCCCAGGAGTGGCTGGAGATGATCAACAAGCATGGTGGTGCAATCCCCGAGACCTACGGCGTGCCCGTGGAAGAGATCCAGGAAGGGATTCGCAACGGTGTTCGCAAGGTGAATATCGATACCGACAATCGACTCGCCTTCACTGCCGCGGTGCGCGAAGCAGCCATGGCTGACCCAGCCAACTTTGATCCACGCCACTTCAACAAGCCGGCCCGCAAGTACATGAAGCAGGTCTGCCTCGAGCGCTATCAGCAGTTCTGGGCGGCTGGCAACGCCAGCAAGATCAAGCAGCAGAGCATCACCCACTACGCCGGTCTCTACGCCAAGGGTGCCCTGAATACCAAGGCTGCCCTGCCTACCAAGGCTGCTGTTGCTGTCTGACAGCAGGTTTCAATCAATCCACTTTCCACCAATCCCCAGGGGCCTTTGGCCCTTTTTTTCTGCCTCAGGACAACAGCAGGAGACCAACTCAGGGGAGGGCCATTGCCTTGCCCTCGCGCCGAGGGTCTGCTGCGCCATGCCAGCGGCCGTTGATCCGTTGCAGCAGGGCTGTACCGCTGCCGAAGCGTTGAAACCGCACGCCCTGCCCATTGATCGCCAGCCGCTCAGGTGACACTGGCCACGGGAGAGGCGCCTCCTTTTCCAGCAACAGTGCACCATCACTTACCGAGACGTGGGGTAAAGCCACGGCTCGGTGGGGGGGCTCCTTCCAGACCAGTGAGGCCAGCAGCGTTCGGCTCAGAAAGTGGGGGATCCTTCGACCTCCCGGGCTGCCCGCTGCCAGCACAGGCTGCCCGTCGCGAAACACGATGGTCGGAGCCATCGATGACATGGGTCGTCGTCCCGGTCGACGTTGGTTGGCCACAGGTTCTGTTCCGATGCTGGGACGGAAGGAGAAGTCGGTGAGCTGATTGTTCATCACCATGCCCGCCACCAGATGCCGGCTGCCAAATACGGTCTCCACCGATGCGGTGTAGCTAACCAGGTTGCCATCACCATCCACGATGCTGATCTGACTGGTGCCGTCTTCGCGTCCGTTGGCCGGCCTGGCAAATGGATAGCTGGATTGTCCGGGGGGAAGGCCAGGAGCGGCTCGCAAGGAGAGATCGCTTTTCATCCGCCGCGCGCGCTCGGAGATGTATGCCGGATCCAGCAATGCCGAAACCCAGGGGGTGCCATCGATCGGATCACGAACCCAATACAGACGATCCGCATCGGCCCAGGCCAGTGCCTGGGCCAGGCGTTGCCAGCCGGAGGTCTGGGTGATCCTGTCCCCTCCGTTGAGCGCATCCCACAGCGCCAGGCTTTGCTGAACCGCCAGTCCACCGCTGCTGGGTGCTGGAACGGAGCAGAGAAGATGGTCCCGCCATCGGCTGCACAGCGGCTGCCGCCTGATCACTCTGTATGACGCCAGGTCGCTCGCTGACCAGCCTCGGAAGCGAGGCTCGTCACGGTTGAGCGCTGAAAGCTCGCGCAGGATCTGATCCGCCAGTTTCCCTCGGTAGAAGTCCAGGCCTCCGTGGTTGGCGAGCCGCTCCAGGGTGTGGGCCAGGGCTGGGTTGCGAAGCCGTGTCCCGGGCCGGATGGCTGCACCGTTTGGTAGGTACAGCTTCTGAAAGGCCAGGTTGTGATCGAACCCGAGTCGCTGTGCCAGGGCGATGGATCGAAGCAGTCGAGGGCTGGGCTCGAAGCCATCGCGGGCCAGTGTGATGGCGTGATCCAGCAGGTCGGACCAAGGCCGTCGCCCGTGTTGCTGGTGAGCCTCCCAGAGCAGAGCCACCGTTCCGGGAATGCCGATGGCCTGCAGGCTGCTGGTGGCCTGATGCCAGGGCAGTGCTTTCCCTTCAGCATTCAGAAAATCGCTGGGGCGACTGCGTTGCGGTGCCGTTTCACGGCCGTCGAGCAGCTCCAAGTGCCCCTGCTGGGCGTTCCAGTGCAGCAGGAATCCGCCACCGCCAAGGCCGGAACTCTGCGGCTCCACCACCGTCAGGACCGACTGAGCGGCAACAAGAGCATCCATGGCATGACCACCAGCCTGAAGAGCCGCCAGTCCTGCAGCGCTGGCACGCGGATGGGCCGTCACCACCACGGCAGATCCAGAAGCAGTCGAAACCGGCTTGGCCGAACTTGAGGGGGCTTCGGGGTCTTGGCGGCTCACAGGAACCGGCCGAGCCGTTGCTATTCCACCCCAGAGTCCAAGGGTCAGCAGCAGGATGCGGATCATCGGATGAGGCTGAGATTGCCCCGGCGGCCGTCCAGTTGCGCCATGGCACCAAGTGGCAGTGCACTGTTGGGATGTCCGTGGCCGAGGGGCAGGTTCAGAACCAAGGGAATGCCCAGATCTCCCAAGCGCTCTTCCAGGATCTCCTCCATGCTGAAATCCCCTGGCAGGATGTCGTCCTCCGCCCAGGTGAAACGGCCGCAGGCCACCCCCGCCAGTTGCTGCAGCAGGCCAGCACTGCGCCACTGGGTGAGCATCCGATCGATTCGATAAGGAGCTTCGCCTACATCTTCGAGAACCAGAACCGCGCCTTTGAGGGACGGCAGCCAGGGCGTGCCGATCAGGTGCGTTGCAACGGTGAGGTTGGTCACGATCAGCGGTCCGCTACCGATTCCAGGGCGCAGCCCCCTGCCTTGCAGTGGCTTCACCGGTAGGCCAGTGAGCAGATTCACAGTGCGCTGCCAATGCTCGTCGGACCCTCCCAAGGAGCCATGCACTGCCCCAGGACGTCCAGCCGCCCACTGGGCCAGCAGCAGTGAGCTGCTGTCGGAGAAGCCGAGCGTCCATTTGGACCGAGCTGGGAAGCGGAACCCCGCCTCCAATACCCGGGCACCGCCCCAGCCTCCACCGAGGTAGAACACAGCATCCACAGTGGGATCGCGCCAGGCCGTCGTGAGATCGGCGGCCCTGTTGAGGTCTGTGGCCGAGAAGTAGCGCCACTGCTGCATCACGCTGTCTGGAATCTCAAGCCGCCAGCCCTCAGCGGCAAAGCGGGCGAGCAGGGTGTCGAGGTCGAGCTCCGGTTCGATCCAGGTGCCTGGATTCACCGCTCGGATGCGGGCCCCCGGTCTCAGCGGCTCCAAGGGAGGTGCCGCTGCCAGCGCCATTCTGTTCAGCAGAGGCGTCAGGGCCACCGCTGCTCCTGAAATCAGCAGCTTGCGGCGACGGAGCATCGGTTCAATTCAGCAGCGCCTGCAGCATGGCGCGTCCTTCAACGCCTCCGGTCGCTGGATCGCAGGCCCGCTCCGGGTGGGGCATCAGCCCAAGAACATTGCCTTTGGGGTTGGTGATACCGGCGATGTCATCGACTGAGCCGTTGGGGTTGTTCCCGTAACGGAGGGCAATGGCATCGTCGTCCTGCAATTGCTTGAGAGTGTCTTCGCTGCATTGATACCGGCCTTCCCCGTGGGCGATCGGCAAAGTCAGATGCCCCTTGGCGCTGTAGTTCTGCAACCAGGTTGTACGGGCGCTGACCACCGTCAGATTCACGTCTTCACAGATGAAATGCAGATCGCGGTTGCGGGTGAGAGCCCCAGGAAGCAGTCCCAGTTCCGTGAGCACCTGAAAACCGTTGCAAATCCCCAGAACCCGACCTCCCTGTGCAGTGAACTCAACCAGGGAGCGGAGAGCTGGTGCGAAGCGGGCGATGGCGCCGCAGCGCAGATAGTCGCCATAGCTGAAGCCTCCAGGCAACACGACGGCGTCTAAACCGCTCAGATCGGTTTCCTCATGCCAGATCCGGCGCGTGGGAAGCCCTAGGCATCCCTGGGTGGCCCAAAGCACATCCCGATCGCAATTGGAGCCGGGAAAGACGATGACACCAATGCTCATGAGTCCAGCAGTTCAAGAGACCAGTCCTCGATCACTGGATTGGCGAACAAGCGATCGCTAAGCAGTTCGATCCGGCTTCTGGCCTCCGCCGCATCGGCGGCCTCGATTTCCAATTCAACGGCTTTGCCGATTCGCAGTTTGCTGATGCCCTCCACCCCTAAACGGGCTGCAGCACCTCGGGCCGCCTCACCAGCGGGATCAAGCACGGAGGGGCGCAGGCGCACGAGGACGCGGGCTTGAAAACGCGGCACGGTCACCAGCAAGGCTGATCAGATCCTGCCAGACCGATTTCAGCTCACGGATCGAGACGCTTGGTGTGGAAATCAGGAGAGGATGGCGACCACGTTGGAGATGGGGGCCGAAGCGTTCATGAGCCTGTTCTCACTCAAGTGCGACAGCTGTGGGGCTCTCATCGAGCTACCCGGTCGGATCGGCTTCAAAGTCAAGGGGGGCGGTGATGCTCCGATGCTCTGCAGCAGCTGTCGTCGAAAGGATTGGTTGAATCACCGCCGCGATCTGCCCGGGAGCTGGTCCCAGCGGACGCTTCCATTGGTTGCTGCCGGACTTGGTTTTCTGCTGGTGTGCGGTGGCCTGTGGATGCAACGAATCAGCGGGCCTTCGGCTCAGGAGAGCTTGCCCGCCAGTGAATCACTCTCCAGATAGAGAGTGCGACTGGGGAAGGCAAATTCAATTCCTTCTCTGGCAAAGCACTCCATGATTCCGAGATTCACCGCTTGTTGCGCGGTGAGAGCTGTTGTGTAGTCGCGGGTGTCGATGTAATAAACGAGCTCGAGATTGAGGCTGGAATCACCGAATTCTGTGAAATGGCAGCGATCAAAACTGGTATTTGGGACCACTTCAATGATCTGCTCCACCCATGCTGGAATCGCCTTCATCTGTTCCACGCTGGTGGAGTAAGTGACGCCGAGTGAATAGATCATCCGCCGCCTCTCCATATCGGCAAAGTTCAGAAGAGTGGTGTGTGTAAGAGCGGAGTTGTTCATCACCACCGCCTCGCCTCGCAGGCTGCGCAGATGGGTGGAGCGCACACCGATTTTTTCAACCGTGGCGAATGTGGAACCAACATTGATGAACTGGCCAACCGTGAAAGGCTTGTCCAGCAGAATCATTAGATAGGCAAACAGCTCCTGGGCGGGCTCTTTGAGCGCAAGGCCTACGCCGATGCCGCCAGCGCTCAAGAGGGCCCAGATCGCTGCCAGTTGCACACCGAGGCTTTGGAACAACACCAGAGCACCCACAATCCAGATGATTGCCCGTATGAGGGGCTGGATGTTTTTGAACAGTTGTTCGAGGTCGCTGTCGCTTCGCCGGGCAACACTTTGAAGAAAGCGGATGCCGATACGGTTGATGAAGCGGATGAGGACAATCGATCCCACGATTCGCAGGACGACGTCGTAAGCCCTCGCCACATCATTGGGTAGACCGAGATTGGTCTTGATGATCAGCAGCGTGACGACGATTCCGAAAGGAAGGACCGCATCGCTCAGGGCCCGAAGCACGAAATCGTCGAAATCACTCGACGTTCTCCGGCTGAAACGGGGTAGAAACCTGCGGAGTACGACCGTTGTGGCCAGGGTGATTCCCAAGCCAACAACCAGCTTGATCAAAAGGATGTCAACACTCACTGTTGCGCCTGTTGCGGTCGTTCGATTGTGCGATCAACCGCCAGTCGCGGCAATGATCAAACGCGTTCGATCACCAGGGTGAGGTTGTTGGCCGGCATGGTGTGGCAACCAATCCGTTTCAAGGGCAGAGGCAGCAACAGCTCGTCGATCCAGGCCAGATCCCGCACTCCCCAGGCAGGATTGCGCTGCCGCAGGCTTGCATCGAACGCTTCATTGCTGGCACTGGTGTGCTGGCCATTTCGCAGGAAAGGGCCGTAGATGATCAAGCGAGACCCGGTGGGGAGCAGCAACGCTGATTCCTCAAGCAGCGCTGCGGTGCAGTCGGGGGGACTGATGTGGACCAGGTTGATGCAAACCACAGCCTTCAGTGACTCCCGGATGGTTTGGGGGAGGGGCCAGGGGCGTTCCTCAACATCAAGATTGAGGGCTGCTGGCATGACATCGCTCAGGCCTTGGTGGTGGATCCAGGCGTCGATGCTGGCGCGATGGTCCGGATCCGGATCGCTGGCCTGCCAGATCAGGTGTGGGAATCGCTGCTGAAAACAGACGGCATGTTCACCACTGCCGCTGGCCAGTCCCAGCACGGTCCCTGATGCAGGCAAGAGCTGGCTGAGCAGATCTCCGATAGGGCCGCGATTGCGTTCCGTCGCAGGAAAAAAAAGCCGTTGGTCCATCGTCATTTCGGGCTTGGAATAGCACCGTGATGGCATTGACAACATCTGCTGTCCACGGTCGCTGGGATCGGAACATCGCCAGCAGCTCCGTTGGCTTCAGCGTGGAGGGTTCCGCTCTGACCTGGTCCTCGGAGAAGGATCCCGCCGTCGTGCTCTGGGGTGAACGCGGTGTGGAGATGGTGCTGGAGGCCAGTGGCACGATCAAAACACCGGAGACCCTCAACCCCTACTTCGATCAGGTTGGCTTGAAGCGTGTGGTGGTGGCTTGCCCTGTGAAGGGAGTCGTCGCCGGTGAGGAAGCGCTCAACATCGTCTACGGCATCAATCAGCAGCTCTATGAACCGGCGCGGCACAAGCTGGTCACAGCCGCCTCCTGCACCACCAACTGCCTGGCGCCGGTGGTGAAGGTGGTGCACGAAAACTTCGGCATCGACCACGGCCTGATCACCACCATTCACGACATCACCAATACCCAGGTGCCGATCGATTCCTTCAAAAGCGATCTGCGTCGGGCCCGCTCCGGCCTCACGTCTCTGATTCCCACGACCACGGGTTCAGCCAAGGCGATTGCCATGATCTTCCCCGAGCTGAAGGGCAATCTCAACGGCCATGCCGTGAGGGTGCCATTGCTGAATGGATCGCTCACCGATGCGGTGTTTGAGCTCAAACAAAGCGTCACGGTGGAGCAGGTGAACGCTGCCTTCAAGGCCGCGGCGGATGGGCCGCTGCAGGGAATCCTTGGCTATGAGGAACGCCCTTTGGTGTCTTGCGACTACACCAACGACAACCGCAGTTCGATCGTCGATGCCTTGTCGACGATGGTGGTGGATGGCACCCAGCTGAAGGTGTTCGCCTGGTACGACAACGAATGGGGCTACAGCTGCCGCATGGCTGATCTGGTCTGCCACGTGGTCAGACTCGAGGGATGAAGCTTTCAGCTCTCCAGCAGTACGGCATCGTCACGGCTAACTACTGGGCCTTCACCCTCACCGACGGTGCCCTGCGGATGCTGGTGGTTTTCCATTTCCACCAGCTCGGCTACACCACCCTCGAGATCGCCCTTCTGTTTCTCTTTTACGAGTTCTTCGGGGTGGTCACCAACCTGTACGGCGGTTGGATCGGTGCCCGCTACGGGCTTCGGCTCACCCTCTGGGTGGGCACGCTGCTGCAGATCCTTGCGCTGCTGATGCTGATTCCCGTCGCGGCAGGTTGGCCGAAGCTGTTCAGCGTGGTTTACGTGATGGCGGCACAGGCGATCAGTGGCATCGCCAAAGACCTCAACAAGATGAGTGCCAAGAGCGCCATCAAAACGGTGGTGCCTGAAACGCCTGATGATCAGCAGCAGGGGCAGAAGCAGCTGTTCAAATGGGTGGCGATCCTGACGGGGTCCAAGAACGCCCTCAAGGGAGTTGGCTTCTTCTTGGGGGGAGTGCTGCTCACCGCTTTTGGCTTCAACGCTGCGGTGGGCTGGATGGCGGCGGGCCTTGCTCTGGCCTTTCTGCTGACGCTGGTGCTGCCGGGCGAGATCGGAAAGATGACGTCGAAACCGGCGATTGCCTCCCTGTTCTCCAAATCCCAGGGCATCAATGTGCTGTCTCTGGCGCGCTTCTTTCTGTTTGGTGCACGCGATGTCTGGTTCGTTGTCGCCTTGCCGGTGTTTCTGGAGGCCGCGTTGGGTTGGAGCTTCTGGGAAATCGGTGGCTTTCTCGGTCTCTGGGTGATCGGTTACGGCATTGTTCAGGGCTCAGCACCCGGCTTGCGCAGACTTTGGGGGCAGACAACGTCCCCTGGAGTGTCCGCCGTTCAGTTCTGGAGCGCTCTGCTCACGGCGATCCCTGCCCTGATCGCAATGGCGCTTTGGCGGGAGGCTGATGTGGCGGTTGCTATCACCGCCGGCCTTGCCGCCTTCGGGGTGGTGTTTGCCATGAACTCCTCCATCCACTCCTACATGGTGCTGGCCTACGCCGATGCCCAGAGCGTGAGCCTTGATGTGGGGTTCTATTACATGGCCAACGCCGCAGGCCGTCTTGCAGGGACCTTGCTGTCCGGCGCGGTATTCATGTTGGGACGGTCGGAGACCGAAGGCATGCAGGCCTGTCTGTGGGCGTCGTCTCTGCTGGTGTTGCTGTCCTGGATCAGCAGCCTGCGGCTTCCGGCATTGCAGCGGAAGGTCGGCTGAAGCCATCAAACCCTGCAAAACCTGAATGCTCGCTGAGAAATGGCGTCTTGGTGACGTCCAACACAACAGCGGCTGTCTGCTCAGGGCTGAATGGAGTCAGAGCTCGATGATGCGATGACCGTTGAAGCAGGCAGTACCGATTGCCGCGTTCTGATCGAGGCCAAACGTTCGTTGGAGGATGCCTTGAAAATCCTCTCTGATCTCCCCTCCAGCGATCACCTGCGACGCCAGTTACTCGCGGTGTACAACCAGCTCGAGGGGATGCATGATCTAAAGCGAGCCGGCGGAGCCGGTGTTTCCTTCCGATCCTCTGCCTGGTGTTCGAAAACGACCGACGTCCAGCCTGGTTGAACTGGGTTTTTCTAGCGATCTTTCTCTGGTCCGGCTGGCAGGTGGCCGGGTTCTGGATTCAGCGATTGGGGGGTTAGGCCACGCCGTTGAGCAGTCGCAGTGTCCCCCAGAGATCGAACACACAGAAGATCAGTCCAATCACAATGATGTCCCAAGCACGGTGTCGCACCGCCCAGGGAGCCAGGAACAACTCGGCAATTCCATGAAGAGCGGTGCCGATGGTGATGTGCTCGAGCACAAGCAGACCATGGGCCAGCAGGAACAAAGCGCTGGCGATGCAACGCATCACTACTTGCCAGTTCTCTGACAAACCCTTGCATTTTTGGATCTTCTAAGAACCTAAGCGCCTTTTCGGTCTGGCTCAAGGGAGGAATCCGTCAGAATCACCGCATGCGAAAGGAGCGTTGCTGGGTCTGGTTCAGGGGTGGGCTGAATGAGTCCAGCCACTGGGTGGGTGGTTTTCAGGCCACAACAGATGCCGCGTTGGGAGTGTTGATTCAGCATCCCGGCTATCGAGATGCCCGTGTTCCTGCCTGGCGAGTCACCACGGAAGAACCGGACGACATTCATGCTCCACCGAACGATTTGGATGCCTCAGGCCCCTGGCAATACTTCTGATTGCCGGCGGCATAGCAAAATGGTTCACAGTTTTTAGGACGTGCGCTCCGTGGCGACCGCAGCTGAAAAGAAGGCCATCGTGAAGAAGCGCCTGCAGGAACTGCGCAACATGTGCCGCGACCACTACGCCGTTGTGGCTGAAGAAAGCACCATGCCGGATGCTGCAGACGTGCGGGAGACCAACGCAAAGCTGCAGGAGCTGATGGACTTGCTGGATGGCAAGAAGAAATGGGACGAGGCCTAAGTTGATTCAGGTCAAGCTGATGCCGCTTTCATCGATGATGAGGGTGGACGGCTGATCCAAGTCTTTGACCCTGAGCAGGCTGCCTTCGGGAGTCTGCTGACTGCCAATGGTCTCGATGTTGCTGATCACCATGGTCCGTTCGTCTCGGGTGATGCGCCAGCGCTTTCCTTCAGGACGCAGCTCGTAGCGACCCGTTGGCAGCCTCAGTTGATCAGTCCCCTTGTCTCCATTCAGCATGCCCTGTTGGCCGAAGTCGGAGAACAGGTCGTTGCCTGGACCGAGCTTGATCTTGCCTTCGCCAGCCAGCAATCCCGTCACAAGGTCGATCTGATCGCAACCTTTGCCCATGTTGATCGTCCCCTCATTGACCAGTGCCGTTGTATGGCCGTTAACACTGAAACTGAGACGATCCTTGCCACGGTTCATCTATAGGCTTCCAGCGTTAGTGAGAGCGGGCCTGTTTGCCCCCTCAACGATCAAACTGTCGCCTCCCTGCAGAGTGTCGACCTTCTGCTGATCAGCAATCTTCCAGGAGATGGTCTGCCCCGCTTCTGAAGAATCCAGTCGATCGGCCTCTTTGGTCCAGAGGCCCGAATTGCTCTGCGATTGCCAGCCTGAATTGGTGAGTTCACCAGAATCGATGGATTCCTCGTTCCTGTAGATGAAGACAGTGCCGGGCTCAAAGACTTCGGTGGGTGGATTGTCCGAGAAGTGGCTCGGCAGCACCACGGTTGTGATTCCGGTTCCGGCAAAGGCGTCGTGACCTATTCGGATCACCGAGTCAGGGATGCTGACCTCACGGAGTTGTGGGCTGCGATAAAAGGCCTTTTCGCCGATGGTCGTCAGCGAATCCCCTAGTTGCAGGTCGCTCAGCACCCACCCATTTGAGAAAGATCGCTTCCCGATGCTGGTGACAGCCTCACCGATGTGGACAGATTGCAGGCTGCGGCCGTACTGAAAGGCGTAGTCATCGATGGACACCACCCCATTGGGGAGGACCAGTCTCTGCAATGAGAAATTGGCATAGAACGCCTCCTTCCCGATGCTGCTCAGTGAATCAGGCAGATTCAGGGTTGTCAGGTTTCTGCAAGAAGCAAAGGCGTTGGAATCGATGTTTTCCAGGTCGTCTGAGAAGGTGACCGTCTGAATGTCATCCCTTTGTTTGAAGCTGCCTGCGGGAATGTTGGGGCTGCCTGGTAACACCTCCAGGAGTCCCAGTTCTGGATCAAATTGAATGTTGAATGTCATCGATCAGGTGGTGAGCTGGCTTGGCTCACGCCGTTTGTGATTCCAACCAGGCACTGAGGTTGCGCTGGGGCAGATCGTCCGTGCTGGTGATTTCAATGATTCGACCGCAGGCATTGGGCTGCATCAACCCGTCCATGCAGACCTGAGCAACCAGTCGCCTCGGGATGCTGTTGCTTTCCTGCTCGTCGGCTCCCGAGAACAGGATCCCCTCGTTGTCGGCTCTGCTGTCGTCCTCACTGAGTCCACCGGGGCGGATCACGGTCCAATCCAGCGTGCTGTTCTGGAGTGAACGCTCTCCGAGCCGTTTCCACACCAGGATTAATCCGAACAGATTCAAGGGGTGGAGCCACCGTCCGGCGCAGAGTGAACTCACCAGGATGACGCGCTTCAAACCGACTGCCTCACAAGCTTTCACCTGAGCCTGAACGCCAATGGCATCCACCTGGAGTGGTGCGGCGAGATTCACTGAAGGCCTTGCACCGGTAGCAATCACCAGAGCTGTGCACCCCTTGAGGGCTTGCTGTAAAGCCTTTGCAGCGCTGAGTTCAACACGCTGCACCTCCAGGCGTCCCTCACGCTCCGCTTCTGCCAGGGGCTGGGGGAGCACAGAAGCAGGGCGAGCAATCACCCTCACGGCCATGCCGCGTTTCAGGGCCTCATCCACGACCCGCCAGCCGGTCTTTCCGGAAGCACCGGTGACTGCAAGGCGTTCCATGGCACTCAGTTCAGTTGATCCAGTCAACTGCCGCTCAAGCCCATTTGGCGACTCTCTCAGCAGCCCTTCAGGCTGGCCTCTGGACTTTTTTGAGGTTTCGTTGTGGTGATTGTGTTCAAGTTGTCTTCAGCGCGTTGATTGATTGAACAGCCGTCCGCAAAAGATCGCCTTTCAAGATGGTTTGAGAGTTCAGTTAAAGAGGCTGGCCTGCATGGAAGGAATTGATCAGAACTTTGCTTGTTATTGGTTTTTTTCTTGATTCTTGATGAACAGTATGAAAAAAGAGAGTTTGCTGCCCCCAATGTCTCCGATGAATCCATCTCATTTTAGTGCAGATAGAGGTCGCTGATTGCTGGGAAGGTCTTGGCTTTCATGCTTCTCAGCATGTAGTCATTCATGCTGTTATTTATCCATTGAAAGCCCTCAGGTTTTGACTTGATCATTGCCTGATTTGAGCGCCAACGCTGATGATGATCAGCCTTTTTATGACGCACTGGAGCCATGGAAGGACAGGGTCCTGCTCAGTGCTTCTTTGGTTCGTCAGCAATGGGAGGGCTTTGAGCAGGTCCAGCTGCGACGTCCATGGGACGCGCGTTTTCAAGTTGGCCTGTCGGCTTTCTCCATCGATGCCTTTGGGATTGTGCAGGCCGTTCCCGGCATGGTGCGTCTTCAGGAAATGCTTGCTCCGTTTCCTCAACCCCACTCGCCCCCAATGGCTCATTTGGCGGCTGATAAGACAACTGCATCCGTTGATGACGGGATCGATTTCCTTGGGCCAAGTGAACAGATTCCCGTGATTCCCGCCTGGGCTCTTGGCATGCAATCGGAAGACTTCTGGCAGGACAAAATTGTCATCATTGGTTCAACGGCTCCTTCCCTCGGGGATCAGCTTGAGACTCCATTCGGTCAGCAGAGTGGGTCTGAGGTTCTGCTTTCGGACATCGCCGGACTTCAAAGCGGTCGCGGATTTCGTGGGCTTAATTTCGTGCCATTGGTGGCTGTGACAACTGGCTGGATGTTGTTGTGTCACTGGCGAATTTCTTTGCCCGCGACGGCGCTTGGAACGGCAACGACTTCAGCAGCACTGACTGTTCTGGCGTGTGGATCGACGGTTGCCGCCTGGTGGTTTGGCCTTTGGTTGCCAGGAGCTGCCTTGATACTGATGCCTGTTTTTGCTGGAACTCTTCGAACCGCTGATCAGTTCCAGCAGGAAAGTGCGCAACGGAGATTTCTTCATTCCGTTCTATCGCGTCGTGTTTCGCCGAATCTGATGCGCGACATGTTGCGTACAAGCACCGAAAGTTGGACGCGTCTTGGCGGTCGGCGCGAGCGCTGTGTTGTGTTGTTTACCGATCTGGTTGGGTTCACAGCCCGCAGCAATGTCATGGATGCTGAGGATCTGTTTGCTTTGCTAAATCGTTACTTCGAGGCTATCGCCGCCCCGGTGTTGGCCGAGCAGGGGCTGTTGGACAAATTCATTGGCGACGCGCTGATGGCCGAATTTGGCGTTCCTATCCATCGGGGCGATCGCGAAGAGGCATTGGCGGCTGTGCGGGCTGCTCTCACAATGCAATCGAATCTTGATCAACTCAACAGCATTTTGGACAAGGAAGGTTTGGAACCTCTTCGTCACGGTATTGGCATTCACTGCGGAGATGTGATGGCCGGTAATCTCGGTTCCAAAGATCGACTGGAGTACACCGTGATTGGTGCTTCTGTGAATCTGGCCAGTCGATTGGAATCTTTAACGCGTAAGTTTCCTGAATACCCAATTTCGATGAGTGGAGAGGTTCTGGATCTCATTGCCGATGTTGTTGTCGTTGAAGACTTGGGGAGACACGCGGTTAAGGGATGGCCTGAGCCTGTTGCTGTCTATGTTTTGGTTTCTCTCCATCCAAGCTGACGATCAAGATATCTTTGGCGGTCGTGTTCCGCTCCTGATGTTGTCGCTGCTGGCGATGATGCAGTTGCAGCGTCAAAGTTTTGGATGTTGATCCAACCAAAAAAGCCCCGCCGAAGGGGCAGGGCTTTGTGTTGAATCGGAACCTGAGAAGTTTTGATTCTTCCCGGTTCAGAGAAATCTTCAGTCTTAATCCGTGTATGGAAAGTGGTTGGGGACAAAGAACTTTTCGTTGAAAGGAGGACGTTTGTAGTTCCCCTGTTTGGGCCGCTCCGGCATCTTGATGGCTTTCGGTGTCATGTCTTCGTAGGGCACCTTGCTGAGCAAATGACTGAGACAGTTCAATCTGGCACGGCGTTTGTCGTTGGCCTCCACGGTGAACCAGGGAGCTTCAGGAATCTGGGTTTTGGAGAACATGATGTCTTTCGCTTTGGAATACTCGACCCAGCGATTACGCGACTCGATATCCATCGGGCTGAGTTTCCAGCGCCGTTCTTTATTGTCGATCCGTTCCTGGAAGCGTCTTTCCTGTTCTTCGTCATTAATTGAGAACCAGTACTTCAGCAGCAAAATTCCATCTTTCGTGAGCAATCGCTCGAACTCGGGGCAGGTTTCATAAAAACTCTCCACCTGTTGGTCTGTGGCGAAACCCATCACTTTTTCCACGCCAGCACGGTTGTACCAGCTCCTGTCGAAGATGACGATCTCTCCAGCACTGGGAAAGTGCTCCACATAGCGCTGGAAATACCACTGGGTTTTCTGTTGTTCAGAAGGCGTTCCCAATGCGACAACCCGGCAACCCCTCGGGTTCATCGCTTCTGTGAGGCGCTTGATTGAACCGCCTTTACCCGCTGCGTCGCGGCCTTCGAAAATGACAATCATGCGAAAGCCTGTGGCTTTCACCCAGTACTGCATCTTGACCAGCTCTGATTGCAGTCGAGCCAGTTCCTTCTCGTAAATCTTTTTATTCAGTCGTTTGTGATTATTGGAGGAGCCTTCATGCAGTTCCTCAAGAATCTCCTGTCGGTTGTCGATATCTCCATCTCTGTAGTGCTCGATGGCCTGCATCACAGCACCCATATTGTGATCAGCGGTTGGAGACTTCTTTTTGTTTTTCTTTCCCAAGACATTTGCAGAGCTTTAACAACAGTTCTGGCTACGTCTAGTCAATTCCGTTGGAACCAATTAGGTTTTCTGAAGAAAGACTGGCTTTTTAGTCCCATCCATGGGTAAGTCCAGCAGCACTGCAAAGCGACCGGGGTAACCATCGCCCTGCCGGCAGCTGACCGTTCCATCGTGTTGATGCATCACCTGACTAACGATCGCCAGGCCAAGACCGCAGTGCCCCTGCTGACCACGGGCCGCATCAATGCGTTGAAACGGTTGCAAGGCCCGTTGCCACTGCTCTTCAGGAATTCCCTGCCCCTGATCCCAGACTTCGATCAAGGCTCGTGAGTTGTTGTGCGTCAAGCGAATGACAACTGGGGGATCGCCGTAGCTGAGGGCATTGTCGATCAAATTGCTCAGAGCTCGGCTGAGGGCCACTGGGCGAATCTTTCCCTTCATCGCTGTGAGCTCCAGTCTCAATTGATCCCTTGGCTGGCCGGCGACTGTCTCTGCCAACCATTGATCGATCGGGCACTCCACCGGGAGTTCCCGATCCCCTTCTCCGGCAAACAGCAGAAACTGATCGGTGATGCGCTCCAAGGCCTGAAGGTCTCCATGGAACTGCTCTCGTTCAGTCTCCTTGAGTTGCTGGAGCGACAGGCGGAATCTCAGACGGGTAATCGGTGCCCTTAAGTCGTGGGCAATTCCGGCCAGCATTGTGGAGCGTTCTTGCTGATTAATGGCAAGGCGCTGGAGCATGGCGTTGAAACGTCGCGTGATGCTTTGAACCTCTGGGGCTCCCTGTGCGGGAAGCCTTTCGGGATCGGTGGTGTTGCCAACGTCGGACAGGCCTTTCTCTAGGGCCTGCAAAGGACGCTTCACCTCCAGCAGCAGATAGATTCCGCCAGTACTCACGATGGCCCCAACGAGAGCAAGGGCCAGCAGCGTGGGTTCCGGTGGCCAGCTCCGCAACATCGGTAGCTCGCTGCGAAGCCAAACCGGCTCCAATGGTGAGACCAGTTCGATCCACACCTTCGGTCGATCGATGTTGTCTCTCGAGGCTGCGGGGAGGATTCTCGGGCAGACGTTCATTCGGCTGCAGAGCTCCATACGAAGCGCCTCAGCACGTTGTTGTGTGGCTTGATCGGGCCGCTCGGGACCTGTGGGCACCACGGCGATCTGCAGGTCCAATCCCGTCAGCTCGCTGATCAGTGTGGGTGGATAGCGCTCCAGGATCAGTTCGCTCAGTCGCAGGTTGAGCGCCAATTCACTGCCTAAGCGCTCGATTTGCAGACGCTCCAGCCGTTGCCCGAAAAGCAGCTGAAGCATCAGCACCCCCAGCAGCCAACTTCCGGCCAACAATCCGCCCCATGCGCTGCTCGATTTCAGGCGACGTCGGAGGGCCAACGAGAGATGCCGTCTGGAATAAGCACATATTCGCTTTTCAAATCCGCAACTGTCGATATGGATCCAGGTGGCGGTCATCACGACTCGAAAAAGCCGCGGAAACATCAGTTAATTTCCAGCATTGGGGGATATTCGTTATTCCCATGGATCAAGCTGAAATCGACAACTGGACGTCCATTGCTGAAAGCATGGAAGCCAAGGGCGCAACGGAGAGCTGGTTTTATCTCCGTGCTCGCGCCATTGCTGAGGGCAAGCCGGACCCTATGCCGAACATCTCCGAGCTGATGCCTGAATCGATTTGATGCACCGACTTTCAAGACCTGCATTGCTTCGAGAGGCTTTGAAGCCGATGCAATGATTGTTGTGTAGTTGGGCGAAGGAGAGCAGGACTACTCCAGCTGAATGAATGGCGGTGTTACCAGGTATTCCCGGTTCTATATGTCGCTGACGCTGAGGAAGCAGGCAGTTAAGTCGGTATGAGTCCACTCTTCTGGCACCACCAACCATGGGGAAGCTCAAGCGATATGGAGTAGCCATTACCCCGCTTGAGCCTGATTTGGATTCCTTGCTGAGGGGCGAGGCAATAAGAATGAGGAGTGAATTATTGAGCCAGCCAGTAGTCACAACAGATGGCATTGATTTCATGCCAGCAGATAAGGTTGAGCTGCTGGCTGGAGCCGAAGAGCCGGATGAGAAGAACCCCCAATATGAAGTGATCTATTCAGTAATGGCAATGAATACGCCCCTACCTTCGGCATGAGAAGGGGTCATTGAGCCACAAAAAAACGTAAGAAATGGAACTGATATTAGACTAATGCGTGAGTCCTCTGCTGATGCATGCAGGAAAGCAATAAGACAAATAAGAGGTTATACATAATCCGTAATGGCTAGTATAGGCAATCGTTAGAAAATGCTTTGTGGGCCTTATGTATAATTCTTGGAAGAGGAGTTGTCATTTAGGTTGATCTGGTTGTCCGTTGCTATTCGCCCCACTTTTGTGGCTTTTGCTGGATAGTCCCAATGAATAATGAAGCTAGATTGTGTGGAATTTATGAACTTGCGACGGTCAACCATCGTTCTGCTGCAAGTTTTGATTTTTGCTATGTAAGTTGAATTGGAGGGTGGTTCTATGCAGAACGCCTGCAGGAGGTAGTCGGCACGATATTCAATCTTGTAACTTACGATTTTTGATTCCGATCACTCGGGAGTTCCATGATTGTTTTTGTTGTCTTTTTTGATTTTGGTACTTTATTCATATAGTCCAAGGAACTGACGTCTTGATTCATGCCTTGCTCTCTTTTGACTGTTACTTGCTTTGCCATTCCAACAAAATCAAAAATGTTTCCTCCTCGTTCTGACTTATTTGGAATTGACTTGATCATTGCGAGTTGCTCGTAAGTGCTCATATTATAACTTCATGAAGTACCATGAAGATGTGTCGTCTCGCTCGCTCGTGGGTATGCGCTATTCAGGTAGCACTGTCAAGCCATCGTTCGTTAAGCCCGTGCTGAAGAAGTGTTATCGGAGCCATGACACGACGGAGTCATGACCTGGTGCATTCCATGAATCACGGCTAGTGGAGGTCGAGCCAAGTGCGCGTATCGAGGACTAGTTCAACTGCACCTACCCAATAGGACTAGAGGAACCAGCGAGCAACTAGCTACATCCAGTGATGTGGATATTTGAAGAGAAGCAGATACTGATTGCAGGACCACTTCCACAACGGTCACCTCTACCCCTCAGCCATAGCTCTGCAAACCATTTCAGGAGTCAACGTATGGAACTTGTATCTGACCTTATTCAAAGTTATCTCTTCCAGCATCATCTAGAGCTTGAACATCAGCTCATGACAAGTGATTCACAAGCCGACCGAGTAGAGATAGATCATCAACTGAAGTGTGTTGAACACGCAATAGCTGAGTTGGAGCCGGCCCAGTGAATACAGCAAATAATAAGATAGATGTAATTAGGGATTGCTTTGTTGAGCTTTGAGATTCAGGAGTGCTGGATAGCTTCGATTGGTCAACAGAAAGTATTAATGGGGAGTATACAATCATCAAGCTGATGTGATAACAATTATGATTATGAATTACACAATAATGCTCTTGTCTCAACGCCTGGAGGAATTAGAACAACAACTGCTGGAAGCAGGTTCAATGGTTGATAAAGCAGCCATTGTCCATGAATTGGCTCATGTCAGACATGCAATTGCTGACTAAGACGAGGAATGGTAACGTCCCTCAATCAATTTAATCAAAGCGTCCAACTTCCGTGCAACCAGTCGTTGTCGCTGCAGCTGGTTCATTGCAACTCGGAATTTGTATTCAGGAAGAGATTATTCATTGAGAATAATCGTGCTTCATCAGGTGCTATCAATTATAGATAATAATAGATGTAGCGATTGCTATGTTCACAGGCTATATCTTGGATGTATAGGTTTTTAAAAAAAAATTGTGCAAGGCCTGAATTGTCTAAGAACCTTCGAAATCGTCTAGAAGGTGCCTTTAGCAACCGTCATCTATACTCATCACGATTATGCTTAAGCTATCTCTAGCTGCTTGTAGCACGATGTATACGTCATGCATGCCTATCTTTCTCGTCTAGGGCGACACCTGCTTTTTGGTTTTAATGATGATTGGCTTTCGGAATTAACCAGTAATTTAGTTATGTGCCGCAACAATTTTGCTATGATTGAACACTAAAATAGTTTGATTTAAAGCCATGCGCTTCCGCTCGGATTGGCTGCTGACTTCAGCAGGGTGGGTTTTAGAGCCTTCTTGGTGGGGACAATGAAAATGGTTTGCCCAGCATTTGCCTAATCCGTGGAGTGAGAGAAATCTTGGCGCCACCCAAGTTAATCAACTAAAATCTTATTCCTTTGGCTGTTATAAACTGGATTTGAAAAGAATTAACTACTTGGGATTAAAATAAATGATTGATTGATTTTCGTGCAACGAAGCCATCAAGGCCTATATGTTTAGAGTGCGATTTTAATTTAACTATTGCAAAAATTACTATACCAAAATAATTAGCAACGAATATATATTTGCTAGATTTATAAAGCATAAATACGATCGTAATGCATAAAACAATTTATCATAATTATTATAGTTTTTCAGTAATTATGATCAATTGCGGCCCACATTGCTGATTTTTTTGCAATCAGAATTTGACGTTGATTAGGCGCAACAGTATTTCTTTTTCTGGAGAGCGCGGCCTTTAGTTGTTTCGGGCTTGAAGCGTTTCAGAAAACTTTTGGCAGCATGGATTGACCCAATAGCAGTTCCGTCGCGATTGCGCTGACGAAGCCAATCATTGCAAGTCGTCCATTCCAAAGCTCCCCTGCGGCCATGTCATCTTTGTTGTAGGGAGGCTGGACGTTTGGGTTGGAAGAATCCATGGATCAATGAGCAACTTCATATAAGTTAACAATACCCTCTGGAGGGTGCGATGCCAAATGATGCAATCCCTGCATTCATCTTTTGCGAGCTTCGGCGACCGCTAGAGAAGGGACATGGCTGGTTAAAGAGCGCAATCGCGATTGCTATGGCATGGCAAAGCGACTTGTTCGCTTCCTGCCTTTCTCCATTCGGAGGGTGTGTGAACCTCACTTCTTTTGCCGATGTGGCATGAAGCTCAGACTCAGCATTGTTGAGTTCTCACGTCACCTCCCTTGGTCAAATTTTTAGCAAAGCGAATGAAACGTTTGTCAGCCCTTTTCGCGGGATTTTTTTATCGCAAGCCCAGCTTCAACGGCTGTTCCAGAGGCCAGAGCCACTAGACCGCAGAGCCCAACCAATTGGTTTTGCATTTCCTCGGCACCCTCTGCTCCTTGGCCAAGCACCGCCCCAAGGACAAACCAGGTTGTGGCCAGAGCCGACGTAATCCAATACGCCTTCCAGCGGCGTTGGTAGAGGTAACCGGCGCCTAAGCCTGGAACCACATTCAAGGTGACGGCTACCCAGCCTGCTGACGCGGCAAGAATCTCTCTGTTTGTGGGTGCCATGGTTACGGATGTCTATGACCATCCTCGCGCTCAAAGCCCCTTTTTGCGTGTCCTCAAGGTTGCCCTGATCCAAGTCCAGATTCAGAGTTCCAGATGTTTGGAGCTTGCCTCTTTTTCAGCGACTGCGAGTTTCGCCATCTGGAACAAACACATAGCCGTAGCCCCAAACCGTCTGCAGGTAACGAGGGCGGCTTGGATCTTGCTCGATCAGCTTTCGCACCCTGGATATCTGCACATCCATGCTGCGGCTGTCCGTGTCGCTTTCGGGGCCCCGCGCCAGTTCAATCAGCCGTTCACGGGATAGGGGCCGGTGCGGATGTTGCACGACGGCCGCCAGCAAGCTGAATTCGCCGCTGGTGATCACCTGTGTCGCGCCATTGCGAACAAGGGTTCGGGCGGCGAGGTCGAGCTGGTTGTCTCCAAAAATCACCTGCGCACCATCGGCCAGTGGCGTCCCTGCAGGAATGCTGCTGCGACGACGCAGCACCGCCTCGATCCGCGCGGTCAATTCACGCGGCAAAAACGGTTTGCCCAGATAGTCGTCGGCGCCCTGCTCGAGCCCAATGATTCGATCCACTCCATCGCCTCGTGCGGTGAGCATCACCACCGGCAGATCGTCGCCGGCGTCTCGCAGGCGTCGCAAGGCGGTGAGCCCGTCATCGCCGGGGAGCATCAGATCCAGAACCACCAGGTCCGGTCTTTGAAATTCAAGCCGTGCCTCCAGCTGCTTCACATCGCAGAGACAGCGCACGCAATAGCCCTGATCGATCAGATAAGTGCCGACCATCTGGCGCAGCTCGGGGTCGTCATCGACCACCCAGATCATCGAGGAACGCGACATCGCCAGTGGTTATTGAATTAATCGTATGAAGCGATCAGCGTTGCAACCCCGCCGAGAAAGACCCTGTCACAGCTTTCTGGCAGCAATCGCATTTCAGTCGTCTTCATCCGCACGGGAGCTCCATAGGCTGGAGTTCATGCAGCTCTCTGAATGGTCTGCAGTGCTGACAGCGCTGCTGTTGATCTCGCCAGTCTCCGCAGCAGCAGCGGGACCCCAGTCGATGCGCGATTACAACAAGCGGATGGAGGTCTTGTTTCAGCGACTGGATAATAATGGTGACGGTCGCCTGGTTCAGCAGGAGCTGAAGGGGCAGCCAGCCCTGAAACGTCGTCTGGAGCGGCAGGGCAAGCGTCAATATCTGCTGCTCAAAGACCTCCGCGGTGAGCCAGGGCAGTTGCGTGGCCAGCGATTGGCGCGTCGTTTCAAGCTTGCCGATGCCAATGGCGATCTGCGCCTGACGCGAGCTGAATCAAAGGCGATGCCATGGGTGGCTCGGCATTTCGACGCTCTGGACCGTAACCGGGACGGATCTCTGAGCCTGAAGGAATTGCTGGCTCTGCAGAGAGCTCTGTCTCCCAGTCAGCGCCTGCCCTGAAGCTGGTTGGGGAACAGCACCATGCGCAGCAAGCGCATCAAGCGCCAGAGCCCGCCAAGCATCAGCACGCCCCCAAGGATGACAAGCGCAGCGATCAGCACCACCTTCCCTAGGCCGACCATGGCGCCAAGTAGAAATTGAATACCGCTGATCAGATCGTCGATGGCCTCACTCACCAGAACCATCAGATCGACCTGCTCGGGCAGGCGCTGAAGCAGCACCACGACACTGATACCGCCGGCCAGAAGGATCAGGATCAGCAATAGCTGGCGCAGCACCATGCCGACAGGCAGCTTGCGCCTGGGACGGAATACACGACGCGGATTCTGTGACTCTCTCCTCACAGCTCTGCTGACGACAGCTGGTTGACCGAGCTGAAGCTCATATTCAGGATCGGATCATGATTCAGGAGACTCGATTCTGGCCTCTGTGTTTGGCACGTCAACGGATCGCTGCTCCGGCAGTGGAATCAAAAGTGCTCCAGCGCTGAAGAAACCAAGCAGCACGACTCCCAGCACGGCCGGTCCAAATCGTTGCTGAAACGGGATGCGCTCCACCAGCTCGCGTCGCGTCAGCGGCTTTTCCTCAGGAATGTTCCAGGACACCGGCACGCGTTGATCAAGACGCAGCCTGTCCAGACAGCGAACCAGATCTGAAAGCTCAGCGTCGTCGAGGCTGAGCTGAAGGGGCTCGACGCCTTTTTGGCTGCTGCGCAGTTCCAGTTGGTGCTTGTCACCACTGGGGGCAATCGCCACAAAGCCGTCGTCCGCACCAAACCGACGGCGAACACCCGACAGTTGGTGACGCGCGTAAGGCATCACCGCAATCATCAAAGCTTCCAGATGATCCCTTGTGCCTTCCAACTCTGGGGCCCCAACGAGTTGCAATCGCCATCCAGACACGATGCCGACGGTGTCTCCCTCCTGCCCGGAGGACAGATCGGGGAAGCCTTCCACCTCAAGAAGGGCTGCGGTCTGTTCGTAGCGATGAACGGTTTTGAGCATCGGTTTCAGGGGGTGGGGTCGAGCAGACGGGCGCGCAGACGGTCCACGCCACCGGGGCCAGCAACCAAAGCAAGGGTGCTGACCAACTGGCGGTGGGTGTCCTTGTTCTGGGCTGGATCGAGAAGGCGCAGAACGGCGCCACGCCGTTGATTCAGGCGTTCTTCGACCAAGTCGCCCAGGCGTTCAGCCACCAGTCCCCAGCGTTGCCGACTCAGATGCACCGGTTCCCGCGAGGACAGCAGCTGATGCAGCATTGGGTACAGCCGATCAGCCATGGCACAGACCAGGCGGATCAGGGATTCCGCATCGGATGGATTGAGTCCCTCCCGACGGGTGACGCGTCTAAGCGGGTTATGGCAGCGCCGCTTCCAAAGCTCAACCCTGTTGGGAAACTGTTCTTTCAGCCCCAGCTGGTGGCTTGTCCAGAGCATGGCTTCACCACCGTTCAGGTCCAGGGCCTCGGCGGTGAGCAGCAGAAGGTCGAGCTGTTCAATGCCTCTTCGGCTGAGGCGGGCATCGCTCGCGATCGAGGTGTTGGTCATGGCTGCGATGATGCCAGGGGTCAGGCCGTTGCGTCACCAGGATTTGGACCTTCCGTCGTGCATCCGCGAGATTCCTGATTTTCCTAAGCCGGGAATTCTGTTCAGGGACATCAATCCGTTGCTGCGCAATCCAGCGGCGATGGCCGATGTCATTCAGCGTTTTGAACGCGTTTGTGATGCCGTTCGCCCCGATCTGATTGTTGGTATTGAATCGCGCGGCTTCATTGTTGGAGCTCCTCTGGCGTTGCGTCGCTCGTTGGGATTTGTACCGGTGCGTAAACCCGGAAAACTTCCAGGCGAAGTGATCGGTGTGGACTATGCCCTTGAGTACGGCAGCGATCGGCTCGAGCTGCAACAAGATGCCCTCAGCGGCTCTCCACGCGTGCTGGTGGTGGATGATCTGCTTGCCACCGGTGGCACTGCAGCGGCCACAGGTTCACTGGTCGTTCAAGCCGGTGCTGTGCTGGTGGGATTTGCGTTCGTGATCGAACTAGAGAGCCTCGGCGGCCGTGCATCCCTTCCTACTGGAGTGCCGGTTGAATCGTTGATTCACTACTCCTGATCGTCTTGCCAGTCGAGCACCTGCTGCAGCTGATCCAGGCTGAGAAGGCCGAAACTCCACAGCACCACAGGAAGCGGTGCCTGTTCCAGTTCAGCCTGACGAAGCCCCAGCGTCAGGGCATTGCTGCTCAATCCCAGACGCTGCTGCAAAAAATCCAACAGCTGCGCTGATGGGGCTGGCTGGGGCTGACTGCTGAGCACCATGGCGAGACAGCTGGTCAGGTCACTCTGGCAAGGGTCGCAGGAGTTGCATGGGGCCATCGGTCATGGCGCGCAAGCTGATCCGACGCAGTACCTGCATTCGGGCCATCATGATCAACGTGATCCGGCGAAGCAGGCACAGGGGAGGAAGTCGATTGGAAAAAAGACGTACAAGCAGATCGGTCGCGATGCCCACGGCCAGCACATCGAGCCAGCGCCGTTTGCCGTAGCGCCGAGCGATCACCTCGGCATCAAGCGTCGGGTCGGCCACGGTCATCAGGGTTTCAACATCTCTCCAGCAAAGGTTCAGGCCCTGACCACCCACTGGATGGCAACGGTGCGCCGCTTCCCCGATCAACACCCCGCGTCCGCGACTAAAGCGTCGCGCCAGCTGCCATTGCTGTGGAAAGGCCCGTGGTGTGTCGAGTAGAAGATCGGGTTCAAGGCCCTGGGGGAGAACCGCCGCAAGCTGATCGAGAAAAGCGGATCCACTCAGGCCAGCTCGCTGTTCGCATGATTGAAATGGTGCACTCCACACAACCTGTGCCGTCCCGCTGTCCAGCGGGAGCACTGCCAGGGGACCTTCCGGTCTGAACAACTCAAAAGCTGTGGCGTCGTCGGCGCCCCGCAAGGCGACCTTGGATGTCAGGCAACCCTGGCGGTAGCGGTGCTGCCAAACAGGGATTCGCCAGTGGCTGCGTGTCGGTGATCCTGGGCCATCTGCCGCCACCACCAGGGCGTCAGATGGCGCTTCCGGGGGGGGTGAGCCCAGATAAAGGCGAACGTTTGCGTGGTTGTGGAGCTGCTGAAGCAGCAGACGCATCAGCGGGCGATGGTCGAGGATCCAGCCGATGGTGCCTTGATCGGTGTTGATCGAATTCAGATCGCTGAGGCTGAAGCGAACGCGGCCAGAGCTCGCGTCATCCCGCAGTTCCAGCGCTTCGAATCCCGTCAGGGCGGGCTTCAGTGGAGACCACAGCCCAAGACCATCCAACAGCCGACGGCTGGAATGGGTGATGGCGTAGGCACGGCTGCGGCTCTGCAGGTTGTGTGCCGATTGCGGATCGTGGAGAACGACCTGATACCCCTTTTGGGCTAGAGCAAACGCAGTTAGAGAGCCGGTTGGACCGGCTCCTAGCACGTGAACAAAAGGGGATCTCGGGGCCATGTAGCGAGTGTGGACGACCCCATCCCTCAACCGTGGGTTCAGCCCAGGCCGAGCAGCCCGTGGGTGAACGCTTCACCACCCAGGGCAAACTCGGTGGCCATGAGGGCGATGAACCCGAGCATGGCCATCCGGCCGTTCAGTTTTTCTGCACGCTCGTGGAATCCCCAGCCATTGGTGGCTTCGACGACTTCCATGCGCGGCTCAGTGGCGAAGGCGTTCAGGCGACCACCATCTTCCTCGGTCACGGTGGCACCACGGACGACGGGAGGAGTTGACTGAGCCATGACCTGATTCACGCTTGGATTGTCACGAAGTGTAAACCAAGTTTGCGATCTGTAAAGCGTGGGTAGTTGATCAGGCCGTTCGGCGGCGTTGCAAGCGCAGTTGACAGAGTTCCTCAAACGCGGGTCTGAGCAAGAAGGGGTACTCGCCGACCCACATCCGCAGCCCTGGAAGCCAGGCATCGCTCAAGGCGCCGATGCGAGAAAAATCCTTGCGCTCGCTCAACACCAGACAGCGGATTTGGGATCCAGCCCGGATCGTCTGATGCTTCTTTTCCATGGGAAAGGCCAGGCGTCCCAGGTAGCCGTCTTCGTCCTGAAGTTCCAGCAACATCCAGGTGCGTCTGTTCTCCACCAATTCGAGCTGCCCCCTGCTGTCGGCCTGCTCATGGCGGTTTTCAACGCGCTCGCGCGTGGTGACCTCAGCGATTTCACCATCAAATATCGCTGCCGACGGATAGCGCCTCAGGGTTGCATTGCGCTGGCCGGCCTGCAGGATCGGACCCCACAGCACGTAGAGCAGAAAAACCACACCCACGACAAGCCAGAAGGGCCCCCAGCGGCTGGCCATCTGGTTCTGGCTGATCAGCAGTGTGATCACGCCGCCGATGGCGGCGATCATCACGCGTTGCAGCACCACCTGTGGTTTGCCGAGGGCCGCACGGAACTGGTTGCCTGTGGCAACGGCCGGAATCAGTCGCTCAAGTTCTCCAGGACGAAGAGGGATCAGCATTATTGGGTCGTCAGATCAGGCGTTCCAGGCCGTAGACCAAGTTGCCGAGTCCACCCACCTTTCGAATGGTGAGCAGCACACCCGGCATGTAGGCGGAACGGTCGATCGTGTCGTGGCGCAGGGTGTAGGTCTCTCCGGGTGCACCAAACATCACCTCCTGGTGAGCCACCAACCCAGGCAATCGAAGGGAGTGAAGCCTCAGCCCGCTTTCACGTCGTCCTCCGCGGGATCCCGTCAGCGATTCGTGCTCTTCGACCTCTTCTTGATTGAAGTCTTTGCCCAGCTCCTCCATCAATTCCGCCGTCTTGATGCAGGTGCCGCTGGGCGCATCGGCCTTGCGATTGTGATGCAGTTCCGTGAGTTCGGCGTGGTCATAAAACCGTGCCGCCGCCGCCGCTGCCTGTTGCAGCAGAACCATGCCAACGGAGAAGTTGGGAATCACTGCACCGCCGATGGACGCTTTGGTGGAGAACTCACTGAGGTCTTTGAGCTGCTTGGGTGAAAGTCCTGTTGTACCGATCACTGGATGCACCCCGTAGGCGATCGCAGCTCTGGTGTGTTCGTACACAACGGAAGGATGGGTGAAATCAACCAGAACAGAGGCCTTGTCGCTGTCGCGCACTGACTGGCTCACAGCGCAAAGGCAGCCCTCGAAATCCGCGGTCACAGCCACTTCGAGTTCACCCAGGCCCAGTTCCAGCCCAACGTCCACCCCCTCCTTTCCAGGGGTGTTGTCGATGGCGCCCACAAGGGAACAATCCTCGGCTCCGACAACCGCGCGGATCACTTCGGCACCCATCCGTCCCAGTGCACCTGCAATCACAACGGGGATTTGAGCGGTCATCGAAGCATTGATGGATGACCTGAGCCTATGGGGCGGCCGTGTAACGCCAATCAGAAATCTTCGCCTAAGCCCTCTTTGTCGCCGTAGGGTTCTTCACATTGCTCAAGATGCGCAGATGTTCACACAGGTTCGCTCCGCCGACCGACGCGTTGCTCCTGTGGAGGGCCAGAACCACAAAGCCGTGATGAAGGCTGTTTACGTGGTTCTTGAGCCCCAGTATCAAAACGCTCTCACCCAGGCGGCTAATGCTCTGAATGCCTCCGGAGCCCATCTGGGTATTGAACTCAGCGGCTATCTGATTGAGGAACTGCGCGACGAGGACAACTACGCCGATTTCTGCGCCGATGTTGCCCAGGCCGATGTCTTTATCGCCTCGCTGATTTTCATTGAGGATCTGGCCCAGAAGGTTGTTGACGCCGTCGCACCCCACCGGGATCGCTTGAAGGCTGCGGTTGTCTTCCCCTCGATGCCTGAGGTGATGCGGCTCAACAAGCTGGGCAGCTTTTCCATGGCTCAGCTGGGACAGAGCAAAAGCGCCATTGCCGGCTTCATGAAGAAGCGGAAGGAAGCCGGCGGTGCTGGATTTCAGGACGCCATGCTCAAGCTCCTGAACACCCTTCCCACTGTTCTCAAGTACCTGCCTGTGGAGAAGGCGCAGGATGCCCGCAGCTTCATGCTCAGTTTCCAGTACTGGCTTGGGGGTACGCCGGACAACCTGCGCAACTTCCTGCTGATGTTGGCGGACAAATACGTCTTCCCAGCAGCCGAGGGTGAGGATCGCCCGGCCATGGAGGTGGCCGAACCGGAGGTCTTCCCTGATTTGGGTATCTGGCATCCTCTGGCCCCTTCGATGTTTGAGGACCTCAAGGAGTACCTCAACTGGTCCTCCAGCCGTACCGACTTATCCGAGGACGCCAGAAAGGGCCCAGTGATCGGTCTAGTGCTCCAGCGCAGCCACATCGTCACAGGGGATGACGCCCATTACGTCGCCACGATCCAGGAGCTTGAATTCCGAGGCGCCACGGTCATTCCGATCTTCTGTGGCGGTCTGGATTTCTCCAAACCTGTCAACGCGTTCTTCTACGACCCGCTGAATCCAGAGAAATCACTGGTGGATGGCATCGTTTCCCTCACGGGCTTCGCCCTGGTGGGTGGACCTGCCCGCCAGGACCATCCCAAGGCCATCGAGTCTCTGAAAAAGCTCAACTGCCCCTACATGGTGGCGTTGCCCCTCGTGTTCCAGACCACTCAGGAGTGGGAACAAAGTGATCTGGGACTTCATCCGGTTCAGGTGGCACTGCAGATTGCCATCCCTGAGCTTGATGGTGCGATTGAGCCGATCGTTCTTTCCGGTCGCGACGATGCCACCGGCAAGGCTCACACGCTTCAGGACCGTGTTGATGCAATCGCTGAACGGGCCATCCGCTGGTCGTCGCTGCGCATCAAGCCGCGCGTTGACAAGAAGCTGGCCATCACCGTGTTCAGTTTCCCGCCCGACAAGGGCAATGTGGGCACTGCGGCCTATCTCGATGTCTTTGGCTCCATCCATCGGGTGATGCAGGAGATGAAGGCCAAGGGATACGACGTTCAGAACCTGCCGGCTACTCCACGGGCGCTGCTCGAAGCGGTGATCAATGACGCGAACGCGATGCAGGGCTCACCGGATCTCTCCGTTGCACACCGCATGAGTGTTGAGGAGTACGAGCGTCTCACCCCCTACTCCGAGCGTCTTGAGGAGAACTGGGGCAAGCCACCCGGAAATCTCAATAGTGATGGACAGAACCTGCTGGTGTTCGGTCGCCACTTCGGCAACGTTTTTGTCGGCGTTCAACCCACCTTCGGCTATGAGGGTGATCCGATGCGTCTGCTGTATTCCCGCAGCGCCAGCCCTCACCACGGCTTCGCCGCCTACTACACCTACCTCCAGAAGATCTGGAAGGCTGATGCGGTGCTGCACTTCGGCACCCATGGCTCCCTCGAGTTCATGCCCGGCAAGCAGATGGGGATGAGTGAGACCTGCTACCCCGATTCTCTGATCGGAGCTCTGCCGAATCTCTATTACTACGCCGCCAACAACCCTTCAGAGGCCACCATCGCCAAGCGACGTGGCTACGCCTCGACGATCAGTTATCTGACCCCTCCGGCCGAGAACGCCGGCTTGTACAAAGGCCTCAAGGAACTTGGTGAGCTTGTCGGCTCCTATCAGCAACTGCGGGAAGGTGGCCGCGGCATTCAGATCGTGAACACCATCGTTGAGACCGCTCGCCAGTGCAATCTCGACAAGGATGTTGAACTGCCTGACGACGATTCAACAGATCTCGGGCTTGAGGGGCGTGATGCCCTCGTGGGTGCGGTCTACCGCCAGTTGATGGAGATCGAGAGTCGATTGCTTCCCTGTGGTCTGCACACTATCGGTAAGCCACCCACGGCTGAAGAAGCTGTTGCAACGT
>QCUJ01000007.1 GCA_003210795.1 Synechococcus sp. AG-679-B05 | reverse complement strand
TGTGCAGATCCCCATGGTGGGAGGAACGATCGCCTTCGGATACAACAAACCCGATTGTGATCTCAAGCTCACCCAGGAGCAGGCTGTCGGTATTGCGATGGGCCTCATTCAGAACTGGCAAGAGCTGGGTTGTGAAGCCGGAACGCTGACCTGGGTTCACCGTTCCGATGGCTCCGGCACCACCAAGGCCTTCACCAATTCCATGGAGTCCTTCTCCAAGACTTGGACCCTCGGAACCGGTAAGTCTGTGAAGTGGCCTGCAGGTGTGGGCGCCAAAGGCAACTCCGGTGTTGCCGGTGTGATTCAGAACCGCGTCGGAGCCATCGGCTACGTGAATCAGTCCTACATCAAGAACAACGTGAAAGCGGCCGCGTTGCAGAACAAGTCAGGTGAGTTCCTGATGCCCTCGGTGGAGGCTGGTGCCATTGCATTGAACGGCATCACTCTGGATGAGGATCTGGCTGGCAAGAACCCCAACCCCACCGCTAAGGGTGCTTATCCCATCGCAACGCTGACCTGGGTTCTGGCCTACAAAACCGGCAACGGCGCTAATGCTGCTGTGGTGAAGCAAGCCTTCAACTACATGCTCAGCGACGCTGCCCAGAACAAAGCTCCTTCCCTGGGCTTCGTTCCATTGAAGGGTGACATCCTGGCCAAATCAAAGGCCGCTGTGGACAAGATCGGTCAGTGATCTGGATCTGAACGTTCGCAAGGGCCCGATTCGGGCCCTTGCTCTGTGCTTTCAAGCCACAAAAAAACCGGCGTTGACGCCGGTGGATGTCCCTAACGGTCGGCGGACCATCGGGAGGGGTTGAACGGATCAGAAAATCGGAGCGGCGGGATTTGAACCCACGACCCCTACTACCCCAAAGTAGTGCGCTACCAAGCTGCGCCACGCCCCGTCAGATTTAAGTTATCACAGGGCATTCCGGCCCTTGAGACGACGCAGCATCCGACTGGTGAGTTGCTCCCGATGGCAACTTGCGTACTGAACAACGCGCATCTGGCGCGCCAGCTGCCGCAACTCGAGCAGGCTCATTGCAGCGAGTCGTAATTCCGGCAAAGTGCGCCAAGCGCGGGAGCGCATTGGGAGAAATTCCGGTCCCGCAGCCTGGCTGATGGAGATCGTTCCATCCGCCAGCCATTCAGGGATGAGCACCACTAGGACGGCGACCAAGCCATAGAGCTCAACCAGTCCTCGCGGCAGGGGATGTAGTGAGCGCTCCTCCGAATAGCGCTTCTCCGAGTCGCTTCTGTCTTGCTGATCGCTGACGGGCAAGACAACGGACCTCCTGAGCTCTCACCTTGCCATCTCCACAGATGACCGCTGCATCGTGGTGGTCAGATTTGCAGCGAACCACTTGCTTCAGCCGGCGTGTCGCGCCAGAGCAGCTCTGGTCCACGGCTCGCTTCCGGTGTTCGCGTTGAGAACACCAGGCCCAACACCAGAACAATGGTGATTGCAATGGCGATCAGAACCTGGCGATCACCCATTGGATACCAGCCGCAACGGGGCATTGTCGCTGCGCAGCACGCAGTGACTGATGCTCCAGTCGAAGCCGTTCCAGATCGTCTGTGGCAACAGGAAATCAGCGCCGTCGAAGCCCTCGAGCACGGTCTGAGTGGGCATGGCTGAGCAGTAGGGCCGACTCCCCGGCTTGGCCAGATACTGCTGGTGATAGCCCTCCGCGAAATAGAAGGTCTGATCGGCTTGAATCTCGGTTGTGATCGGCCCGTAACCGTTCTGATTCAGCGCGATCTGGTAGGCATCCCTGCTGCTGATGGCCAGAGCCATCTGTCGTTCATTGGTGGTGTAAATGGCTGATCGATACTGGCTGCCGGTGTCATTGCCCTGACGGTTTCCCTGGGTTGGGTCATGGCATTCCCAGAACAGTTTCAGCAGATCGCTGAAGTCCACTGCCGGTGAACTCCAGACAACCCGCACAACTTCGGTGTGGCCGGTTCGGCCAGAGCAGACATCGCGATAGCTGGGATCCTGGACATGTCCGCCTGCATAGCCAACCGCGGTCGAGACGACGCCAGGCAGTTTCCAGAAGCCTTTTTCGGCACCCCAGAAACAACCGCAGGCGAAAAGAGCTTCTTTCTGATCACTCATCAGCGGCGCTCGCAATGGAGTGCCGAGCACAGCGTGAGAATCATCCATTGAGGACTCGGCGCCGCGTTGGGTCAACCAGGACGGAAGCATGAACGCTTGGAAGCAGGATGGAACCTTAGGAAGCCTGATCGCCTGACGGCACCGGCTCAAGCTGGACGTGGTTCAGCAGTGTCGTCACAAAGGCGAACAGCAGAAACGGGAGGCTGAGCACCAGAATCAAACCTACGCCCACCAAGGCGAAGAGTGGACGGCTCGAGCCCATCAAAGCCAGTCCTGCAGCAAGGCTGACAAAGATCACCACCATCCAGGCAAGAACCTGGCCGTAGATATCGCCAAACGTGAGCGTGCAGCGCATCGCCAGGGGGGAACCACTGGTCATTGGGAATCCAAGCCTTTCAACAGCTAAGCCACGATTCGGTGGTCTGTCTGCGACTGCCTGCAACTTCTTCAGCTTCAGCCCGCGATCGCATCGAGCTGCTCAGCAGCCTGTTGTCTCTCCCAGAGACGCCGATACACCCCTGGTGTGCTGATCAGATCGAGATGGTGGCCTTGTTGGACGATGCGTCCCTGCTCCATCACCAGAATCCGATCGCAGGCCGCGGCAGCTGATAACTGGTGGCTGATCATCACAATCGTCCGGCCATCGGTCGTGCGGATGGAGTTGAGAATCGCCGCAGCCGTGTTGTTGTCAACGCTGGCGAGGGCGTCATCAAGTACAAGCACCGGAGCGGAGACCAGCAGAGCTCGCCCCAGAGCCGTGCGTTGCCGTTGCCCGCCGCTGAGAGTGCTTCCCCGTTCGCCCACGATCGTTGCAAATCCTTCGGGAAATCCCCTCACGTCATCGAGCAGCCGGGCCCGTTCAGCGGCTTGTTCAACGGAGTTGGCTTCGGCCTCGGGCTCCCCGTAACGGAGATTGTCGGCCAGGGTGTTGGTGAACAGGAATCCTTCCTGGGGGACCATCGCCACGTCGCCTCGAAGGCTGTTCAGCGGCAACTCGTTCACATCGACTCCATCGAGGAAGAGTTGGCCATCCGGTACCGGCACCATGCGGCCGAAGGCACGGGCGAGGGTGGTCTTGCCGCAACCCACAGCGCCCACCACGGCGACCAATTCGCCTGGTTCGATGCTGAAACTGACGCCCTTCAACGTGTCGCGGTCGGCCCCCTCGTACCGAATGCAGAGATCTCGGGCTTCGAGTCGTCCCTCAGCGCGTTGTCGTTCATCGGTTGCATTCTTTGAGTCTCGAATCAGCGGTTGACGGCTCAGAAGCTCCTCCACCCGTTCCAGGCTCACCTGACCGGTCTGAAAGGTGTTCAGGGTGAATCCCAGCAATGCAGTGGGAAACACCAGACGTTCCACATAGAGGATGAGAGCGACGAGTCCGCCGATCGTCAGACTGCCTTCACCAAGTTTGCCGCTGCCCAGGGCCAAAAGCAGCAGTAGGGAGATGGAGGAAATGCCTTCAAGCAGTGGAAACAGGGTGCTGCGCGTTCGTGCAAGGCGGATGGCGCTGTTGCGGTAGTTGCGGTTGCGTTCCGCGAAGGCTTCCTGCTCCGATGCCTCTTGGCCATAGATCTTGATGGCACCGATGCCAGACAGATCTTCCTGGATCAGATCACTGAGGCCGGATAACTCCTCCTGCTGCAGCCGCTGCTGTTGCATCATGCGACCACCGAACAGGCGCACCACGCTGAGCATCACCGGGTAGAGCCCGATGGCTGCCAGGGTCAGCCAGGGATCAATCGCCAGCATGGCCGGGAGGGTCAGGCAATAAGCGAGCAGGGTGTTGGTCAGGCTCAATACCGCAAACCCCAGCAAGCGACGGATGTTCTCCACATCGCTCGTTGCCCGGCTGATCACGTCACCGCTTCCTCGGGTCTGCACCCAGGAAGGCTCCTGGCGGAGCATGTGATCGAACAGTCGCTGGCGCAGCTCCACCTCCACCTGCCGCCCTACACCGAACACCAACTGGCGGGACAGAAGGCGCACTCCTGCCATGGTGCTCGCCAGCACCACAATCCAGCCTGCCTGGCGCAACACGCTTGCGTAGGAGAAGCCGTCCTGAAGTTCGTCGATGACCCGACGGACCTCCATCGGGATCGTGACGCTGAGGATGTTGACCACCACGAGGGCAATCGCTCCCATGAGAACGGTTCTGCGATGCGGGCGCAGGTAGCGGCCGATCAGGTCCAGGCGCATCGCCGCCATGCCGGTTTTGGTCTGGGTTGTTCAACCTAGGAGTGTGGAGGTCGGAGTTGGTGACCGTCTGGCCAGGTACCGATGGATCGCGGGATAGTGAAGTCCGTTGCATTGATCTGATGTCCGCTGACGTTCCGTCTTGGCCTGCTCTGCTCGAGCAGCTGCTGCAGGGAGAGGCGCTGTCAGCGGCTCAGTCGACACAATTGATGCAGGCCTGGCTGGCTGAGGAACTGACCCCTGTGCAGACGGGCGGTTTCCTGGCGGGTCTTCGCGCCAAGGGCATGGTGGCCGATGAGCTGGCGGCCATGGCCGGAGTGTTGCGGGAGGCCTGCCCTCTGCCCTGTGCCCGACCCGATCTTTTGATGGTGGATACGTGCGGTACCGGTGGTGATGGTGCTGACACGTTCAATATCTCCACTGCCGTTGCCTTCACCGCAGCGGCCTGTGGCGTGAAGGTGGCCAAACACGGCAACCGCAGCGCCAGCGGCAAGGTAGGTTCGGCGGATGTGCTTGAAGGTCTGGGTCTGAATCTCAAGGCTCCTCTCAAGACGGTGGTTGATGCGATCGCTGCCACCGGTGTCACCTTTTTATTTGCTCCGGCCTGGCATCCAGCCCTGGTGAACCTGGCTCCGCTGCGGCGCAGCCTCGGCGTGCGCACCGTGTTCAACCTCCTGGGGCCACTGGTCAACCCCCTGCGTCCCCAGGCTCAGGTGCTTGGTGTGGCCAGGCCCGATCTTCTCGATCCGATGGCAGGGGCTCTGCAAGAACTTGGAGTTGATCGATCGATCGTGGTCCACGGTGCTGGAGGCCTGGATGAAGCGTCCTTGGCCGGTGAGAACGACCTACGCCTGATTGAAGGGGGGCAGATCGTGGAGCATTCGTTGAAGCCGGAGGATCTCGGACTCAGCAGTGCACCATTGGAAAGTCTGCGTGGAGGGGATCTGACGGTGAATCAGTCCATTCTCGAGACGGTGCTGCGAGGCCGGGGGAGCGTGGCTCAGCGCGACGCTGTCGCCCTCAACACCGCATTGGTTCTCTGGTCCTCCGGACTTGAAACCGACCTTCGCCAAGCAGCCGGTCAGGCGGTTGCTGCGCTGGATGCCGGTCTGCCATGGCAGAGCCTTGTTGCCCTGCGTGAGGCCCTGGCCGGTGGAGATGGAGAATGAAGATCTGAACAAAGTCGGATCACTTCACTGATGCCTCCGTCCAAAGCCGATCCGGCACATCTCGTCCTCGAGGATGGAACGGTTTTGACGGGTCATTCCTTTGGCAGCAGGGGAACCGTGCTTGGTGAAGTGGTGTTCAACACCGGCATGACCGGGTATCAGGAGGTCCTGACCGATCCCTCCTACGCCGGGCAACTGGTGAGTTTCACGTATCCCGAACTGGGCAACACCGGCGCCAATCCCGATGACCAGGAAGCGGATGTTCCCCACGCCCGTGGCGTGATTGCCCGACAGTTGTCCCCTCGCCCCAGCAGTTGGCGCTGCAGTGAGCCACTGGACGTCTGGATGCAGCGGCAGGGGATTGTGGGTATCTGTGGTGTCGATACCCGAGCTCTCGTGCGTCTCCTTCGCGAAGGCGGTGCCATGAATGGGGTGATCAGCAGCGATGGTCGCTCCCCGATGGACTTACTCGCCGAGGTGCGAAGCGCCCCCAGCATGGAGGGCCTGAATCTCGCGGATCAGGTCACCACTTCAAAGCCTTATCGCTGGACCTCGGCCTGTTCCGTTGGCTTCGATCAGCGCATCCAATTCAGCCCCGACAAGTCGTTCCACGTTGTGGCTGTTGACTTCGGCATCAAGCGGGCCATTCTCGATCGGCTTGTTGCCCATGGTTGCGACGTCACCGTGGTTCCCGCCCATGCCGATCTCGATCAGGTGATGTCCCATCAACCCGATGGGGTGTTTCTCTCCAATGGGCCCGGAGACCCTGCGGCGGTGAGCAGCGGCATTGCCCTGGCTCGACAACTTCTGCAGCAGGCCGAGCTTCCGCTCTTCGGGATCTGCCTGGGCCATCAGGTCCTCGGTTTGGCCCTTGGGGGACGAACCTTCAAGCTTGCCTATGGTCATCGGGGCCTCAATCACCCCTGTGGAACCAGCGGCCAGGTGGAGATCACAAGCCAGAACCATGGCTTTGCGCTGGATGCTGATTCACTTGCGGCGGAATCGGTTGAAGTCACCCATCTCAACCTCAACGACCGCACGGTGGCGGCCTTCCAGCATCGCCAACAGCCGGTTTTCGGCGTTCAATACCATCCTGAAGCCAGCCCAGGCCCCCATGATGCGGATCATCATTTCGCCCGTTTCGTTGCGTTGATGGCGGATCGTCGACGCTGAGGTGGTTGACCCTGGTCGGGATCACTACACTTCGGCGCGATGACGTGTGGGGGACTGGTCCCATCAGTGAACTGCAAAGACTGACGGTTTCTCTCCGTGGAGGCTTCAAGCAGACAAGATCTTGCCTGGTGTTTTATTTCACCGGTCAGCTCGACGCCTACTCCGAAAAGCAATTCATCGAGTACGTCGCTGACGTGTTGAAAACCACCACATCCCCTGCGGTGCTTGATCTGAGCAAAATTGATTTTCTCGATTCATCAGGGCTTGGTGCGCTGGTGCAACTCGCCAAGCAGTGCAGCGATCAAAAACGTTCCTTCAATCTCGTGGGTAATTCGCGGGTTGAACAGACGATCAAGCTCGTTCGTCTGGAGGACTTTCTGCACCTCGTTACTGATCTGTCGACCGCCATTGATCAGTTGGCGGCTTGAGCAACTGGATCCGGTGTCATGCTTCGATGCCTGATGCAGAAGCTCTGGGTCCGCTGCAACTCGCCTGGATTGGCGATGCGGTGTGGGAATTGCATCAAAGGCTCAGGCATGGCCTGAAACCGGGCCGATCAGACGCTCTCCACAAAGCTGTTGTCGCTGATGTGCGTGCAGATGCCCAATCCGCTGCACTGGCCTGGCTGGAAAAGCAGCAGCTCCTCAACGATGACGAGATGGACTGGGTGCGCCGTGGTCGCAACAATGCCGGTCGTGGCCCCCGTCGTGCCGATGCTGCGATTTATGGCAGGGCCACGGGGTTTGAGACAATGGTTGGCTGGCTGTTTCTGAACAACCCAGACCGGCTTGCAGAGCTCCTGGATCATCTGGAGCGTGCCGGAACCAATCCTGAATGACTCCCACGCCATGAGCCCTCGCTTTGAACGCCGTCCAGGCGGCCCTTACCGCGATGGCGGCAACGCTGGTCGTGGGAATGGGGGTTGGAATGGCCCCGGTCGCGACCGGGATCGCGACGGTGAAAGGCGTGGGGGTGACAGGCGCGGGATTGAACGGCGGGGGGTTGAAAGGCGCGATGGAGATAATCGAGGCAGTGACCGGCGCGACGGCGATAACCGATATCGCGGCCGCCCTCCGGGCCGTCCTGCCGATCGTTCTTCCGCACGACCTTCGGCGCGTTTTTCGGACGGTCGCGGATCCGATGAACGCTCGCCCGGAGGGTGGGGTGCTTCCTCCCGTAGTGGTGGGAGTCGTTCAGGTCCTGAGCGTTCCGGAGCTGCTCGTTCTGGACCCGGTCGGAGCGGGGCTGGTCGCACGAATCGCAGCTGGAATGGAGAGCGACGCTCCGATGGAGGCAATCGTCGACCGGAATCAAGTCGCTTCACGGCCGGCCGTCGTGATGGAGACAGCCGCCCCAGTCAGGGTCGTTTCCGCGACCGCACGGATCGTTTCAAGGACCGAGAGCGTGGGCAGGAGCGTTTTCCCGACCGGCGTCAATCCGGTGATGAGCGTTCACCGGCTCGGGCCCGTTACGGAGCTTCGTCAGGACGTCAGGGGCGCTTCGATCGTTCTGCTCCAGCGCTGCAACCCGAGGCCGCGGCTGCGACGCCGCCAGCAGATGATCTGATCTGGGGACGTCACGCCTCCCTGGCAGCACTGGAGTCGGGGCGTCCGATTCATCGGATCTGGTGCACTCCCGAGATGCGAAGCGCTGCAAAGTTTCTGCAGCTTCTGCGCGATGCCAAGGCATCGGGCGTGCTGGTCGAAGAGGTGACCTGGGCCCGGCTCGGCCAGATCACCGGTGGGTCAGTGCATCAGGGGATCGCGTTGCAGACAGCGGCTGCTGAAACTCTCGACCTCGACACCCTGATCGATGGATGTTCCGATCTCGGCGAACCCGCATTGCTTCTTGCGCTCGATGGGGTCACGGATCCCCATAACCTTGGTGCCATTGTGCGTTCCGCCGAGGCGATGGGGGCCCATGGTGTTGTGCTTCCGCAACGACGTAGTGCAGGACTCACTGGTTCGGCCGCCAAGGTGGCTGCAGGCGCGCTCGAGCACATGCCCGTTGCCCGTGTCGTCAACCTCAACCGTTCCCTTGAGAAGTTGAAGGATTCCGGCTATCGGGTGATCGGACTCGCTGCCGAGGGGGATGTCACCCTCACCGACGTTGATTTGGACGGCCCCCTTGTTCTGGTGACCGGATCGGAGGATCAGGGTCTCTCCCTGCTCACCCGACGTCACTGCGATCAACTGGTGCGTATCCCGCTTCGCGGGATTACACCCAGCCTTAATGCGTCGGTTGCCACTGCGCTCTGCGTGTATGAAGTGGCGCGTCGCAACTGGATGAAGGACATCCACGGCCAGGCCCCCTCGCCGCCGATTGTCCGCCCTCGCACGGCTCCTAACGAGGAACCTGAATCAACACCCCTTGACTCGGCGTCTGAGGTCGAGTCGGAGACAACCCAGGAAGCCGTTGTGCAGGAGTCCGATCTGATTGAGATCAATCTCTCGGCTTCGGCTTCGGCTTCCGCTGAGCCTGCGGAGATCCTCTTTGATGAGAGCATTCAGCTGTCCAACTAAGTTCGCCTCAGGGATCACGTTTTTTTCTCTGGATCGCAGCAAAATGAAAACCATCCTGTCTTTTCAATGATGAGCCCACTGATCCGGCCGCTGCGAAGCCTGGCCAACGGTCTCGGTGTGGCCTGGTGGGCCCGCGTTGAGACCTCTGGTCCCGATGTGACCTATTGGTTTGGGCCGTTCGTGACCCGCCGTGGGCTTGAAAAGGAGCTCCCCGTTTTCCTTGAGGATGTGAGTTCAGAGGATCCGCAGTCGATGAGCCATACCGTGCTGCGCACGCGGCGCTCAGAGCCGCTGACGATTGCAGCCGAGGGCTGAGCTCTCAGCTGATAGCGTCGCTCCTGCAACAGATCGCAGGTTCATGACGATCAGCGCGTGGCGTCAGCGGCTTCAGAGCGGTGAGGTCTCTTCCCGGGAGCTGGTCGATCAGCACCTGAAAAGAATTGAGGTGTCGGAGTCGAGCCTCAATGTGTATGTGGAGGTCACTGCAGACCGAGCTCGCTCGGAAGCGAGCCGCATTGACGATGCCCGTGCTGCAGGTGAATCGCTCGGTTCACTGGCCGGAATCCCATTGGCCATCAAGGACAACCTCTGCACCCAGGGCGTCCGCACGACTTGCGCCAGCCGCATGCTCGAACGGTTCGTCCCGCCCTATGAAGCCACCGTCACCGAACGCCTCTGGGCATCCGGTGGCGTTCTCATGGGCAAGACCAACCTGGATGAGTTCGCCATGGGAGGTTCCACCGAAACCTCGGCGTTCGGTCCCACCCTCAACCCCTGGAACACATCCCATGTGCCGGGTGGAAGCTCCGGCGGAAGTGCAGCGGCTGTGGCTTCTGGCAGCTGCCTGGCCTCCCTTGGTTCGGACACCGGCGGTTCCATTCGACAACCGGCGTCCTTTTGTGGAGTGGTCGGTCTTAAACCGACCTATGGACGTGTAAGCCGTTGGGGGCTGGTGGCTTTCGCCAGTTCGCTGGATCAGGTGGGACCCTTCGCCACATGCGTTGCCGATGCCGCCGAATTGCTTCAGGTGATCGCAGGACCGGATCCGCGGGATTCCACCTGCTTAAAAGCGGATGTTCCCGATTACACCGCTGCTCTTGATCAACCGATCAAGGGGTTGAAGGTCGGCATGATTCGCGAATGCTTTGAAGCGGAAGGTCTCGATGCTGAGGTGAAGGCTTCGGTCCAGGCGTCCGCAGCCCAGCTGGAGGCACTCGGTGCGGAACTGGTGGAGGTGAGTTGTCCGCGCTTCAACGACGGAATCGCCACCTACTACGTGATTGCTCCGTCGGAAGCCTCTGCGAATCTGGCCCGCTATGACGGCGTGAAATATGGTTTTCGTGCCGACAACGCCGAGAGTCTTGCGGCGATGACATCCTGCAGCCGCGCCGAAGGATTCGGGGCTGAGGTTCAACGAAGGATTCTGATCGGCACCTACGCCCTATCGGCCGGCTATGTCGATGCTTATTACAAGAAAGCTCAGCAGGTGCGCACCCTGATTCGTCGCGATTTCGATGCGGCGTTTCAGCTGGTTGATGTCCTGCTGACCCCCACGGCTCCGTCCACGGCGTTCAAAACCGGCGCTCATGCGGATGATCCTCTGTCGATGTATCTGGCTGATCTGCTCACCATTCCAGTGAACCTTGCCGGTCTGCCCGCGATCAGTGTTCCCTGCGGCTTCAGTCAGTCGGGTTTGCCCATTGGCGTTCAGTTGATTGGCAATGTGCTGGAGGAAGCAAGATTGCTGCAGGTGGCCCACCAGTACGAACAGGCAGCCGATGTGTTTGCGGCGCGTCCCGAGGCTGACTTGGTTCCTTGAACACCACATCTGGCGTTTCTTGCTTGCGGTGAACGCTTGATCTTGCGCAGGGACCTAGGCTGGGGGTATGGCATTCGTCCCGCTCCACAACCACAGTGACTACAGCCTCCTGGATGGGGCGTCGCAGTTGCCGGCGATGGTTGAGCGAGCACAGGAGCTTGGGATGCCTGCCATCGCGCTCACCGATCACGGGGTCATGTATGGCGCCGTTGAGCTGCTCAAGTTGTGCAAAGGAACCGATCTCAAGCCGATTATCGGCAATGAGATGTATGTGATCAACGGTTCGATCGACGATCCTCAACCGAAGAAAGAGAAGCGTTATCACCTCGTCGTTCTGGCGAAAAATGAGATCGGTTATCGAAATCTGGTCAAGCTCACCAGCATCAGTCACCTGCGCGGGATGCGTGGACGCGGCATCTTTTCCCGGGCCTGCATCGACAAGCATCTTCTGAAGCAGTACAGCGAGGGATTGATCGTCGCCACCGCCTGTTTGGGTGGAGAGATCCCTCAGGCCATTCTCCGGGGACGTCCTGAGGTCGCACGCGAAGTGGCTGGCTGGTACCAGGACGTTTTCGGTGATGATTTTTATCTTGAGATTCAGGACCACGGTTCGCCTGAGGACCGGATCGTCAACGTGGAGATCGTCAAGATCGCCGCAGAGCTCGGTATCGAGCTAGTTGCGACCAATGACGCCCATTACCTGAGCAAACAGGATGTTGAAGCTCATGATGCTCTGCTGTGTGTTCTGACCGGCAAGCTGATCTCTGACGAGAAGCGGCTGAGATACACGGGTACGGAATACATCAAGACGGAAGACGAGATGGGTCGTCTCTTCGCCGACCACCTTGAACCGGATGTCGTTCAGAAGGCAATCACCAACACGGTGAAAGTGGCCGAAAAAGTTGAGCCCTACGACATCCTGGGCCGCTATCAGATGCCACGGTTCCCGATTCCCGATGGCCACACGCCGGTCACCTATCTCCGCGAGGTCACCGAGAGCGGTTTGCGCAACCGGCTTGAGCTTCAGCCTGATGACGCTCTCCCTGATGATTACGCCGAGCGCATGGCCCATGAGCTCAAGATCATGGAGCAGATGGGTTTTCCCACTTACTTCCTTGTGGTTTGGGATTACATCCGCTTTGCACGCGAAAAGAACATCCCTGTCGGGCCTGGGCGTGGTTCTGCCGCTGGTTCACTCGTGGCCTATTGCCTTGGAATTACAAATATCGACCCGGTGAGCAATGGCTTGTTGTTCGAGCGCTTTCTCAATCCGGAACGCAAATCGATGCCAGATATCGACACCGACTTCTGCATCGAACGTCGTGGTGAGGTGATCGACTACGTCACCCAGCGTTATGGCGAGGACAAGGTGGCGCAGATCATCACCTTCAACCGCATGACCTCCAAGGCTGTATTGAAGGATGTCGCCCGTGTGCTTGATATTCCCTACGGCGATGCCGATCGGCTCGCCAAGTTGATTCCCGTTGTTCGGGGGAAGCCTGCCAAGCTCAAGGCGATGATCGGCGATGAGTCTCCGAATCCCGAATTCCGCGAGAAGTACAAGGCTGATCCGGATGTGAAGCGTTGGGTGGATATGGCAATGCGGATCGAAGGAACCAACAAGACCTTCGGTGTGCACGCAGCAGGGGTTGTGATTGCAGCTGACCCTCTCGATGAACTTGTGCCGTTGCAGCGCAACAACGATGGTCAGGTCATCACGCAGTACTTCATGGAAGATGTGGAATCCATGGGATTGCTGAAGATGGATTTCCTGGGGTTGAAGAACCTCACGATGATTGAGAAAACTCTTGAATTGGTTGAAGTCAGTAGTGGCACACGTGTCAATCCCGACAGGCTTCCACCGGAAGATGAAGAGACGTTTGCCCTTTTGGCCCGTGGTGATCTGGAGGGAATCTTCCAGCTGGAGTCCAGCGGAATGCGTCAGATCGTGCGTGATCTGAAGCCATCATCTCTGGAAGATATTTCCTCCATCCTTGCCCTTTATCGGCCTGGCCCACTTGATGCCGGACTGATCCCGAAATTCATCAACCGTAAGCATGGTCGTGAAGCGATTGATTTCGCTCACGCAATCCTTGAACCGATCCTGAGTGAGACCTACGGGATCATGGTTTATCAGGAACAGATCATGAGGATCGCTCAGGATTTAGCGGGCTATTCGCTGGGTCAAGCCGATCTTCTCCGTCGTGCGATGGGTAAAAAGAAGGTGTCGGAGATGCAGAAACACCGAGGCATTTTTGTGAAAGGCGCTGCTGAGCGGGGTGTGGATGACAAGGTCGCCGACGAATTGTTTGATCAGATGGTTCTTTTCGCCGAGTACTGCTTCAACAAGAGCCATTCAACGGCCTATGGCGCAGTGACGTATCAAACCGCTTATCTCAAGGCTCACTATCCCGTGGCCTACATGGCTGCTCTGCTCACGGTGAATGCAGGTGCTGCCGACAAGGTGCAGCGCTACATCTCCAACTGCAATGCGATGGGTATCGAGGTGATGCCGCCGGATGTCAATGCCTCTCTCACGGATTTCACCCCAAATGGCGATCGCATCCTTTTTGGTCTCTCGGCTGTCCGCAATCTCGGCGAAGGTGCGATCCGTCAGTTGATTGCTGAGCGTCAGTCGGATGGTGCGTTCCGTTCCCTGGCTGATATTTGTGATCGGATTCCATCGTCAGTCTTGAATCGGCGAGGCCTTGAATCACTGATTCACTCCGGTGCGCTCGATGCTCTCGATCCTGAGGCCAATCGCGCCCAGCTGATGGCAGATCTTGAGCTTCTGCTCGACTGGGCTTCGTCTCGAGCCAAAGACAGAGACAGTGGTCAGGGCAACCTGTTTGATCTGATGGAGGCCCCAGCTGATGATGATGGTCCTGCCGATCTGAGTTTGGCCCCCAAAGCGGCACCCGTCAGAGATTATCCACCGACCGAAAAGCTTCGTCTTGAAAAAGAACTGGTTGGCTTCTATCTCTCCGATCATCCGTTGAAACAGTTGACGCCATCGTCACGGCTCCTGGCTCCAATCGGTCTCGGATCCCTTGAAGAACAGCCTGACAAAACCAAAGTCAGCGCCATCACGATGATCACGGAACTGCGTCAGGTGACAACCCGAAAGGGCGATCGTATGGCGATTCTTCAGTTGGAGGACTTAACAGGAAGCTGTGAAGCGGTGGTGTTTCCCAAGAGCTACGCGCGCCTTGCGGATCACCTCATGGCAGAAGCGCGTTTGTTGGTCTGGGCCGGGGTGGATCGCCGAGATGAGCGCGTTCAATTGATCATCGATGATTGTCGCGCGATTGATGAGCTCAATCTTCTTTTGGTGGAGCTTCCTTCGGCCCAGGCCAGTGACATTGCAGTTCAGCACAAGCTTCGCGAATGCCTTAATCTGCATCGCCCTGAGAGAGACGAGCTCGGTGTGAAGGTTCCGGTGATCGCTGAAGTGAGCGATGGCGCTTCGATTCGATATGTGCGCCTGGGGCCTCAGTTCTGTGTTCGCAATGCGGAAGCTGCTGTTGATTCCCTTCTGAAGCAGGATTTCAAAGCACGTCGAAGCGAAAACATGGTGTTGAGCTGATCAGGAGAGCCCAGTTCACCGGTTCAATACTGATTAATCCGACGGGTTCTTTGTTTTGGCGGCACGGATAGTCTCTTTCATTCTCTGAAGATTTGGTTTTAGATTTTCAAATCCCAGAACACTGCCAGGATCCGGATCCCAGCTGGAACTGAGAACACCAAAACTCAGGCCCACCAGACCTAAGAGGAAGAACCCTCCTGAGGTTGCCAGAGTTAATCCAGGTGCAATATCGGCAATACCTTGGGTGATCAGAAGATAACTGCCAACAAAGACCCCCATGCCTGCAACGGTGGGCAAACCAGTAAAAACGGCGACTCTGCGAGCCATCCGATCGGCCACGTAGCGAGGAATTGCCTCCTGCTTCACTGCGGTGGAGACTGACTTGGTGTCTTTGTTGCCCGAACCCTGCTTCGACCCTTTGGGCTCAAAGGGGAGGGAACTGCGTTTGTCGGGCATGGTTTGTCGCTGATATCAGCCGCGGATTCCCAGTTTGGCGATCGTATCCACGTAGCGTTGCTCGCTTTTGCTGCGCATGTAGCCCAGCAGACGCTTGCGACGACCAATCATCTTCAACAATCCTTGACGGGAAGAGAAGTCGTGAATGTTGTTCTGGAGGTGGCTGCTGAGACGGTTGATCCGCTCGCTCAGCATGGCGACCTGAACCTCTGCGGACCCGGTGTCGGTGCCGTGGGTCTGATGGGTGTTGATCAGCTGTTGCTTTTCGGTGGTATCTAACGACATGCGCGGGGGGAGGCCTTGTTGTTGCCAAGGACCACACTACTCCTTCAGGGACCATCCTCCGACATCGCCCGTATGCACTCGCGTAGCCAGGTTTCCTCGTCGTCATCGGGCGAGGCTGTTCCCCGTGAGCGAATGAGCTTGATGGCCCTGCTGATCTCAGCGGCTTCATAGCCCAGGGCCTCAAGTGTGCTGATCAATTGCGGCTGTGTCCCAGAGATTTCAGTCAGGCTCTCAGTGAGATCAGCGGAGGTTTTGAGTAGTTTTGAGCGCAGTTCAAGGCTTAGGCGTTCTGCAGTTCGTTTGCCCACACCAGGAGCCCGGCAAAGCGTCTTGATATCGGATTGCACCAACGCTGAAACAAGCTCGTTGAAGCCACATGCACTCAGAAGCCCGATGCCGGCTTGTGGTCCAACACCGCTAACGCTGATCAATTCGCGAAAGAGATCTCGTTCTGAAATCAAGCCGAATCCAAACAATTGCAAGTTGTCAGCGCTGATCGACTGATGAATCCAGAGCTCCAATTCCTGGCCCGTCTCAAGTTGTTGCCAGTCGCGCTCAGTTAGCTGAATCTCATACCCCACTCCTGCACAAGCAAGGAGAATTTGGTTGCGATTCCCCCGTTGAAGTCTGTGCCGAATGTCTCCCTTCAGCCAACCGATCATCGAAATTCGCCCGTTACATAATAGTAGTCGAAACAGTGCGTTTGACCGTCGGCAACAAAGGTTTTCATTGACTTGACGACTAATCCTTGCCAACTAGTATTGATGAGTTGGCTTTATTTGATGGATTTAACGCCAGAAAAGCTAAGACTGATCCCAATGGTCGTATTGATTGTTATTGGGTGTTTTGGCTTATTGAATTCGAAAACAATGCTTCGCTCATTGTTATCACTGGATGTTATTGACACTGCCACGATTAGTATTTTTGTTCTGATCGCTGCTTCGGCTGGTTCCCAGACGCCAATTGTGACGGCCAGTCGATATAGCTCTTACTCCGATCCATATCCGCAGGCAATCATTTTAACGGCCATTGTGATTGGTTTTGCAACCCAGGCTTTGCTTTGTGCGATTGCTCTTCGCCTGGGTCGTCGATCTCCCATGTTGCGTTATCGAGACCTAGAGAAATGATTGATTATCAAATACTCTTCCCCTTTCTAATCTTTCTCCCAGCCTTGCTGGGATTTGTGGGCTGTGTGATACCTAAAATCACTTTTCCGCTCAGCGTCGTGATGTTGCTGGGATATGCTGCAAGTAGTTTGAATTATATTGGCAGAGATATTGCCTATCAATTTACCTTGGTTGGCGAAGGTGGCATTCAATTTTCAGTTGATTCCTATAGTTTTCCGCTTATTTTTGGAAGTTGCATCACCTTGCTAATAGTTTTCGGACTATTTTTTAAAAAATTCACGCATTATTATTACCAGATTTGCCTTGTGTTGCTTAGCGCACTGCTCATATCTTTTACAACCGTTGATTTGGTGAGTATGTTCATATCCCTTGAACTACTTGGTTTTTCAGCGTTTTTGTTGATAGCTGACCGTAATGATAGAAAGTCTCTATTCAATTCCTTTCAGTATCTGATTGGTGGCGGCTTAGCCATGTTGATTTATCTGATTGGTGTGGTACAAGCATTTACTTTTACTGGCAGTTTTCTACTGGAGGATTTAGTCAAAGCTCCAGAAACAGCTCTTTGTCTCATTGTTGCCGGATTGCTAACGAAGTCAGGGGTATTTCTTTGTGGTCTGTGGGTCCCCAATATCTATTCCCATGCAAATTCTCAATCGTCAGCTGTACTGGCAGGTTGCGTCACTTGTGCAGGTATTGCTCCCATCGCACGAATGAGTCAGATCTTGAATCCCATCAGTGACTCGATGATTGTGATTGGTGTTATCAGTGCTGTGATTGCTGCCATTTACGCTGTTTTTGAACGTGACAGTGGCCGTGCTCTGGGATGGAGCTCAGTTTCTCAGCTTGGAATTGCAATTTTATCTCCAACTTATGCATGCAGCTATGCGATGCAGCATGGAATTTGCAAAGCATTATTATTTTCGACTCTCTATTCAAGAAAGGCCGATGAAAATTTGGATTCCTCGGCTATTACTAGCTCAAATAATACGCCTTCAAAACTATCAGTAACAAATGAACTTCTAAGAGTAATTGTATTTGTAGTTGCCAGTTTGTCCATCATGGGGTTCCCCTTCCTAGCAGGATTCATTACTAAAAACTGGATAAAATATGATATTCCTTATGAAGCAAAGATTATCTATACAACCGCTGCATTACTCACCTCAACTGTCTACGCACGCTTGATTTTTGATCGGATCAAAGACTTTATTCGTCAACCTTATGCTCGCTTAGTCTTAAATTTGCCCCGTGCCTCTAAAAATCTTTCAGATCTATTTTCTTCATCACAAAATTATATTTTAATTTTATCAGTCGTTGGTTTGATCCTTGCTTCAAATGCAGCACCAGACCTCTTTACCTTCTCTGCAGTTCAGTCCGCGATCGTTTCTGCAATTCTTGGAGGAATTCTCTTTGTTTCAGTTGTTGGGATTCAGGCTGACGAGTTTGTTAAGCCTGTCACTCGTACATTAGATCTAGTGGGTGCACCCTTCTTGGTTGCAGCCTTACTACTTGCCAACCTAATTTATCTCAAGATTTAATGGCAAATTTTACCAGGCTTACTCTTGTTCTACTGTTCCGAATCTGCTGCTGGTGTTTGGTCACTTCCAGTATTGAGACAACAAATTTGTTAATAGGTTTAGTTATTTGCTTTCTCATCCCCTTTGGAGACTTCCGACGATTGAAGATGCATGCTCTTATTCCTGAAATTCTCCTCATACTTCGTCTTCCATACGATATGATGAAAGAATGTTTTGAATTGATGTTAATAAATGATCCTATTGATAACTTCACAGAAGAAAAAGTAAATATTAGAGCTACAAGTGGTTCTAAATTTGCTGAATTTTTCGATCTATTCAGAATAACATTTACACCAATGTCTTTAGTGACCCGTCGTGAAAATTCAGATGCTTGGAGAGTTCATCTCGTTGCCTCAGCTTCAGAAGTTGAAGCTAAAGTCAAACCCAAGGAGAGCAACAAATGATTAATTCGGCAGTTGCTCGACTCGACTCTTATCAATATGTCGTTATTTATGTCATGCTTTTGATTAGTTTGGTTCCTGTACTTGCAGTTTCTAGAACTAATTCTACTACTGAGAGAATTGCATATGCTTCCAGCTTTGGCAATAAACTAGCATTTATGATTATAGCTTTTGGAATATTTAGGGGTGATTGGATGATTGGTTGTATTGGTGCTTTTATTTTAATTGTTGGTGATGCTGGCATGCTTATTCTTTCCCTACTTGAGATGAGGATCTGAATCATGACAATTACCTTTGTTTCTTACGCAATCCTATCGTTAGGCCTTTATTTCTGGATTTGGGGCACACTTCCAATTCTAAATAAAGAACATTCTATCTTTTATAAGTTGCATACCCTTACGGTTGCAGATAGTGTCGGTTCTCTATTGATCGTGGTTGCATTATTGCTTCTAGCACCCCAATATTGGCCTTTACTACTCGTCACGGCAATTTCCTTGTCTTTATGGAACACTATTTTCAGTTATATCCTTGGCAACATTTCTGATCGGCCATCATGAGTGAGTCATTTACCAGCACGGCGCTCATTTTCCCTTTTGAGCTTTTGCTCCCTGTCTTAGGGATTCTTCTAATACGATCTTCTTCACCGATTAATAGTTTAATCTATCGTTCCTTCTTGGGTAGTATTGCAGCACTGATTTTTGCTCTTGTTGGGGCTCCAGATGTTGCACTAACTGAGGTTATGGTCGGCACATTACTTTCGTCTTTGCTGTACATTGTCACCATTCGTTCATGTTATTCTGTAATTGTTATTATTGATAAAAACGCATCCCTTTCTCCCGGCAATAAAGATTATTTGAAATCTATTTTTGGTGAATTGCATTTAAATGTTATTTACCAAGATGAAGAGTTCTCGATAGATGATGAACAGAATTTTAAGTTCTTGTCATCTTCAAAATCATCGGGCTCTCCACATGCACTTTTGATGGAAAAAACTATGTACTTTGAAGCTGAGAGCCTTTTGATCGATGTTCAAGATGTTGTTGATATTAATTTACTGCCCAACGATCTTACATTCACCAAGATTCCTCCTGTGTCATGAATTCAATTATTAGGCGACTTCCTCGATTAGACTTAAGCGCTGATTTCTTTAAGTCTCTTCTTTACTTAGTTGCAATTACATCAGTGATGCTGATGATATTGTTTACACGAGATGATTCCCTCGCAAGAGATACTGAATCAATTGTTTCGTACCTAACTTCTTATACAAATATTCCTAATGCGGTTACTTCCGTTATTTTAGTTACCAGACTTTTTGATACAATTGGTGAGGTTACTGTGTTTACTATTGCAGGGTTGGGAGTAAAAATATTGCTTCATGAGGAAGACTCGGAGGAGCAATTTGTGGGTGTAAATGATCCAGTAGTCTGTCTTCTTTTAGATTTTGCAGCCTTGTTAAGCTGTTTTCTTGCATTTGATCTCGCATTAAAAGGTCACTTGACGCCAGGTGGAGGATTTGCTTCTGGTGTTGCTGGGGCAACCTCGATTACTTTGCTAATGGTGACTGGACGATTACAGAAAGTAGAGAATTTTTATTTCAAGGCAAATGCTCCAGCATTTGAAAAATTTGCTGTTGCATGTTTTATTATTGTTGCTTTGGCGACGTTCTGCTCTTTTCTATACCCTTCCTCAATTTTCGCGTCTTTACCACCTATTATATATATACCAGCCTTGAATATCATTGCTGCTTTGAAAGTCACCATAGGATCTTGGTCAATACTTCGATTGTTTGTTATTAAGCGTGGTGTTCTTTGATTAATGTCATATAAAAATTCAGATCCTTGGTACTTTGGAGATTATTCTGGAAGCCTTCCTGGGAATAATTATTCACTAATTCTCAATAGTGTCATTGTCTTGCTTCTTGCTCAAATTGCATTGAGTACTGAGCCTGTATTTCATACTGATAAAGGGCAAATATTCCTTGATGCTGCTCTTAATTTCATAGAAATATTTTTTATAGCTGATTATGTTGGGAAGCTAGCCAATACATGGTCACGGTATGATTATTCATGGTTAGGTTTTGCTAAGGGGTTTTTTTCTAAATATGGCTTGATAGATCTTTTGATTGTATTTGTGTTGGTGACAGAATACTTTCCAAATGATTCTTTTATCGCGATCGGTATCTATATCTTTAAATCGCTCCTGGCAACCTATTTTTCTGGTTTTCAGGTCGTACTTAAGCGTATCTATTTTATTTTAACGGATTCTCCAGCTTATACATTCTTTCCCTTGGTACTGCTTTCAATCGTAACCTATCTAATGGCTTTTTCAATCTATATTATTGAAAGGAATAATGATTCAGAACATTTTGGATCAATTGTTAGGTCTTTTTGGTTCTCCATTGTCACAATGACAACAATCGGTTACGGAGATATTACTCCAACAACTTCTTTGGGTAAAGTTCTTGCAATTTCATTTGGAATTATTGGCATAATATGTGTTGCATTGCTAACAGCTAATATCATTGAATCAAACACAAAGTATAACGAGCTCGATGGGGCCTCCGATTCATAAAGATAATATGCCAAGCAATCATCTCAATAAGCTTCACTCTATAAATCATGTTCTTGAAGTTGGCATGCCATATCCTGTCTTTGAATCTTATTTGAATTCCTATAATCAGTATATTGATTTTATTAAGTTTGGCTGGGGAAGTGCATTAATTGATCCAGAGTTCACTCTCAAAAAGAATCTATGCGATCGGCTCAATATTCGCCCACTGCTAGGAGGTACTTTTTTTGAGTATATGATTCATCATTATAATTTCGATGATTTCGCCAGACATCTTCTCTCCTTTGGTCTTGATTGTGTTGAATTAAGTCGCGGTACGATTGATATTGAAGATCATCTTTACTCTTCATTCATTCGAACTTTATCTTCCGACTATTTTGTTATGAGTGAGGTTGGTCGTAAATCATCTGATCCAGCTAAAAAATTAACACCTACACACTGGCTCTCCCATTGTGAGCTCTCTGCAGAGGCAGGAGCTTCTCTGATCATTTTAGAGTCACGTGAATCAGGCCGTTCCGGCTATGTTTCAACAGGAGGAGATGTTGATGCTGTTGTCATGGACACGATCACATCTGTTATTCCTGTTGACAGTTTACTGTTTGAGGCTCCCATTAAATCTGTACAGACTTTCTTATTAAAACGCTTTGGATCCTTTGTTAATTTGGGTAATCTTAGTTTGTCAGACTTAGTTGCTGTTCAATCACTTCGTTGCGGCTTGAGATCAGATACCTTGCTGGACATGCAACCAAAATTTTAGCTTTTATTTTATTAGAAATCATTGATTGCCAAAGGTTAAATCGCGACCTAGAATTTAAAATGATCCTAGGCTCTCTAGCACCTCGTTGCCACATATGTTTCGGCTTCTTCTGCGTTTTTTGTTAACAGCTCTTTGTGCTGTATTCCTTTTGTTTCCATTGCAGGTCTGTGCCGCTGAAAACAGTTTTATTGATGAAATTCAACAGCGTGGCTTTTTAAAAGTAGGCTTACCTCCTTATAACACTCCACCTGCTTATTATCTGGATCCTGGCTCTGATGATTTACAGGGTTACGATGTTGACTTGGCAACCGGATTGGCTGAAAAGCTGGGCGTTGACGTTCAGTTCGATCGTTCATCCACAAGCTTTAACGAATTAGTTCAGCGAGTTGGTGCTGATGATTTCGATATTGCGATTGGCAAATTGGGCCTTACATATAAACGTCTATTTGATGCTTTCCCTATTCAATATTTAAGTTTTCGGCATGCACTTTTGGCTGACCGTAGTTTTATTTCATCCCTAGGTACTGATCCAGATGATCCAAAATTTGGCGATGTTCTAAGAAATGCCAAGATGAGGGTTGGGTCGATTGAAAACTCTACCTGGGAAACTGAAAGCAGGGCAAATTTTCCGAATGCTGAGTTTGTTGGTTTTAAGAACTGGTCTGCAGCAAAAAAAGCTCTTACAAATCACGACGCCAAGTCTGATGGTCCAAAAATTGATGCCATTTATCGTGATGCGACTGAAATAAAACCGATTGTTTATGAGAAACCTGTTTTGTCCTTGAAATTTGTGCCAATACTTTTTGACGACATAATTGATCGGAAAAGTATATATTTGTCTGAAAAAGGTAAGGTTGGGTTTTCTGATTTTCTAGATAATTATCTAAAACGTGAATGGGGTGGAATTAAATCCGATAAGAATATTCTTGATGATTTCCAAGCCTTTTATCTTCCTTCCGACTCATGACAGCCACAACTCCGTCTGAAAAAAGCATTTATCAACGGATATTTGCCATTCTTCCGTTACTTCGAAAACCGCGCAATTTCTTCTTTTACATCCTTCCTTTCTCGATTATCTTGGGGAGGCTTATTCCTCCCTCGACTGCTGCTACTTTTAATGATGCAGGAGTGGCGATGGTTCAGATCATCGCATTTCCAGCAATACCCTTGGTGCTGACTGCTGTAATGATATCAATTGCCAATATCTTTAGCGTATCTGAGCGTAGTCGAGAGGATCGTTTTCGCTTTTCGAGTCGATTTGTGGTGTCTTTGTCTATCGCTCTTTTGTTTGGCTCGGTACTTGCGCTCTTGCTTTCACTGTACCAAGCTCCCGGAGTTCTTTCTCCTGATGCAAAGTTATCGATTGGCCGTTTTATGTTAGACGTAACCGATATTCGTGTTGGAGAAATACCCATTGTTGAATCAACGGTTAATAGCCTTTGGATTGCAAACATCATTCCAAGTAATATTTTTGCTGATGCCTCTTCTGGGCAAACTTTAAAAGTTATCAGCGGATCGATCCTTGCAGGTCTTGCGATCTCTCGTTTGAAGCGAGATCTTACGCAGCCGCTAATCACTTTGCTGCGTAGCGTTAACACTATTTCCGTTCAGTTGCTCTATATCGTTCTTAATCTTGCTCCGCTTGTCCTTATTTGTCTTATTGCAGGAGCAGTTTCAACGATTAATGCTGAGATCGTGGTTGCGCTGCTTAATTTCACTATTTGCGTTTTCTTGACGGCTGTTGCTTCCCTTGGAGTCTCAAGACTTGTCTTTCGCCGTTTCACTTCGTCCAGAGAGAGAGCCGGCCTGAATGTGAATCCTGTTGATTCTATTTTCCTGCTCAGTTTGTCTACAGGCAGTAGTATGACGGCATACCCTTTGATGTTCCAAACTCTGAAATCGATGGGTCGAGATGAATCTGAGGTGGAAGCTTCAGCTTCATTGAGTTTGTTAATTGCTCGGCTTGGCAATGTTACTTACAACGTGATAGCAATTATTTTTGCTCTAAATCTTTATGATGTTGCACTTACGCCATTTAGGCTGGCGGAAGTTGCAGCGCTCGGTATCGTTACCGGTATTTCGGCTGCTGGATTAACAGGTGTTGCAACTGTCCCAACCATTGCAGTTGCTTTACTCTACTTTCAGGTTCCCGCCCCTCCTGTTCTTGTCCTTCTCCTGGCGATTGATCCAATCCTTACATTGCCTCGTGCAGCGACAACCGGTGTTCTGGCAATGTCGATTTCTGTGATTTCTTCAGTCAGATCTTCGCCTGCGAGTGATTCCAATCCCTCGGATACAAATCTAGGTTTGCTTGCCCAGAGCTCTGATGATTCAGTTTTTGAAGTGGGCTGATGTCTGCAAACATTTCCATAATTTCTATTGGTCGAAGTGTTGTCAGTCTCTTTTTAATTTCCCTTCTATTAATTTCTTGTTCATGGACTTCTCAGCCTCCAAGAAATATTGTCATTGAAGCTCTCCAGGCGCAGATTATCGCTACTCAGGCATCTATTTCAGAGAGTCTGGGTCTAGACCCAATGACCAATATTCCAAAGGTCAGTCGCGTTCGGGTGACTCACCATGACGATGTACAGGTTGAAAGTGAGCGTTTTGTTCATCTCGAGGGCAGTTTTGATTGGCAGCTTCCGCAGGATTCCATTCGGGTGGATAGTGCTTTTGAGTTGTATTTGCAGCGTGGCCAACGTGGTGATGGTTGGACTCTGGCCAGGCCTGTCGGTGGGCAAGGTGACGATGTTCAGCACTGGTTGCTGTATCCGTTGGGTCTCCCTGTGAGTTGATCAGGATCGTCGTGCAGACAAACTGATGCATGAGGCCACTAACACCAGGAATGCGCCCAAAAAGCTGAGGGATGTAACCCCTTCTTCAAAGCAAATCCATCCCCATGTGGCTGCGAAAACGACTTGCACATAGTTCAAGGATGTGGCTCTGGCAGCAGGCAAGCAGCTGAGCCCTTTTGTCACCCAGATCTGACCCAATTGGGTCAAGACTCCGACTCCCAACAGCCAAAACCAGTCGAGCCCTGACGGCCAGACCCCGCTCTGAACAACTGCCGGGAGTGTCAGCGGAACGGAGACCAACGGGAAGTACAGAATGATCACCAGTGGATGTTCCGTTGACGAAAGTCGTCTCACACTGACGTATGCCAGTGCTGTGAACAGAGCACCCGCTACGCCGAGAAGTACTGGTTTCAGCGGCAACCCCGCCAGATCTGCTCCCATCCATGGCGGTTGGATCACGCAGATCACCCCAACCCAGCCCAGCAAAACGGCAAGAGCAATTCTTCGACGCAACTTTTCCCTCAGCAACAACCACGCAGCAGCTGCCGTGAACGTTGGGTAGGTGTATTGCAGCACCGTTGCCGATGCCAATGGCAGGTTGGTGATGGCTTCGAAGAAGCAGAGCAACGCGATGCTTCCAGAAAGACCTCGGATCAGCAGCAGACGTCTGTTTTTGCCCAGTGGACTGATGCCATAGATCCGCATCGCCGCACCGGTGAGTCCGATGCTCACCAGCGATCGCATCAGAACGATCTCACTCACGGGCAGTCTTCCACCCAGCTGCTTGACGCAGATCGTCATCAGGCTGAAGGCAAGCGAGCTCAGGATCAGAGCCCTTCCCCCCTGCATCTCTGAGGTTTGCCACCAGTGCTGGCTCTGATCATCCATTTTTCGTTTTCTGCTCCGGGTTGTTTGACGGCATCCTGCGACTTCCCAGAATGGAACCATGGTCACTGCCCGGCTCCATCCCCGAACGATCGACGCCGTCAAGGAACGGGCGGACATTGTTGATGTGGTTGGTGAGCACGTCGTGCTCAAGAAAAAGGGCCGTGAATTTGTGGGCATCTGTCCGTTTCACGACGACAGCAAGCCCTCGATGACGGTCTCCCCCGCCAAGCAGTTCTATTACTGCTTCTCCTGTGGTGCTGGCGGAAATTCCATCAAGTTCCTGATGGAGTTTCAGAGGCAGAGCTTCAGTGATGTGGTTCTCGATCTGGCACGGCGTTATCAGGTCCCGGTTGAGACCGTTGATGGTCCTCAGCAGGAGCGTCTGCGACAGCAGCTTTCACGACGGGAGAAGCTACAGCGCGTTCTGGCTCTCGCTTCTGGCTGGTTTCGCACCCAGTTGCTCAGTCCTGCCGGTCAGCAGGCTCAGGTTTATCTGAGTGAAACCCGTGGCCTGAGCATGGCCACTCAGGAGACGTTCGAGCTCGGTTATGCCCCAGACCAGTGGGATGGTCTGCTCAAACATCTTCAGCAGGTTGAAGGGTGTTCGCCCGAGCTGTTGGAAGCTGCCGGGCTTGTGGTTCCTCGCAAGGGAGGCAACGGTTTTTACGACCGTTTCCGCCATCGTGTGATCGTGCCGATTCACGATCGCCAGGGTCGTGTGATCGGCTTCGGTGGTCGCAGCCTCGATGGCAGCGAACCGAAATACCTCAACTCTCCTGAAACGGAGCTGTTCGAGAAGGGCAAGCATCTTTTCGGACTCGACAAGGCCACCAATGCCATTCGCAAGGACGACCGCGCCGTTGTTGTCGAAGGCTATTTCGATGTGATTGCGCTGCATGCCTCTGGCATCACCAATGCTGTGGCCTCTCTGGGGACCGCCCTCAGCAGTCAACAGATCACCCAGCTTTGTCGCGTCAGCGATGGCAAGCGGATTGTTCTCAATTTCGACGCCGATGGAGCAGGTGTTCGCGCTGCCAACCGTGCCATCGGTGAGGTGGAGCAGCTGGCTTTGCAGGGCCAACTGGAGCTGCGGGTTCTCCATCTCCCCTCCGGCAAGGATCCGGATGAGTTCCTCAAGGATCATGGTGCTGGCGACTACCGGGCACTTCTCGATCAGGCTCCGCTCTGGCTCGATTGGCAGATCGAGCAGGCTCTTGCGGAACGTGATCTCTCCAGGGCTGATCAGTTCCAGCAGGCGGTCGCGGCGCTGGTCGATCTGCTGGGCAAACTGCCGCAGTCCGCTGTTCGCACCCACTACCTGCAACGGGTGGCTGAACGGCTCAGCGGTGGGCAGGGCCGTTTGGCGCTGCAGCTCGAGGAGGATTTACGGCAGCAGGTCAAGGGCCAGCGCTGGCATGGACGTTCCAGCCGCCATGAGCAACCTGGAGACACCAGTCAGCGCGAACGATGTGAAGCCGATCTCCTTCGGCTCTATCTCCATTGCCCCCGTCACCGTCCCACCATCCGGCAGGAGCTCCGGCAGCGTGAACTGGAGGATTTCGCCATCCCACATCATCGTCATCTCTGGGCAGCACTCACTGAGCTCGAGGAGTCGAACATCGGCGAAGGACGACTGGAGGCCATCAGTCGCGGTGATGAATCCGGCGAAGGTCTCGACAATCTGGACCTACCCCGCTTGCTAACCGATCAGTTGTTGTTGGAGAACAGTGCACTGGTGTCCCGCCTGACGCCTCTGCTGGAACCTGGCGAACTCCAGCGCCTGGCTCTGGCCGAGCCGTTGGAGCAGTTGCGAGGCATCACAGCGCTGCTGGAACGTCAGAAAAGTCTCAAGCGATGTCGACATCTGCTCGAGGCGTGGGGAGGCCAACGGCTGCAGACCCTTGAATCTTGCATCGCTGTATTGATAGAGCAGTCCTCCTCCGCGGACACTGATCCAGACGCTGGGACCGACATGGAGGTACGCATTCAGACACTGTTTGACAATCTCAACAGTGATGCCCTGCGTTATCAGGAGCTGTACTACTCCGAGCGCAAGCACATCCTTCATCTCGATGAGCAACGTCGCGGTGGGTTCGGAAAAGTCGCTTAATCGTCCCGATACGCTTCTTCAGTGCGTCCAGCGCCCTTCCGTTCCTTTCCACATGTCTGAATTCTTCGAAGCGATCTGGCATGGGGAAGGCATCGGGGATGGCGGTGATCTCGAGGAAGCTCTTCAGGCTTATTTGGCGGTCAAACCGAAAGACGGCAACTGGTTGGAAGCCTGCGGAGCCGATGGTGCAGATCCGAAGGTCGAGCGATTTGCTTCCTTCGACGCTTATCTGGACAATGTCGATCCCCTGGAGACCATTGCGGTGACTCCGCAGATGATTTCTGAAGCGATCGCACTGCTGCCGTCGTAATGCCCGATTCCCAGCTTGACTTTGCGGCATTAGTGCCCGTCAATCACCTTTGGCCGTCCTTCGTCGAGCGGCTGGGAACCGATCGCGCTCAGCGCGCTGTGAGGCAGGCTCTCGATCTGCAGGGGATGCGCGGTCATCCCGGTTCGCTGCCTGTGCTGTTTACGGAAACAGGCGGCTTGGCACTCGCCAGTACAGATCTGGTGCGGGAGCAGACCGGTCTGAACGCCCACGGCAAAGATATGGTCCTGTTGCTTTCCTCCAGAACCAATGAATGCCAGTTGATCTGGGGGGATTTTGATTCTCACGACTGAATTGATGCCGTAAGCCATAGCTCAATCCAGCGTGGAATCGTCCGCCAATCGAGTACAAAAAAGCCCCTTTGTGAGGGGCTCGATGTGTGTGAGGTGTGGATCCTTGTGCGAGGAGGCCCACATGTTCACTAAAGCATCTCCTGCGGACCTCTCGCTCCTCGACAACCTGGGACTCCAAGGCCAGCGCGTAACAAATAACACATCAAGTCTTCTTTACATCTCTTTACATTGATCGGACTAGCTTCTTTTTTTATGTCCAACACTCCAGATCCCGCAAAGGTCTTTTCTGAAAAGCTGAACGGCAGAGTTGCAATGCTCGGTCTGGCGATTGGCTTGGCAACAGAGTGGATCACTGGCCAAGGGATTATTCAGCAGGTCTTCGGCATTTTTGGCTGAATCTGTCTTCACGGCCTCAGACGCTTCAACAATCTCCCCTGCCATTGGCAGGGTTTTTTGTCCTAAGCCATTGTCATCGTGGTGATAACTTGAGTCACGGCCCAACGCCGATGACAGGTGATCGCCGTGGTCATGTTGAACAGGTCACTCATCTCGTCCCTAAAGTCCGAGAAGGCAGGCGACTACAAGTTTTTGGTCATGCCTGGAGCCGGATGTCCGTGCTCTTCCACACCAAAGACATGAGGCTTTGCGGGGATTTTTTGGGTTCCAGGAAATGGTCAAAAGATCGGTTGCAATTCCTTCGAATGGCCTTCATATTTGTGCGGCGCGGACATGGGGAGTTCATCCACACGCGACGGTCTCGGGAGAGCGATCCGAGGGCCGGCAGAACCCCGTCTCCCGTGCGAGCGATCGCGGGAGACAACGTTCTGCGCTGTTTAAATCTGAAGAAAACAAGTGCGTATGGCCCATCTGGAGATGGGTGAACGAGCTTTACCTTGCAGCTACCGCATCGCTCGGGAAGGGCAACCTCTTCTCGCGGTCTCCGCAGTCCTTTCCCTGATCAGACGGCTGGCAATTGAGCCCCGTTTGTAGAGGGGGCTGCCCTACTGCGCCTGAGGTGTTGTTGTTTCAGCGATCAAGCTGGGGATAGCTGGCCACTCCGCAGAGCTCTCCCCATTCATCTGTTGGTCACGAAGAGGTGAGAAGCGTTCCAGACAAAAGGCCCCGGCGGGCAGGGGCAGGCAAATACGCCTATTTACATCTCGTAACAGAGCGCTTAATGTTTCTTCATCTGCTTAAACGTAATGACTTCGGGCTCTGGTGATAGCTGGTACCAGGTTGCAGCTGCCGCGCAAATTCAGTCTGAGCGTCGCCAGGGCGCTGAGCGTCTGAATGGTCGCGTGGCGATGCTCGGATTCGTGATTGGTCTGCTGACTGAAGCAATCACAGGACAGGGCATTGTGAGTCAGGTCACCTTCGGCTTTTTTGGTGGCAACTGATGACTGATTATTCAACCGCCATCTGGGGACTGGTTGCGGCTGCCGGACTGCTGACATCCGCTGTTCTCTATGTTCTGGCACAGCCCACGGATATCCCAGTCATTCAGAGGCAGAGCTAACGATGTCGATCGACAATCGATGCAGAGAACAACAGCGTGTCGCTGATCAGGTGTTCATGGATTTCAAGTACACGAGCCCTGGTTCCAAGGAGCAAGTTCGTGCGCTGAACACACTCAGCTTCCTTGTGGGCATGTGGGCTGATTTCCTCGTCCAGGAAGAGAAGCGTATGAGCTCTGCTTTGACACTGGAGGCCAGCGTTTAGTTCGTTCCGGGCAGATGGGCGGGCGTCAGTAGGCGTGAATTGCCTGGAATAGACGTTCAAGTCGAAGATCTGTGCCTTATGTGACCGTCGTTGTTACGGGTTGCTGATCTAGGCATTTTCACCAGTGGCTTGGGGGCTCAGCCTTCTTATGTTTTGCACGTTCTCGGATTTCAAGGCCCACTTCCGTCCGTACGTCGCTTTGTGCAAGCTGCAGTCGGGAAAGCCAATCGATGACAGACCCCACTCTGAGTATTCCAGCAGCTCTCCGCGAAGCACAGCTTCAACGCCTTGAAGCCTCTTTGGCTTCCAAGGCAGCTGCTAAGCCTCAATCCAACTCCGATGGTCAGCAAAACAAGCAAACGCCGCCTCGATCTTGATCAATAATCATTTTTCAATGTAGGTCAATGTCAGCAATTAATATGTCCGATTTGTTTTCAGTAACCTTGAATCTTTAAAAAGAAGCTTTCTGTTGGTTGGAGATAGTCACTTTCGAGATGTTCGCCGTTGCAGGTGATAGGTCCTTCTTTCAGAAAATATTTAAGTCTGGATCTTCTTGATTAATTGATGACTTCCGGAAATGTATTTGAAGGAGCGGTTTCTAATGATTGTTGCTATATTCCAGTCTTGTCAGCCTCTCAGTCCTGGATCAAGATCTTGTTGATCAGTGAGTGGTCCGTTGATGTCTGACGGGGCGGCCACCACGACGCATTGATTCCCGCATACCTTTTTCTAGTGCTGTCAGCTTGGGAGCTTTCTCTTTAAGCGCGGCATGGGCTCAGGCCTTTGCTGCCGCAATGATTCTGTCTGTCTTATCTCCAGTTTCGAATGCTAAAGCAATGCAGCAAAGAAATTCAAAGCTATAGATCCTGAGCTTCGAATGGTTGCAACTACATAAAGAACGCATAACCAGCCGTTGAGATCAACTTCAAGCTCCTGAGTTGTGTTCAGCCCCTCATCGGATTGCGGCACGGTGGCCAACCACGTGGGTCTCGCCCGCCCTATTCCTGTTCCCTCTTCTTCCACTAAAAAGCCCTCCAGCCAAGACAGGGGGGAGCGCCAAGCGACGGTCTCTCACTTCTCTTTCTTCAGCTTGTCGGCCGTTGTCTGATCAGGCGATCAGGTTGGACAGCTCAGTGGCTCAACGACAGTTGAGGGTGGACGGATGGGGAGTCGTCACCCGACGGCGTAGGTTGAAAGCCCTTAAGGGAGCAGGGCATGAAATCTGGTCCGTCCTGTCCACTGCGTTTGGGAACGTTCGATAGCCCGGATTATTGGACTGATTCAGCCTTGATGTCCGCGGTCAGGCCTCTCTCCGCGGAGGAGTCTCATCGCATGACCGATGGCGCAACAGTTTCAGCAGAGGAGTCGCGTCGGCGGACAATCGGCTGATTGTTCTCGTCTCGGCAACCAATGGCCCAGCGGCCTTGTCTTTGGTCTTGAGATCTCTGGCAGGTTGCAACAGATCTGAGTCACCAACTCAGTTACCTCTGCTTAGTTGGCAATTAGATGCTCGCTGAAAACTCGGTTGTTCAACGGCAAAGATCGCTTGTTCTTTTTCGGACTTTTCCTGTGGGATGAATCGTTCTTGATGGATTGTTGGTGAATGGCTTTGATCGCGCAGAGGTCTCTTCAATAGATCCAACAAGGCGGAAGTGGCACTGTGCTGACCGCGGATTGGTTTTGGCACCATGGGCCGGTGTGCACAGGGGTCATCCGAATGCCATGACTATGAGTCGCTAGACATATTCTTCTCGGTTACCCAGGGGAGCCTCCTGGGTTGCTTGGAGGTAACTGCTGAGCTACTTTAAGGTTACTCAGCGGTTCAGGGTATGGTCAAAACCGCCACCCGTGAAAACCAGGTCAAGCTCACCGTGTCAGTGCCTCCCAGCCTGCATGTGCTCTTGCGTGGTTGGGCTCTATGCGAAGGCCGGGAGCTGACCAGTGTTGTTCTTCAGTGTGTGGAATTGTCGGTACGGCAGTTAAAAAGCAATGGCTCAATCCCTTCTGCCGCAGTTCGCTCTTATGAGCGAGCCTGTGAAGAGCGGCTGGCCGCGGGTGGGTTCTGATCATGGATTTTGTTCAGATCGAGAAAGCTCTTCAATCTCCCACGATGGAGGCAGTGATCGCTTTAAGCGAAAGGGTTCAAACCCTTGAGGCTCATCCCGAAGGGATGGTGTTCACCGTTTTGCGCGACATCGACAGCACCCTGGCAATTGGCTACAGCGACAATTTGCAACAAGGCCTGGGCTGCTACGCAGAGCGTGGTTTTGGCGTTGTCGCCTATCGACGCGGTACACGACGTGAGCAACGTCTTCTGTTGCTCACGTTGAAAGAAATGGGATTGAAGAGCAGTTATGGACACCAGTATTTTGACGCTGAAAAACGTGTGATCAGCAGCCTTCGTCAGCTGGGTTGGCCCGTGGGTGATCTTACCGGAGATCCTTGTTGCAAGAAGCAGAGGCGAATACAGGACCACCTGATGGAAGACAGTTGATGAATCAACCCAAAACAATCTTGTTTTGACGTGCTTTGAGAATCAATGCCTCCACTTGGGCCGGGTCAGCCGGGGGTTGATCATTCAATTCCACGGCCCGATAGTGATCCGCCACAGCCCAGGCCTTGGTTGAATCCTCTGCGATCAAACGTGGAATCAGGTGCAGATGTAGGTGTTGAGCACCTTCACCAAAGGCGATGGCGTAAATCCGATCGCATTGGGTGAGTTGTTGAACCAATTGACTGGCCTGCTGGACGGCGATTCCCCAACCGATCGCTTCATCTGTCGTGAAATCCACTGGCCCGGCGCAATGCCTCAGCGTGTCCAGCAGCATCCAACCCGGCAAAGGTGCTGGAGTCGGGTGATGGCGCAACACCCACAGACCACTGCGCTGGATCTCATAGCGATCACGCGACCACTGATCTTGATGCAATGCACAGATCGGGCAGGGTGATGTCATCGCATCCAGGGGTGGCGCTGTTGTGTTGGGCGTTTCAACGATGAACGTTCAGCGTCGTGCAGCGCCACGGCCATTGCCAATCAAGCCCAGATCGATGATCAGTCCGATTGCAACCACGAGAAGCCCGCTGAACGACGACACTCCGCCAAAAGCGGATGTTGCCCAGCAGTAACCAAGGGTGGTTGTGGGCAGCATCACCAGTCCCAGCACCGGAAGGATCGGATTTGGAACTGCAAAGCCCGCGAAGGGCTGCATGACAAATGTGCTGTTGAACAACCACATCAACAGCAGGATCAAGCGTGGTGCTAACAGGCCAAGAGCGGCGAATAGACACATCAGTCAGTTCGGCTCACCGAATATTTCAGTGTTAGCGAAACTTGCAGTTGAGGTCACATCACAACCAGAAAGCACATCAAACCGGAGACAATCCCAAGGGAATGGCAACCAACCCTTGCCTGTTGGTAGTCATGGGCAGCGAAGAAGATGCTCGATGTTCACACCAGAAACCCGGCTTCATCTTCAGGGAATTCTCAGGAGACTGGCAACGGGGCAGAACGTGACTCTTGAGGAGCGGATCAATCTTCAACGCCAGGCCGATCGTGATCCAACGGTGGCAGCCTGGCTTCGCCGAGCACGCAGACGCCAGCAGCACCACCAGCTGACGACGGGGCAGGGTGTTGATGCTCTCCTCGATCAACTGGACTTAAACGATCGAGACCCAGACAGCCGTTTTGATCTAGATCAGGACGACCTTGGGGATTGGTTCAGCGGGGCACCGTATTGGCTGCGGCGCAGCTGAACCTCAGACTTCCAGAACGCAATTTACCGCCAACTCGAACGGCACGGCGGTGTTGGCAACTCGAAGCAGGCTGCTGGACAGCTCTGCCAAGTCGGCGGGTTGGGTCATGTCCTCAGCCGGGAGCGTGCTGATTCCCAGTGCCATGTCCGTCGCCACCCAGCTGGGGCAGATCGCTGTGACACGGATTCCCTCGTCCCAACCTTCATTGCGCATGGCCTGGCAGAGAGCCATCAAGCCGAATTTGCTCACCGGGTAGCCGGTCATTCGGCCCTTGACCCGTTTGCCACTCATTGAGACGAGCACCTGAATTCGCCCTCGGCCACTCTGTTTCAACAATCGCCACGCAGCCCGTGTCAGCCGCCAGGGTCCCATCAGATTGATTCGCCAGAGTTCTTCCAGTTCCGGTTCAGCGGCGTCATCGAACAACAGGGGCGTCCGGTGCAGGCAGCCTGCACAGTGAATCAGGCTGTCGAAACCGCCCCACATCTCCTCTGTCTTCTGCACAAAGGCATCTCCTGCCGAAGGATCACTCGCGTCGTATCGCACCCGTAGCACGTCTGGATGATCGAGAACAGTGCCGACGAGTTGGTCCGGCTGCCGCAATCCCAGGCTGAGACGGTGCCCTTCCCGCAATAAACGCTCGGCGATACCGCGGCCAATGCCGCGGCTGGCTCCAGTGATCAGGATGGTTCGCTGCATCGATCGTGCTCCTGAAGGTTCTGCAACAACAAATCGTCATCGGTGTGGAGTCGAAGCAGCTGGCGATGATGAGGATTCAGGAAACCCTGCTCCACTGACGCGTCGAGATACCGCAGCAGAGGATCAAAGAAGCCGGCCACATTCAGCAGGCCACAGGGCTTTTGATGCAGTCCCAGCTGGAGCCAGGCCAGAACTTCAAACAATTCCTCCAGGGTTCCGAATCCACCGGGCAACGCCACCATCGCGTCTGCCAGTTCGAGCATCCGCGCTTTGCGCTGATGCATCGAGTCAACCACCTCGAGTTTGGTAAGGCGGGGATGCACGATCTCATTCGCCATCAGTGCTTCAGGGATCACGCCGATCACCTCACCACCAAGCTCCAGAACGGTGTCAGCAACCACTCCCATCAATCCGGTTTGGGCTGCGCCGTAAACCAGGCCAATACCACGAAGGGCCATTGTTTCTCCCAAAGCTGCAGCTGCTTTGGCAAAGGCTGGATCGTGACCTCGGCGGGATCCGCAATACACCGCAAGACGTCGCATAGCCCCTTCGACCAATTTCCAGCATTCTCAACGGCATCTCTTCAATGCAGTGCCAATGACTGAGGCCAAGCTGAGTCTCAGCCTGATCAACAAGCACCACATCGTTGATCGGGCTCTTGGACTGAATGAACCGTCCGGGCTGACCCTCACCACGACGGCACGGCTCTTTACACCGTCAGCGATGACACCAAAGCCATTTTCCGGCTCGATCTGGAGAGCCGCGTAACGGTCGAAGAGTCCTTCTTCATCGGTGTTGAAGACCTCGAAGGGATCGCCATCAGTGGCGATGGCCATCAGCTGTATGCGGTCCAGGAGGACACCAACAGTGTGATCAGCTTTGACATCGCTGCTCGCGCCGAGATCAATCGACAGCCGCTGGTGGGTATGGAGAACTTCGCCAGCATCGCGGAGCACTTCCCGAAACGACCAAACAACAAGGGGCTGGAGGGAATCACCTTCAACACCCGATCCGGTCACATCGTGGTCGTAAAGGAATGTCGTCCAGGTTTGTTAATCGAGATCGATCTTCCACAGGGGCGGATCCTTCATTCCCGATTGCTGACGGAGTCCAACGGGTTCAGCCATCCCCGCCTTTCGATCGACAAGCTCGATTTCTCTGGCCTCAGCTACGACAGCAGCCGCGACACGTTCTGGATCACCAGTGACAAAGGGCAGTGCCTCTTCCACTACGACTGGACCAACAATCGTGTGATTCAAAGGCTGGATCTGAACCGCAAAGGGGATAAACCATCCTCCAAAGTGCGCAAGTCCGAAGGAGTGGCGATCGACCCTGCACTTCAAAGGCTTTTCGTGGTGAGCGAACGGGATGGAGATCAATTCACCTACCAAATTCATTCCCATGACTAACGGCCAACATCTGCTGATCACCGGCGCCAGCAGCGGCATCGGCCGTGTAGCGGCTCAACGGTTGGAGCGGGCCGGCCACAGACTCACACTCGTCTGCCGAAACCAGGAACGCGCCCGGGAGGCCCTGGATTGGGTCGCGCCCCAAACGACGGTGTTGCTGGCGGATCTTGCGGATCTGGCTTCGGTTGATCAGCTCTGCAGCAGTGTTCAAAGTCGTGCGGAACCTCTTGATTGCTTAGTGCTCAATGCCGGTTTGCAATACGCCGGTTACAAGCAGCCTCGCTGGAGCCCCCAGGGATTCGAGCTCACGGTGGCCGTGAATCATCTCGCGCATCAGCTTTTGCTGATGCGGCTGTTGCCGATGTTGCTGCAATCCACCAGCCCACGCCTGGTAATCACGGCATCGGAGGTTCATAGCCCCGCCAGCGGCGGTGGCAGGGTTGGTCGCCCCGCCAGCCTGGGTGACCTCAGCGGGCTGGACAGCACCACGTCTGCGCCGATGCTGGATGGCAACAGCCGCTTCGATGCAGACAAGGCTTACAAAGACAGCAAGCTCTGCAACATGCTGATGGGCCTTCATACTGCGAACCTGCATCCGGAGCTCCCTGTCATCAGCTGGAGTCCTGGTCTTGTGATTCCCCGTGCATCAGGCGGTTTCTTCAGGGAAAGCCGTCGGGCCAATCCACTCGGTCAAGCACTCTTCGGTTTCGTGGCCAGGGATCTTCTGCGGATCACCGAATCGGTCGACAATGCAGGAGAGCGTCTGGTTCAACTGGTTTTGGAGCATGGAGATAGTGGCTTCCGCTACTGGAGCAACACGCTGGTGAAGCCTGGGCTGCACCGGTTTGAACAGACGGAGCCATCCGCTGAAGCCAGCGACTCTCTGAAGGCTGAGAGACTGTGGACCCTCAGCCAAGAGCGGATTGAATCAGTTCTCAACTCTTGAGATCCGGATTCATCTCGAACCGGTAGACCCGATTCGGAACAATGCTGATGTTGAAGTCGATGTCGTCAACCCCTAACTGAAGGGAACGCTTCAGAAGGTTTTGCTGCATGGATGTGATTGCTGCCTGATCGAGAAGATCTTCCGGTGCATTGAGTACTAAATCGACACTGGCAATGTTGTCATTCACCCGAACATTGATGTAAAGCAAGCGAACGCGACTCAACAATCTCGGGTTCTTCTCAGCCACCTTCAGACGCTTGATCTGTCCGGCCTTGATTTTTTCGAATTCAGCTTCCAGGTATTGCCGAACGCTGAAGTCATGAAGTGACGATCCCAGAGGGATGCAAAGCAGCCCAGCAAACCCATCCACACGACCAGATTGCGCCAGCAACGGCTCACGGAGCCATAACGCTGAATCAGAAAGACCAACAAACTGGCCACGGCGATGCCGGTCAGGTTGGCGAGGAACAGAAGAAAGGACCCCTCTGCGATCTGATTGGTCAAACCGGCCACGGTGCCGCGTCCAAACACAGCGGTCATGTCCGAGCCCAGCGTCAGCCCGATCCCGCTCACACACAGTGGTGGCACCAGAGCGACGGCGATGGCCACACCCGCAATGGAGTTGGAAAGGCGCTCACGGGTCATCGAAAATGACCCAGCTACCGCCGCAGCCACGGCAATACCCAGATCAATCAAATTGGGCGACGTCCGGCCGATGATTTTCGATTGCACGTTGCTGATTCCAAGCATCAGGCTCAGCAGGGAAGCCGTTCCGACCACCGCCGCCATGCCAAACATCACCGTCACGGCCGAACGGCGAATCAACTTGCCGTCGCTCACCGCCAGACCAAAGGCAAGGCTGAGGATCGGGTCCATTAAGGGAGCGACAATCATGGCGCCGATCACCACAGCAGTGCTGTTGGAGATCAACCCCAAGGTGGCGATGACTGCCGAACAGACAGCAGCACAAAAAAGCCCAGGGAAGGCTTTGAAGAAGCAATGCGCTTCTCGTAAAGCTCAATCCGAGGAACCTTCGTCTAAAGGTTCATCGCCCAGTGGCCGGAGAACGTCTCGACGAACCTCAGGATTGGATTGGCCATCATCGCGACATGCTGTGCCAAGTCTGCTGATTCATCGATGACGGGGCATTTCGCGGCCCTCGGCGCTGCTTTGGCATGGACTCTGGCCAGTGGACTTTGGCGCTCCCTGTCGAACCAGGGATCAGCCCTGGCCCTGAATGCCGCGAAAAACGGCATGGCCAGCCTCATTTTTTTACCGGTCTTGCTGACCTTCCCCTGGGGGGGCAATGGTCCAGCAGTCGGGTTGCTTCTGCTCAGCGGAGTTGTAGGGATTGCAGCGGGCGACAGTTTTTATCTGGCAACCCTGCGCAGGCTGGGCACGCGCCGAACTCTCACGGTGGAAGCCATCGGTCCAGTGCTGGCCAGTCTTGGCAGCGTAGTGCTGATGGGTGAGGTTCTTGCACCGCAAGCCTGGATCGGTGCGGCCATGGTCACTAGCTCTGTCGTTCTGGTCGCCGGCCCATCAGATGCCATGGGGCGAGATGGTGCTGGTTTGGTTCTGGCGCTGTTGGCGGTCGTCAGCGGTCTTGGAGGTGCCTTTCTGGCCCGAGAGGTTCTGATCAGCAGTGCACTGACTCCTTTGCAAACAGCTTCGGTGCGACTGTGTGGGGGCTGGGTTGGACTCCTTCCCTGGTTGCGACTGAACAATGGATCCATTCAGAACTGGATCAGCCCCCTCGGTGTTCGAATGATCGTCGCAACGGTGCTCGGAACCAATCTCGGGATTGTGTTGCAGCAGTTTGTGTTTCAAAAAATGGCTGTTGGACCGGGTGTGACGCTGATGGGCACAGCTCCAGTGATGGCTTTACTGATCGGCCGCTTTGAAGGAGATCCGATTCAACCCCGCGGGATTGCGGCCGCTTTGCTGGCGGTGACTGGTGTTGCCCTTACCACGTCAACAGCCCGTTGATGTCCAGGAGGACTTCATGGCTGGAGACCCGGTCACAACACCACCAAGCATCAATCTTCAAAGCAACCCATTTGGTCCTAGCTCGTTCAAACAACAAGCTTGATTCCTTGGTCGGATATCTGGATTGACGACCCTTTTAGTAAGAATGAATCCGCGACCCGAATAGCTGCAGGGTTTTCGGAATCAATATTTGGATTCAAAGCCCTATGCCAATTTTCTACAGAACAGTGTGCTGACACCAAGACGAAGCCACATCAACGTCCCTAATGGAATAGGTTGAATTCAACGAGGAACAGTTTTGGTTTATCACCCAAGCAAAGCTCAGTTGAAGAATGAGATTCCTGAATTAGTTGATTCAGTTTCTAAGTTATTGCAAGATTTTCAAAAAGAGACTGGTGCTGATGATCGTTTTGTGCATATGATTCTAGGTGGTCTTATGAATGATTATCGATTCGAGGAGGAGCCAATCTCTAAATCTTTTCGGTAGAGCCACCTTTTTCAGGCGTAAAGCTGTCGCTGATTTCTATTAGATATTGATTTCTAGAATTTTGTTATTCAATTTTACGGTTTTAATGTAATATTGATTTGTAGGCTTCAATTCATGGTTGATTAGTTATTCGCTGATTACGGGAATTTATGTTTGCGGGGATTTAGTTGTTTTCTTTGGAGGTAATCGGCGTACTATAGGTGTCTTACCTAGAAAATGAATACAAAAAAATCAACTTGCTTTGGCGACAGTTTTATGCGTTTTGAAAGCTCCATTCGTAATTCACTGGCTTTGATTTTCTGGTCAGAGTTTGAGTTTTTCCGGATCGTCAGGAGGCGAGCATAATTAGTTCTGTTATCAGTTTGACCGCAGGAGATCAAGGCAATGCTTAACAGGCAAATTGGGACAAGACCTTTCATCCTGATTGTTGAATCTGTAATTAACTTGTAGTATAAGCATCTGGAGTCGTGGACTTTTAATCGTAGGCCTGATCGTTTGCGCCTCCAGTTATTGTCTTCGCAAAAATCATTGCTTCAAGGATAGGGTATTTGTGCGTAATGACATTTATTGTGTCCTCAATTGCTCCAGGGCGTGCAAGGGAGGGTTCTTCTAGATCTCTTGTGCGTCATGCAAAAGTTATTCAGTTGCTACAAGATAGATTAAATCAGTGGTGACCAAGGCCTGAATAGCAAGGTGTTTGTTTTCAGTCCGATCGTATCGATTGCATGCCATCATGGTCAGTCAAGTCGATAAAATAATCTGGATTCCACGTCGAGGTCTCCATTGATATCAGGCTCAGGGCTGCCTTTTACCAGCTCAAAGGCAAAGTCCATATCGCAGAATTCATGAATAATGTCTTGCCCTGTTTTAAGATTATGGACGATTAGGAGCCGTTTCAAGGAAGGAATATTGCAGAATTAATTCTATGGCAGCCAAGCGAGTTTTGCTGTTCTTGAAGTCTTCCTTTCTTGTTGCACAGAGCCCTTGTTTGATGGTGATTTTTCTTGCTTATTTTGCTTCTCTCTGAAAAATGTAGATGGGGTAATAATATCGCTAAGAGCAAGGCAAGATTGGAGAGAAATTCGTTTTTGTGCTCCGTTAGCTGCCTTCTTGATCAGTTTTCTTTGTTTTGTGTCTTTTGATTTTTTGTTGAATCAGCAGGAAGCTTGCTGTCAACCCATCTTGAGAAGACATAGACAGTAACAAACATTGGGGCATAAATGAGCCACATATTTTCAAGCTTGTAGCCACTATTATTGACCAATACTAGTGCAATGTAGCTTAATATGGTATAAATTCCGATTCTCCGGAGCGCGGGGGATTTGCTGAGCATTGGATTCGAGTCTGATTGCTTATTTTACCGCTACTGTCTCCATTGCGCAGTCACTGCTTTGAATGTTTGTGTTGACCAAGCTTTTTATTGTGAAATAGATCGCTATTCCTGTTGTTTGAAAGTTGATAGGTCTATCTAAGATTTTTTTCAGTGCATGATCCAATCCGTCTGGTCAGATCTCCACTAGGTACTAAGTCGATGTGCTTTGCGCCAATTTCTGTAAAGCAGATTCGATCGCATCTGCTGCTCCCTTCTGTAATGCCAGCACAACAAGATCGGCGCCAGCTCCGCCAGCCGGTTTCCATGCCCGTTCTGGAGCCGCTTCAAACCAGCTGTTCAACCTTGGACCCACCATTTGTATCTGCAACGGCAATGCTTTTCCCGGTATCCATAGACGCCCTTTGAGCCGCAGAACCTGATGCTCGCTCACCAGTGGGGGCAGCAGTGATTCCAGACTGGTCCTATCCAGCGCAGCCTCGATCTGCACACCACGGCCCACAACGTCAACGTGGCTGTGATCGTGATGATCGTGCACGTCATCGTGGTGTTGGTGATGGCCGTGATGCTGATGGGCATGATCATCACGATCGACATCAGTCTGAACGGGGTGATGGTCCAGACCCAGCACAACGGAGGTGTCGACCTTTCCCTGAGCCACAGGAAGAAAGGCGGTTCCCTTCCTGACCTGTTGCTCCAGCTCGCTCTGAAGTGCAGACAGTCGATCCGCTTTTAGTTGATCAGCCCGGCTGATCAAGACCAGATCCGCTGCTTGAAGCTGATCGTGAAACAGATCGTCGATGGCGGTGATGTGATCAAGGCTTGGATCCTCCTCGCGCTGGCGCTCGAGAGCCTTTATGTCAGCCACGGGGCTGCCAGCGGCGAGGGCCTCGCCGTCCACCAAGGTGACAACCCCATTCACATGCACGCGATTTCTAATTTCAGGCCAGTCCAAGGCTTGCAGCAACGGCCGAGGCAGCGCCAGCCCACTGGTCTCGACAACAATGCCATCCAGATCATCAGCCCGTTTCAGCAATGTCTGCATCGTGGGCAGAAAGTCATCCTGAACAGTGCAACAAAGGCAGCCGTTATTTAGCTCCACAAGTCGTCCATCAACCTCATCATCCGGACAGAAACCGCAACTCCGGATCAGATCTCCATCGAGACCAACACTTCCAAACTCGTTGACCATTACCGCAAGGCGTTGGCCACTGTGGGTGAGCAGGTGCCTCAAAACAGTGGTCTTGCCAGCTCCAAGGAAGCCGGTGACGACGGTGACCGGAATGCGTTTGGGCATTGAATTCAGGAACGACAGCCGAGGCTTTCTCTGGTTGAGATACCTGTCACGGCATTGACCCCGTCAGCCCTTGCGCAAAGTGCTTTCTGTTGGGGAAGGTCCATCACCGCGTTGGTGAAGTCGGTGCCCTCAATCTCAGCGTCAGCAAAACGGCTTTGCATCAGCATCGCGTTGGTGAAATTCGCATTGCGCAGGTCAGCCCCATCGAAACGGCTGGCAAAGCCGACCACATCGGACAGGTCTGCACCGCGAAGATCGGCTCCCTGAAGTTGTGAGGTGTTGATCACTGCACCTCGCAGATCGGTATCGCTGAGATTCACGTCGCGAAGATCCGCCTTGAGAAACTCCTTCTCCTTCAGATCGAGGCCGTGCATATCAGCCGTAATTTCCTGAACGGCTCGCTGCCCCCGAAGTTCAGGAGCGGTGATCGCCTCAGCTAATCCAGGCCATACCAAGGCGCAGAAACCAACGAGAACCGCCGTGAACAGGGACACCGGGCGAAGAACAAGCTGCATCGGAGCCGGTAACTTGAACGATCACGTTATGGCAGCTGCCGACGGAACGAGGCGATATGGCGATGAGTCTGCGTGTGGTGGTGCCACCCCATCCCCTGATCGGTCACTGGTTGACGATGTTGCGCCATCGCGACACACCCCCAGCGCTGTACGCCACAGCGATGCAGGAGCTGGGGCGCTGGCTCACCTACGAGGCCCTTCGCGATTGGCTGCCCCATCGAAAGGAACGTGTTCCCACACCTCTCTCCGAGACAGAGGGAACAGTGGTGGAGACGGGAGTTCCACTCCTGGCCATTCCCACACTCCCTGTCGGGCTTGAACTCTGGCAGGGAGCCCGCAGTGTTCTGCCGGAAGCGTCGCTCTGTCTCAACGGAGTTCCTTCGTCGATCGAAGCCAATGCCGGAGTGATCCTGTTTGTCGATCAAATCAGTGATGGCGATGCCATTCTCACGCACCTGCGCCAGTTGCAGGAGCTCGGTGTCGACGGTCGTCGCCTGCGTCTGATCACAGCTCTCTGCTCCAGCCCCGGCTTAAAGCGGCTTGGGGAAGAGATCTCTGATCTCACCCTTCACACGGCCTGTATTGATGAAGGGGTCGATGGCGAGGGCCAGATCGACCCAGGTATCGGTGACCCTGTGCGACGTCTGAAGATCAGAAGCTGAGGCCATGACTAGATTTTCATCAAGACGTTGCTAACGATGAGCCAACACCACCCAAGCAGTTCAGGAACCTTCGCCACTCTTGTCACCGGGGCCTTGTTTGGTGCCGCGGGACTCGCTTGGTGGCTGCTGAACGAGGCGGATCGACGCCGGCGAGTCAACCACCACCAGGCCATGCTTCATGCCCCTCGAATGCAGGACGGTTCAGAGGTTTTGGAGCCCAGTGGTGGCGGTCTTCTTGAAGAGCGTGTTGAGAAATTAAATGCCGAGATTGCCCGGGTGAGGGCCCAGCTGGAACGGCTTGGTTCCGACGACTGAGCGGTCGGTAGGTTGGCGAGATTGCCCAGGCCAATTCCCAGGCTCATGCTTCGTTCCGACGCCGTCACCAAAGGAATTCAGCGCTCACCAAACCGCGCCATGCTGCGGGCCGTCGGTTTTGAAGACGATGATTTCGGCAAACCGATTCTGGGTATTGCCAACGGTTACAGCACGATCACGCCCTGCAACGTTGGGCTGAACGATCTCTCTAAACGGGCTGAATCTGCTGCCCGTGATGCGGGAGGCATGCCCCAGATGTTCGGAACCATCACCGTCAGCGACGGAATCTCGATGGGAACCGAGGGGATGAAGTATTCCCTCGTCAGCCGTGAAGTGATCGCCGACGCGATCGAAACCGCCTGCAACGGCCAGAGCATGGATGGGGTGCTGGCCGTTGGGGGCTGCGACAAGAACATGCCGGGGGCGATGCTCGCCATGGCCCGAATGAACATCCCAGCGATCTTCGTGTACGGAGGCACGATCAAGCCGGGAAAACTGGGCGGCTGCGATCTCACCGTGGTGAGCGCCTTTGAAGCCGTCGGTCAGCTGACCAACGGCAACATTGATGAAGAGCAGCTGATCGCTGTTGAAAAAAACGCCTGCCCTGGCGCTGGAAGTTGTGGTGGCATGTTCACGGCCAACACCATGAGCGCCGCCATCGAAACGATGGGGCTCAGCTTGCCTTGCAGTTCCACCATGGCGGCTGAGGACCAGGAAAAAGCCGACAGCGCAGCTCGTTCAGCCGAGGTGCTGTTGAAGGCGGTGAAAGCCAACATTCGTCCTCTTGATCTCCTGACCCGGGAAGCCTTCGAGAACGCGATCAGCGTGATCATGGCCGTGGGGGGATCGACCAACTCCGTTCTTCACCTGCTTGCGATAGCTCGCACAGCAGGTGTGACATTGAGCATCGATGACTTTGAGGCCATTCGCCAGCGTGTGCCGGTGTTTTGCGATCTCAAGCCAAGCGGCCGCTACGTGACGGTGGATCTTCATCGGGCTGGTGGAATTCCGCAGGTGATGAAACAGCTGCTGGATGCCGGACTGCTGCACGGCGATTGCCGCACGATCGAAGGAAAAACGCTTCGGGAACTTTTGGCCAAAGTTCCTTCTGAGCCTCCCGCCAATCAGGACGTGATCCGGCCGATTTCCAGACCGCTTTATCAAAAGGGGCACCTGGCGATCCTTAAGGGAAACCTTGCTCAGGAGGGGAGTGTCGCCAAGATCAGTGGAGTGAAAACACCTGTTTTGACAGGACCCGCCAGGGTGTTTGAAAGCGAGGAAACCTGCCTGGCTGCCATTCTCGACCGCCAGATCAAGGCTGGGGATGTGGTGGTTGTTCGCTACGAGGGACCCGTTGGAGGTCCCGGCATGCGCGAAATGCTTTCACCGACATCAGCGATTGTTGGTCAGGGTCTGGGAGAAAAAGTGGCCCTGATCACTGATGGTCGCTTCAGCGGTGGCTCCTACGGACTTGTTGTGGGTCACGTTGCTCCGGAAGCTGCTGTAGGTGGAACCATCGGTCTGGTTCATGAGGGCGACAGCATCACCGTGGATGCGGATCAACTCTTGCTGCAGCTGAATGTTGATGAAGCTGAACTCGAGCGTCGTCGTTCCATCTGGACACGTCCCACTCCGCGCTATCGAACAGGAATCCTCGGCAAATATTCCCGACTCGTTTCGAGTTCAAGCCGTGGCGCAGTCACCGACCAGCCGGATTGATCAGTCGGGCTGAAGCAGGGAGCGGAGACGTCGACCCAGAGCCTCGATCGGTGCAGCATCAGCAGGAGCGCTGCACCGCTCACCCGTTTCACCACTCATCCATACCGGGTGCCTCCCATGCCAAAGCAGGGGGCGGTTGGGTTGATCCCACCAGCTGAGCATCAGGTTGATTTCGGCTCCGCTGCGATACACCTCCAGTGCGAGGTCGTGTTCGGTTTGGCGCTTTCCGTCCCCGTCGCGACATTCAATTCGCACATTCAAATCGTCCAGTTCGACAGCTGCTGAGGGATCCACCAACACCACAGCGTGCCGCCAGGGTTTCCGGCAGACGTCAGCGGTCTTGGCGATCAGCACCAGTAGGTCCATCGCGTTACGGGAAGGCGCGGATGGTACGGACCAACATTCGGATCGGTCCTGCGCGGAAACCTGGATTGAGCGAGCCATCGTCGCCGAATTTGGAATGCAGCAACTGGATGCGGCTGATGGCTGAGCGGTCGAAACGCAACGGCAGCCCCACCGGTTTGGCGCGGATGGTGGGGCGTAGATCACTGAACGGAACGGTCAGCCGCGTCACACCTTCGCTGAGGGTGGTCACATCCACCACCCAGCGCAATCCTCCTGGAATAAGCTCCGTCAGACCCAGTGCTCCATCCCGGCAACCCAGGGCGATTTTGAGAGTCCGACCCTCCGCCTCCACATCCAGTTGGATGGCGGAATAGGGCGACAGATCAAGCGGCGGCTGCAACCGCGGCGAACGGCAGCTGACAAAGCCACCACCTTGCTCGATCAATTCGCCTTCCAACAGCAAACCGTCGGAGACAACCCGACAGCCAGCTTTGGAACGGCCGCCCATGATCGTGTCATTGAGGCTGGACCACTCGGCGAAAGCCGACCCTTCAAAAAGCACCTGCCCTGCGGGCAGATCAGAGACCGGAGGCTGCATCTTGATCAGCAAGGATCAAGACTGGCTTAGCAGGGGAAACCAGCTTGGCGGGGGTCCGCTCGGGGGATTCCTGCGGATCAACCAGACGCTGTAGCGCTTGACGCTTCCCCGAACCGCTCACCAGGAAGATGACCTCACGAGCGGCGCTGAGGACCGGAGCCGTGAGGGTGATCCGGTCCAATTCCTTTCCACGTCCCACGGTTGCCCATTGATCCTTGATGGTTGTGGCCTCGGTGCCGGGGAACAGCGAGGCGGTGTGGCCATCATCCCCAAGTCCCAACAGCATCACGTCAAACACCGGCGGTTCGCCGGAACAGAGTCGATTCGACAGCTCAGCCAGTGCTGCAGCACTGGCCTCAGCATTTGCCAGATCGATCGTGGGAACTGGATGAAAGACGGCAGCGGAGCCCGGACCATGCTTCATCAGGGTTTGACGAAGCATGAGGGCATTGCTGGAAGGATCGTCCGCCGCAACCCAGCGCTCATCTCCCAGAACCACATCAACACGATCCCATGGCAGTCGTTCCTGACCCAGCAGTCTGTAGGCACGAGCTGGGGTGCTGCCTCCGGAAAGAGCAATGCAGCACCGATCTCGTTGATCGAGCACAAGACTTATCTGCGCTGCAATCCAGTCAGCTGCCATGCGGGCCAGTGCATCTGCATCGCTGGCCCGCTCGATGCGGTAATCGGTCATCAGCGTTCAGCTCAACCGAGCCACTCGGTGTGGAATGCACCTTCCTTGTCCAGTCGCTGGTAGGTGTGGGAGCCGAAGCAGTCACGCATCGCCTGTACCAGGTTCTGAGGCAGGCGTCCAGTGCGGTAGCTGTTGATGTAATCCAGGGTGCTGCTGAAGCAGGGAACGGGGATGCCGGACTGGGCAGCACCGGCCACAACCTGGGCCAGACCAGGCAGTCGACGGTTGACCTGATCGACGAACCATGGATCCAGCATCAGGTTGGAGAGCTGGGGGTCACGGTTGTAAGCGTCCTGAATGCGTTGAAGCAGTTGAGCCCGGATGATGCAGCCGCCCTTCCAGATCTGAGCGATCGAGGGCATGTGAAGCTCATAATCGAGGTCCTGTGAGGCGATGCGCAGCAGCTCCATGCCCTGGGCATAGCTCGCGATGCAGCTGAGAACCGTGGCATCCATCAGAGGAGCCATTCCATCGTCGATGCTGCCTAGATCGAAATCCTTGATCGGCAGCGGTTTGAACACCGACTCAGCCTTGACACGCTGGGGCTTCAGCGAGCTCATCACCCGCCCGTTGAGTGAGGCGTAGATGGTGGGCACGGAAGCTCCCATCTTTAGAGCTGTGACCACGGTCCAGAGACCCGTTCCCTTTTGACCGGCCTGATCCACGATCTTTTCGACGAGATCGGCTCCATCCAGAGGGTCCTTGGTGCGAAGACAGACCTCGGTGATCTCCACCAGGTAAGAGGAGAGTTCTTCACTGGCGTTCCAATGGGCGAACACATCGGCCATCTGTTCGCCGGTCATCCCCTTGACCCGTTTCATCAGGTCATATCCCTCAGCCAGGATCTGTTCAATCCCGTATTCGATCCCGTTGTGAACGGTCTTGACCAGGTGGCCGGCCCCACCGGGGCCGATGTAGGTGACGCATGGGCCGTCATCCACCTGGGCGGCCATTTTGTTCACCAGGCTTTCGATGGCGTCATAGGACGCTTTGGTGCCACCGGGCATCATGCTGGGACCTTCGAGTGCGCCCTTGGCGCCCCCCGAAACGCCCATCCCGATGAAGCCGAAACTACGGCTCTCAAGCTGCTTCACTCGCCGTTCGGTGTCGTGATAGTCGGAGTTGCCACCGTCAATGAGGAGGTCGCCCTCCTCAAGGAAAGGTGAGATCTGCTCCACAACGGCATCCACGGCAGGGCCTGCCTTCACCATTATCAGAATGCGCCGCGGACGTTCGAGCTTTCCGACGAAATCCTGCAGATCGGTAGCGCCCTGGATTTGCTTGCCCTGACCACGGCCGCTGAGGAAGTCCTCTGTTTTGGCGTAGGTACGGTTGTAGACGACGCTCGAGAAACCGTTGCGCTCAGCGTTAAGGACGAGATTTTCGCCCATCACACCGAGGCCGATCAGACCGAAGTGGGATTTGTTGGACATGGCCCAGGCCACCACTGACAATTGTCGTCAGTGTGAGCACGACGACGCTGTTTTGCTGCCAATCCCAATGTTCTGTCAGGAATGAAGCACCACAGGGAGAATCAGATGATGGTGCCGTCCTGAATCGTGGCGTTCTTCTGAACAACAACGATTCCGTTACGGATATAAAAGCCCTGATCCGAGCGGTCACCCTCTTCAACGTTGTCCTTGTTGACGATGGTGACGTTGGAACCGATGCGGGTGTTTTTGTCGAGGATGGCGCGCTTCACCGTGGTGCCAGCACCAACGCCCACAGGAATGCCTCCCCGTTCGCGCAACAGGGCCCGTTCATCGGACGACTCAAAGAAGTCGGCACCCATGACCAGCGTGTCCTGAAGCACAACATCCGATTCGACTCGGCTCCGGACTCCGAGAACACAATGGTTGATGCTGCAGGACTTGAGAATTGAGCCTTCACCAACAATGGAATTGGTGATCTGCGCATCAACGAGCTTGCTGGGGGGCAGATAACGGGGGCGGGTGTAGATCGGGAACTTCTCGTCGTAGAAGCTGAATGGGGGCTGTGGCTGTTGTGTCAGAGCCAGGTTTGCTTCGTAGAAGGCACCGATCGTGCCGATGTCTTCCCAGTAGTCATCAAAGACATAGCTCTGCAGGTTGTCGCCCCGCTTCAAAGCTTCAGGAATCAGCTCCTTACCAAAATCCTTGTAGCTCGGATGATTATCGAGGAGATCAAACAACGTGTCACGACTGAACACGTAGATGCCCATCGATGCAAGGTGAGGCCGGGCTTCAGCCGATTCCTTGGAAAGGCCGAAACGGCTTGTGTCAACAACCATTTCCCGTAGAGCATCCCCCTTGGGCTTCTCACGGAATTCCTTGATGGAGCCCTGTTCGTCGGTGCGCATCAAGCCGAAGGCCTCAGCTTGCTTTGGATCAACCGGGAGCGCTGCCACGGTGAGGTCAGCGCCGGTGAGGCGGTGATGCTCGATGAACAGGCTGTAATCCATCCGGTAGAGCTGGTCACCGGAGAGGATCAAGTACTCATCAACGTCCCATTCCTGAAACAGCCACTGGTATTTGCGAACAGCGTCAGCTGTTCCTTCGAACCAGGAAGGACTGTCGGGCGTCTGCTGTGCAGCCAGCACCTCGACAAATCCGCCGCCGAAGGAATTGCTTAGGTTGAAGGTCTGGCTGAGATGACGGTTGAGTGACGCGCTGTTGAACTGCGTCATCACATACATCTTGTTGATGTTGGAGTTGATGCAGTTGCTGATGGGAATATCAATTAATCGATACTTACCTGCCAGAGGCACAGCAGGCTTGGCGCGCATCTTGGTGAGCGGGTAGAGACGCGTTCCAGCGCCGCCGCCAAGAATAATGGCCAAAACACGCTTCATGCCGTAATCCAGATCGGCGTTGCCGCAAGAACTTACCGGAGTTTGTCGCTGTTCGAACGTCGAATCACTGCAATTCGTCGAGATTGCTGGGATTCATTTCGCGACAGCTGTCTTCGACGAACAACTCACTCCTCATCGAGTGAAAAAAGTCGTTCCACGGTGCGAAGTGACTGTTGACGATCCTGTCGGGCCATGGGAGCACGCAACTGGGTCACTGGGGTGTGGAGGATTTTGTTGATGATGCCCTTGCTCAGAGCCTCCACAACCTTGCGTTCTCGGGCCGAAAAGTCCGGACCCATGCGGCTGAGTGCCTTTTGGAGTTCTTCCGTGCGAATGGCTTCCATTGAAGAGCGAAGCCTGTTGATTGTCGGCACAGCCTCAAGGCTGTCCCACCATTCAAGAAACTGCCTTGCCTCCTCCTGCAGCAGCGCCTCAGCCTCTCGGGCGATGGCTTGACGGGCCTCCTGATTTCTGGCGACGACTTCCTGAAGATCATCAACATCGTGGGATTCCACACCCTCAACATCGCCCGCATCGGCTGCGATGTTTCTGGGTACCCCAATGTCAATCAATCGAAGTCGGCTGCGTCGGTTCAGCGGCAGGAGCCGTGCAGCATCAATAATCGGATCATCAGCGGCCGTGCTGGTGAAGACCAAGGAGCAGGTGCTAAGGCATTGATCCAATTCCGTGAGCGGACGGCAGTGAACCGGTAAGTCAGGAAAATCGCGGGCCAGTAGCTCAGCCCGCTCAACGGTGCGGTTGAGAAGGACCACGCCGGAACTTCCTTTCGATTGCAGATGTTGAAGCAGCAGGCGGCTCATACGACCAGCTCCCACAACAGCAATTTGCTCATCCTCGAGGGTGACCAACTGGTCAAGGCCTCGAGACTGACCAAGCTTGAGCTGAGCTAATTCGACCGCAGCTGAACTGATTGAAACAGCTCCGGTTCCGAGGTTGGTTTCACTACGGACTCTCTTGCCGGTGCTGACTGCCTGCGTCAGCAATCGATTCAGAATCGGACCGAGGGATTTGTGCTCCTGGCCCAGGCGCATCATTTTTTTGACCTGGGAAAGGATCTGCCCCTCGCCCAGCACAAGGCTGTCCAGACCAGCCGCCACCCGCATCAGATGGTCCACCGCATCTGCGTGGTGGTAACTGAACAGGTGAGGTGACAGATCTCCGGTTTCCAGACCTGAATGACCACTCAGGAATTCATTGACTGCCGAGATCCCAAGGTCTGGATTGCGAACCAATGTATAAATTTCAAGCCGATTGCAGGTGCTGAGGATGGAAGCCTCAATCACCTGCTCATTTCCGCGGAGCGATTGAAGGGACGTCTCCATGGTCTGCTCAGGAATGCTGAGCTTTTCCCGGATCTCAACCGGTGCCGTGCGATGGCTTAGGCCGACAACGGCGATATGCATGGAGACGTTCCTCTCAACCGGAAGTGACGATCAGTTCAGAGCAATGCTCTGAGCCCCATCCTTCATGTGGATGGTGGTGGTGAAACTGCAGGTGTTGTTCACGTTGCTGATGATCAAGCTGCTGGTGCGGGTGCAATCAGCTTCAAACTTGACACCATTGAACAGAAGTCCATCAGTGATGCCGCTTCCAGCAAAAACAACATGTTCGCCGCAAGCGAGTTCTGAGGCTTCGTACACCTTATCTGGATCGGTGATGCCCATCTCGGCCAGACGCTGCAAGTTGCCTTCCTTCGTCATGTCCGCCCACTCGGAGGTCTGAGCAATGGCAGGGTCATAGACCAACTGACCCTGGAAGTGACCACCCAAAGCACGCATGGCAGCGGCGGAGATCACACCCTCGGGAGCAGCACCGATACCCATCAAGCAATGGGTGCCAGTACCAGCAAAACCACAGGCAATGGCAGCTTGTACATCGCCGTCAGAGATGGGTTGAATGCGTGCACCTGTGGCACGAATTTCAGTGATCAAGTCCTTGTGACGAGCACGATCCATCACAACGATGGTGAGTTCGTCAGGGGCAAGACCTAAACACTCACTGAGAATTTTGATGTTTTCGGTCGCCGATTTGCGGATATCCACCTTGCCCTTAGCTGCTGGGGGGGCAGCCAGCTTCTTCATATAGAAGTCGGGAGCGTTGAACAACCCACCACGGTCAGAAGCAGCCAGAACGGCCATTGAGCCACGCTGGCTGTAAGCACAAAGGTTGGTTCCTTCGCAGGGGTCCACAGCAAAGTCGACGCCTGGACCAGTGCCGGTTCCAACTTCTTCGCCGATGTACAGCATGGGAGCTTCGTCACGCTCGCCTTCGCCGATGACGATTTTGCCCTGCATCTGGATTTTGTTCATGCGCTTGCGCATGGCATCCACGGCTAATGCATCAGCCTCGTCTTTCAGGCCTTTGCCGGAGAGCGTGGCGGAAGCGATGGCGGCCTGCTCGACGATCTCGAGAATTTCCTGAATCAGGGTCTGGTCCACGGGACTCCGGATGGTGGTGTTAAGGGTTGGCGACTCCATCAGGCAGAGCTATCTGCCCTTACCGCAATGGATCTCGACGCCTGAGCGCGGCTCACTGTATCAGTGTCTTTCGGGGGGGCCTCCGCAGGGCCTTCCGTAAAGTCACCCGAGCTTCCTTTCGTATATGTCTGCCGCCCATCGTCCGATTCAAATCATCCCTTCCGTGCTCCCTGCGGACTGGGCCGCGATGGGGCAGTGCGTCAAAGATCTAGAGGCCGCAGGGGTTGATCGAATCCAGTTCGATGTGATGGATGGCAATTTCGTTCCAAACCTGACCTTTGGACCAGAACTGATCAAGGCCTGCCGTAAGTACTGCGCTGTGCCATTTGAAACACAGCTAATGGTGAGCCAGTACAACTGCGAAACCATGCTGGAGCAGTACGTCGATGCCACCAAGGGCGCCAATGGTGAACCTGGGGTTGTCATTGCTCACGTTGAGGCCAATACACACCTCCACCGCGTCCTGGGACGCATCCGTCAACTCGGTGGCAGCCCGTCTGTGGCATTGAATCCGCACACTCCTGTGGACATGGTCAAAAATGTTCTTGACCTTGTTGATCACGTGCTGGTGATGACGGTCAATCCTGGTTTTGGTGGTCAGGCTTACATACCAACAATGCTTGATAAAATTAGTGAGCTTCGAAAAATAATTGTCGACCGTGATCTTGATGTCGATATCGAAGTTGATGGTGGAATCAAAGCAAACTGGACTATCTCTCAGTGTTGTGCCGCTGGAGCAAACTGTTTCATCGCAGGTAGTGGAATGTTTGCTTACCCGAGCTTGAAGGAAGGCTGTGACGATCTACGTCGTGTTGCAACTGATGCTCAGGCAGGGACTGTTTTGCCAACACCAGCCTGATCGATTAAGGCCTCCGAATTAATCTTGGCCCTGAATATTCAGGGCTTTTTTTATTAATTAACTGATTTGTTCACTTTGGCCGGATCCCGATCTGATCCCGCCAAAGACTGACAAGTTCGCGGGCTCGAGCCTGATTTGACAGTTGATTCGGAAGCAGCTTTCGACTGTAGGCATCATCAAGCAACGTATCAATCCACTCAAGGGCTTCGACGTCGCGATGCCAATTGGTCTTGCCATCCATGAATAAAATGAATCAAATAAGTCTTAAAAAGTTTCAGGCTTTGCCACTTGGCAATTGTGCACGATAGTCATCGGATATGCAGTCGAGTAATCCGTAAATGTATTGATCGCTAGCCCCAATCTTTTGCTGGAGTTTTTGAAGTATCGTTCGAATATCTTCCATTGCAGAATTGACATCCTGCCTGGCCGATTCATCTGAAGGTGCCCAGGGTTCTAACTCAGTAGCTACGCTTACAATATTGATTGATGATTCAGGTGTAACGCGCTTGGGGGGTTGATGAGAAACTCCACGACGCACTTCTCTATTTTTTGGGGCGGGCATTGATGTCATTATTTTTCTAATCTTATGTAATCATACTTCTGGGCATCCGTCGAATAAACACATTGAATTGTCAAAACCAACAGTCTGCACCACCTAAAAACACAGAGCTGCCGTCAGGTACATCCTTCGAGTGTCTTCAAGCCCCATCAAGGTCTGCAAAGTGCCCTATAGAACAGTGTCTCCTGCAACATTGATCTAGGTGGAGCCCAAGGGGAAGGGCATCGACATTGAAATGATGCTTGAATCGTGCATTCGTAACTCTGCGTGAGATTTAATAAAGCTAATACTGCTGATTCTGCATCAATGATCTAAGTCCTGGCCTTAGTGTAATATTAGAATGGCAGGTAATTTGTTCGTTTTACTCAAGTATGCCTGTCCAAAACAGGCAGAAATTTCCCATGAATTGATCAGGTTGTCTGCGGATTGATTTGTAGCTGATGTGTCGCACGATTCGACTTTGCGTTCGCCAATATACGTGTATTTAGAGTTTTTTTACCGACTCTTTGTGAAAATGAGGATTGAATTCAGAGTTTCTGAGAATCCAGTAAGGGCATTTGCTATGAACGGATGACTTTTGACTTGATGATAAATTGATATCTATCGGGAATTCATTGATTGTGCCTTTCGCTTCATGGCTGGATTGATTGCCTCCCAATTGCTTCTATGATCTACTAACTTTCGTCTTCCGTCTCTTGCTTGTTTAATGTTTCTATGATCGGGCAATAGCGATCCGCTACAGCTTTTGCAGTTGGATCATCATCGACATTTAACCATCCTTTATTGCCAAAACCACTGAAATCTCCCTTGCGATCAAAGGTCATGGGTAACGAAAACTTCTCCGTTCTACGCCTCCTGGCGTTGCTGGGGTGTAACTCGGTGCTACATAGCCGACTTGCTTACAGGTAGTGGTTTTGCTTTTGTTGTTATATCCGTACACCGTATTGCATTGCTTGGTTCCAGATTGCCCTGGGTTCCATTGAGCAGGAGTCCCTTTATATGCATTAAGGGTTATGCCAGTAAACGTTAAATATCGACCATAACGCCCCCTTACCTTTTGCTTTTGAATGGATTCTGGCCTGTATTCATGATCATTCGGCTTATCGACGACAACTTGTCCTGGAGACCTTTTATCGTGATAGTCCCTGCACCCTTTGTAGTCTGCAGCTTTAAAGCAGGGATCGATCGTCGGTTGTGCAAAGGCCTGGCTACAACCTATCAGAATGACAAGATATTGAGGTTGCCATCTCATTAGTTTGATTCGATTCACTCCAAGAGTACGATTAATTTGACTGTAAATACAGTCATGCTTCTTGCAGGGTGTGTCTGATTGTTTAATTTAATAGTATCAGCTATTCTTTGAGGAGATATGACTCGGATATTCTCAAAATCTTGATTTTTTATCCCGTTCATGTTGTGGAGTTTTCTGGAGGTCTCGTCCATCCTCCTTGCTTATGATTCATCGATGACTGGTTGTGATTGGAAAATCATGAGCCACTTGATTTTGATTGATCTATGGAAGAGTACGGCACAAGTTGATTTGATTGAATTTGCACAAGGCAGTTTCAAGTCTCAATAAAAAACGGAATCACTTTGTTATTGGTTGGAAATCTCGATCTGGGTTCTCTCCAGATTACCTCTGAAGAGAATATTTGGTTTGCAGTTTGAATCGATGCGGTCTGCCGATGTTAAAAAATTGGCTCATGGATGTGGCCCATTGAACCAGGGTTAAACGATTCGTGTCTGGCAGACACCGCAGAGGTATTGTTAACTTCAGTGGCAGACCAATGGAATGTCCCCCACAGCACCAGGTGCATTCAGTTCCGACTTTGATGCTGACATTCTCGAAGCATTCAAGGCACTTTGCCAAAAGCATGGGAAGCCATGCAACCAGGTGCTTGAGGAGCTCATGGGTCTTTACCTGGACTCTCAAGGCATTGTGCTTGATCAAACGTCTGTTTCATCGCTCACTGAGACGGTTGCAGCCTCAAGCAGCATTACAACCAGGGGAACCTATGCCGAGATGCTGGAACGATTGGAGAGGGTTGAAACGGATAACAGAGAATTCGTTAGCGCTTTTGAAATCCTGATCCACAGGATCGATGCACTTGAGGGTCAGGTTGTTTGCAAGGATCTGGAGAAAAGAGTTGAGCATCTTGAAAAGGCAGTCCAATACAGGCAAAGTAAATCCAAGATCTAATACCCAGCTTTATTTGTTTGAAAGCCAGGTCAATATTGAAGAGTGTCGATGATTTTATTTTTCTCGCCCTATATGGGTTGTTCACTCTTGAGTCAATATTGCTTATCCCAAATGCCTACATTCATTGGGGATTGTCGGTTTTACCTTGCTCGCCGAGCTGTATCAACAGTTACGTGTTTGCGTGACTTACAAAATGTTGTTGCACCTCAAAATCGCTTTAATAAAGGAGATTCATTTTTTTTATGCTCAAGAAAGCAACGTGTTTTGCAGCACTCCTGCTGATGGCTGCATGTTCCTCTGGATCAAGCAGTAATGATGCATCCAAGGATCAATCATCTGAATCGGCTGGTCAGGAGCAACCTGTTGCGAGCAACAGTGACGTCGAAGACTATGAGCAGAATGAAACCACTCTTTCCGGAGAACAAAATAATAATGATTTTGTCAATAAGCTCGATAATGAAGATCTTGTCGCTGCTCTAAGAGAGGGGGGGCATGTCATTTATATCCGACATGCGAAAACAAATAAGGATTGGGGTGATCAGATCAGTCCTGAACTGGATCTTGAAGATTGCAACACGCAGCGTCAATTAAGCGATGAAGGTAAGGTTGACGCCAAAGAGATCGGTGAGGGCATTAAGGCTGCCGGAATTCCTGTGGGAAATGTCATTTCCAGCGAATATTGTCGTGCCTATAACACTGCCGAGTTAGCATTCGGTACTTTCCAAAAGGACTCTAATTTGAATTTCCTTCCCTGTGTGGAGTGCACGCCTGAGGATTACGAGACATATGCTGAACGTCTTTCTCCCCTGATGTCTGCGCAACCAGAGGATGGAAAAAACACCTTCCTCGTGGGGCATGACGATCCCTTCCAGGGTGTGACGATGCCGATCGTTCCTTCCAATGGAATTTACCCAGCACCCATGGGCGTTGCCTACGTTGCGAAACCCCTTAGGGACGGCAAATTCAATCTTGTGGCAAAAATCCTACCTAAACAGTGGCAGGAGCTCGCTGAGTTCTGATTCAGTTTCAAATCAGAACCAAAGTTTCATAGACCGGCTCTGATCCCTTCGGGGGTCAGCTTTTTTTCTATTCAGTAGCACTCATCATTTCGTCGGTGCCAGCAGGCCTAATTAAGTGCGTATTATTAAGAATTTAGCTGACGGCGGGTCTTGTTTTGGTTGGTCAACAGGCATGTCTTTTGTTTCAAATATTGGATGTTGGCATCGATGTTTGCTGCTTGTTCTTGCTGTGTTTTGCTCCTCGACAGGTCGAGTTTGCTATGGAACTTGGCTGATATTGTTCAGGATCTAATCGTCAATAAAATGGATGGATTGATCTCTGACTCTTGATGTTATTTGGACCCAAAGTTGCTTGTCTTTATGCTCTCATTCCTGATCTGTACAGCGTGGTTTTCTTGTAGACAAGAATTGTAATCTTTGTGGTTGGCTTCTATGAAAGAAACCAGCCATAGCTGTGTAGGCCGATGCCGAGAAGGTTGACTCCGATGTAGCAAACTGCGATCACAACCAAACCAGCAACGGCGACCAGCGCTGGGCGCCGCCCTTGCCAACCTCGACTCAACCTGGTGTGCAAATAGGCGGCGTACACAAGCCAACAGATCAGGGCCCAGGTTTCCTTCGGATCCCAGCTCCAATAACTGCCCCAGGCTTCATTGGCCCAGACAGCACCGCTCACAATGCCGACTGTGAGCATTAAGAACCCCACCGTGATGGTCCTGTAACTGAGGCTGTCCAGCTGTTCGTTAGTGCTGAACTGCACCGATTGAAGCTGGATCAGGCCTCCCTCTGTTGTGGCCACTGCTCTGCGGTAACCACCGCTTCCAATCGAGCTGCTCCTCAGTTCAAGAGCTTCTCCCCTGTCCGTGAACAGGACGGCCAGGGACAACAGTGATCCCACCAGCAGAGCGGCATAGCTCACCATGATCACGCTCACATGCATGACCAGCCAGCTCGAGCGAAGGGCAGGAACCAAGGGAGCGGAGGTCTGCAACTGATCGGGCAGAGCAAAACTGGCAAAAGCGATGCAACCGAGACCCATGGGGGTTGCAGCAGCCGCAACAATCGGCGATGGCCAAGTGCGTTCCACCAGCAATTGCGTGAGTGTGCAGGCCCAGGCAAGGAAGCAGAGCGATTCGTAGAGATTGCTGATCGGAAAATGACCCGATTCCCACCAACGCAGAACCAGTTGCGATGTGAGAAGAAGGTTGGCGACCGCCACCAGAAGTTGCACCACGCCGGTGCGCTGGGCGGAGGACGCCGACCAGAACGCGATCGGCATTGCAAGCAACAGGAGCACAAACGCCCCAAAGCCCAGTCCGGTTACCAGATCAAACGGAAGGCTCAGCAACACTTCGGCGAAACACGACTCTGATTCTGCCGGAATGGATCATCGACTGGCTTGCCGCAGTAACAGGCCTCCACCTCCCAGAGACAGCACGAGCGGCATCCATGCAGCCAGCACCGGTGGCATGGTGCCCCTGACACCTAAGGAACTGAAGCTGAACCCCACCACGTAGTACACGCAAATAATTCCAAGCGCGAGCACAAAAGAAAAACTGCGGCTGGTCCTGTAGCTGGGGAGGCATCCAAGGGTGGCTCCGAATAGGCCGAACACCAGGCAGGTGAGCGGCACGGTGAATTTCTCCTGAATTCGCACCTGAATTTTGCGGGCATCCTTGATGCTTCCGGCATCCAAATACAGGCGTTCTGCCTGAAGAGCTTCTGCGACAGTCATGTTCACGGCATCTTTCTCAACCGCAGCTAAACGAAGTGGGCCTGAACCAAGTGGGTAGACATAACGATCAAAGCCAACCTTCGTGGAGCTTCCGTTGGGGTTCAGGGTGAGAATCTGGCCGTCAAAAAAGTCCCAACTGGCCTGCCTTTCATTCCAGGTTGCTTTTTCTGCCATCAGCATCTGTGTGAAAGCGGCCCGCGTGAAATCGAGAACAGTCACATCGCGCATTTCCCCTTTCTCAAATTGACGCGCATAGAACAGTTGCGTCAGCCCCCGCCGAGTGTCTTCATCGACTGCCCCACTGCGGACCCCGAAACGGGGGTAAATGATGTCCTTTCC
>QCUJ01000006.1 GCA_003210795.1 Synechococcus sp. AG-679-B05 | reverse complement strand
CTCCGAGCAGAGCCTGCTGGCGGAAGACTGGGGGGGCGATGTGGTGATGGTGCCGGTGAGTGCCATCAAGAGAGAAAACATCGACAAATTGCTCGAGATGCTTCTGCTGGTTACTGAGGTGGAAGACCTGCAGGCCAACCCCGATCGCATGGCTCGCGGCACCGTGATCGAGGCTCATCTCGACAAGGCCAAAGGCCCTGTGGCTACGCTGCTGATCCAGAACGGCACCCTCAGAACCGGCGATGTTCTCGCCGCTGGTCCGGTGCTCGGCAAGGTGCGCGCCATGGTCGACGACAACCGTCAGCGGTTGAAGGAAGCAGGCCCTTCCTACGCTGTAGAAGCCCTCGGCTTCAGTGAAGTACCAACGGCGGGCGATGAATTCGAGGTCTATGCCGATGAGAGATCGGCGCGAGCGGTGGTGGGCGACCGGGCCTCCGATGCCCGCGCCACACGCCTGGCCCAGCAGATGGCATCACGACGGGTGTCGCTGACCGCCATGTCCGGCCAGGCCAATGAAGGTGAGCTGAAGGAACTCAACCTGATTCTCAAAGCCGATGTGCAGGGTTCCGTGGAAGCCATCCTCGGTTCGCTCGAACAGCTGCCAAAGGATGAAGTCCAGGTGCGGGTGCTGTTGTCAGCGCCGGGTGAGATCACGGAAACAGATGTGGACCTGGCTGCCGCATCCGGTGCGGTGATCGTGGGCTTCAACACCTCGATGGCTTCCGGTGCCAAGAAAGCCGCTGATGCCACCGGCGTGGATGTGCGCGACTACGACGTCATCTACAAACTGCTCGAAGACATCCAGCTGGCCATGGAAGGGCTGCTTGAACCCGAGCTGGTGGAGGAGGCTCTCGGCGAAGCCGAGGTGCGAGCCGTGTTCACCATTGGCAAAAGCGCTGTGGCTGGTTGCTACATCACCACAGGCAAACTGCATCGCAACTGCAAGGTCCGCGTTCATCGCGGCAAGCAGGTTGTGTTCGCAGGCGATCTCGACTCCTTGCGTCGCAACAAAGACGACGTCAAGGAGGTTGCCACCGGCTTCGAGTGCGGTGTCGGCACCGATCGTTTCGCCAACTGGGAGGAAGGCGACCGGATTGAAGCCTTCAAGATGGTCACTCAGCGCCGCAAACTCACCACCTGATTCCACCTGTCACCGTGCAGCCCCGCCGCGAGCCTCTGCTCTGGCTTCAGTGCCTCGCAATCGGCGTAATTCCACTGGAATTGCTGCTGATCAGGGTGTTGCTGGCGGGTGCGGATCCAGGGCCAGTGCCATTGCTGGAGCGGCTGCTGCTCTGGGCGGTTGCCGTACTCGCTCCGGCAGTTGCTCTGTGGAGACGCCCAGCGGACTGGGGGTCGGTGCTCCTGCTTCGTATCCCAACGGAAACACGCACCAAGCAGCAAGAGCAACTCAGCAGTCATCAAGGGGGGCTGATCAACAAGGTCGTCCTTGTCGTGATCACGGTTGGGATGCTGCCCCTGATCTGGTGGCTGGATGAATCGGCCGGATTGGTGCAGGAACTGTCGCCCGTGCAGCACAGATCGCGATTGGTGACCCTGCTGCTCAGCACACCACTGCTTGCATTGGTGGTTTGGCAAGGGCAGCAATTGGTTCAGGCGATACAGCTGCTCAGCGGTGGGGCTCGAAGCGACGAGTCAACGGAGCCATGGGATTCTCAACGGCTCAAGAACGAACGCAGCAATTTCGGACTTCCATTGCTCCGGATCCCGCTCCTGAACTGGCCAGAATCCAGTTCAAACGAAGAGACGACACCAACTCCAGAACCTGAACCAACTCCAGAGCCTGAGGGCATACCTGCAAATGAGGCAGTCAATCCCGAGAACAAGGCGGAAGAAACGGACGCAACAAGTGGAGAAGATCCCGACCCCGACGCACCGGCGTCTGAGGAAGGGACGCGAGACGTGATGGGAGAGGACCTGACTGAAGAGGACTTGACTGAAGAGGACTTGACTGAAGAGGACTTGACTGAAGAGGACGTAACGGTGCTCAACGATGCATCGTTGGAGGAGCAGGCCTCAATCACCAGCACCGCTGCGATTGCGGTCGAACCAGAGCAGAGAGGAAAAGATCAAGAGAGCACCAGCCTGGATGCCGAAGTCGTTGAGGGGGACGCTGTCGCCGGCGGAGAAGCGGAACAGCATGGTGAACAGCCCGAGACCAGCGGAGGCGAAGAGAGCGACCCAAACCAAACGACGGAGTCCACGCCAGGGGGTTTGTGATTCCCGCAACAAGCGCTCCCTGACAGCGGGGTCAAGGTTTTTATCAGCCGGTCGCTCGTTGGTCAACACAGATCTAGCATTTGTGGAAATGTTAAATTGAATGTGTCGCCGATGTAGCTCAGCCGGTAGAGCAACGCTTTCGTAAAGCGTGGGTCGCCTGTTCAAGTCAGGTCATCGGCTTATTAGCAAAACCAAGTTGCAGCAAGAGTACTTCGCTGTAACTGGAACTAATCAACCACTACATTCGCTCGTGTGAACTGCACATGAATGCCAGGTCGATTCGCTCCATTTGTGGCGACATTGGTGTGAAGTCTTATCGGGATCAATAGCGACAAGCGGCAAATCGAAAACGATCAGCTGTTCAAAAACACCCTGCCCATTTGACCGGTGAAATGGCACCCCCTGGCCGATGGAGGATGCCTCCAGGCGATTGATTGTCCCAGGACTCCGAAGGCACTTGCCAGAAGTGCTGAATAAGTCAGACCATACCGACGTCAAAGAGTGCTGAGGAAAAGAGTTGGCGCAATCAGTCCTGATGATTAGGACTCAGATCCAAGCCTCTTTCCAACTCGGAATCACAGATGAACAGACCACTTGGATTGGCCAAAACCGGATCGCCCTGACGTCTCTCGGTGTTGTGCTCTCAGGCCTGGCCATGCCAACGCCAGCCGCCGCAGAACGCAGCAACTTCCTCATGCCTGTTGGAGGCAACGGGAATGGTCCCGCCCTTCATATCGTCAAAAAGCAGGTTCAACGCCCCAAGGGTCTGATCGGCAATGCCATTGGGCGCACCAATCGGCAATGCCATTGGGCGCACCAACTGGAACACCGATTTCGTGGTCGATCAACCCAGCAATCGCTTCAAGCTCTTTTTCACCGCCGATTCCACGGAAGGCACGCCGGGGTCTTACCCGATCGAGGCTTATCTCAAGTTTGCTGATGGCAGCAACATGAAAGTTGTGGATCAGTCCATGAAACCTCCGACGGGCACCGGGGCACAATTTGGGCCGTTCACCTCTCCTGCTGGCAAGGTTGTGAACCAGGTGAATTTCAAAATCGGAGCCAACAAGGACCGCGGAGGCACCGGTTTCAGTTACAGGATCTCGGTGCAGGCCTGCAATTGATGCTGCAACTGGAAGCACCAGGAGGTTGAGGGATGGGACTCGAGACGATCGGAGCCAAATGATTGCAAATAGTTAGCTGGTCATGCTCTCTTCCAGCTCGACAGACTCTTCATCGCTGAGGCCGGGGGTAATCGTTGCCGTGACGCCCAGCCCCTTGGTCCAGGGATAAGTGTGCTTCTGCACAGCCGCCAGGTTGTCGGCTTCCACCAGCAGCACGCCACCACCGGTCTGAGGGTGGATCTGACGCGCCAGCACTGCGAAACCGGCAAATTCATCCATGGACTTGCCGCCCTTGATGTAATTCACGATGGCCTCGGTGTACTCCTGACTGGTGGGATCGGGAGCACACCAATGGATCATGAAACGCGCCATCTCAAAACCTTTAAAACTAGGCAATCGTTGCCTGAAAAGACAGAAGTGTCTGTCTTGTCGGCATCCATCTGATCATTGGGCATGCGCTGATCTCATCGCGATTGATCGCGGTGACGGTTATCACAACCTGAATGAATAGCGAAGGTAAGGATCGTTCAGCAGCATTGACGCAACGCGTTATTCCCATGGATCAAGCCGAACTCAACAACTGGAAATCCATCGCCGAAAAGATGGAAGCCAATGGCACCACCGAGAGCTGGTTTTACAAGCGTGCCAAGGCCATTGCCGAGGGAAAACCAGACCCGATGCCGGAGATTTCCCAACTGATGCCTGATTCGGTTTGATACAAAGCCGTTCCGATCAAAACCGCTCCATCAATCCACCTCCGGAGTTATCTGGAGTCGTTGGAATCAAACCAGACCCCCCATCAGTTCATTGGAAATGGCTGGCAGAAGCGACCGACGCCTGAGTCAACAACCCATCAGTTCGATTTTTGAAAAAACGTCCCTCGCCCCCTAAAAGTGGGGATTATTTTTTCTGAGCCACAAGCCCTAGCGGTAGCGTTTGGAAATAAAAAAACCTGTCGCAAGCGACAGGCCGGGTGATGGGGGAACTCACCTTATAGCCATTTCGACGCTATGGACAGGGTTCCGCTTGATGCTGGTTAAAACGGCAAAGATTTCTTCAGCCTTCACGAAAGCTAATCAGCAGACAAGCACCACATGTGCGGTGATTGATGTACTATTTGAAAATCACGACTCTATGTAGTGATTGTGGCCGGGTGATGGGGATTAGTCGGCATCATGAAACCGCTCGTTCGAGGGCGGTTTTTTGTGGGTACAGCCCATAAAAAAGCCCCAGCAATCAGGGCCAGGGCAGGGTTCCCTCAAACGATTTGATGATCTAGAGGCCCCCAAACCTCAAGACAATTTCGATTGCGCCCAGTCCGACTAAAAATGCTCCTCCCAAGAGAGCAGCGTCTTTGGCTGATTGTGCCATTGGAAAAAGGGCAGAGCCCAGAATCAACGCTCCAAACAATCTAAAGGGAATCTGAAGACTCAGCATTTAGGAGTATTGCGATCTGGCCATTATCACACGTCGTCTTTACGGAAGTTCATGAAATAAGCTTAATGACCTAGTGTTTTTTCGACTAACGCAACACAACTAAATACTCTGAGGAAAGCAAATAAAAAGCGGACGCCCAAACTGGGTGCCCGCCAAAACCCTTGTGTGAAAAGTGCAGCGAGCTACCAACTTCGCTATCCCCTCCACTTTTATTCGGTCATCTAAGCCTGCTTGATTCCTTCATCAAAATCCATAAAGAAAAGCATTGGCCTTTCACTCACCCGTTATGGCGCCGCCAGAACCAACCTGTTGAAGTGAGCGGAGAAGTGGTTTGAACCACAACGGACTGCTCAGCTTGTGCTTTGAGCTTCGCTTGCTCACCAAGCTCCGCATTGAGCAATAGACCGACAACCGCAAAAACAGCGATCAAGAGGACTGCCCCGGCCAGATACATGACGGACCTGGCGACAGCTTCATCGTCCATTGGCCCCAGTTCGCTCATGACTTTCCGCTCAAAAGTCATGAATATGTATCAGAAATAATCTCGGCGTGAGATTACGAATGGTTCTTTTTTGTAATACCAAGTCAACACAACAGAAATGAAATCATGTCCTGCGTCGCTGCACCAGCATCCTCAGTCAAGTATCACCTGCCTATCTTGGATCATTCATCTTCAGAGAAAACCAGGAATCAGCCATGCGATATCACGACTGATTCGACGTCATCGAAAGCACTGCGGGGATAGGCAATGTCTGATTTTTCATGAATGACCATCAGTGCAAGATGTCGCCTTGGGGAACACCCTGCAACGAAGCCATGTGATTCGCGTTGAGAGCACCGCGAGCCAAGCATCTGCCCTGAATATTGTTGATCACATCAACCGCAAAATAATCCCTGCAACACATGCCGAAAATAGTAACGATGGCCCACATCTCATGGCGCATCATTATGGCCATTGGATTCCTGAAGACGAAACCATTTCAGACGCTTCCATTGTGAAAGTTGCGAGTTCATTGATTGATTTTCAAGTGAAACGCCTCAGTCACTGGGAGTCGATGACACAACGAGCCTTTTGCTGACAAAGCGATCTGAACCATGACCCACGACACCAAGATGTTTGTGCTCTTGTTGCCGAGCTGATGGTGGACTGGCTTGTGCATTGGCACCTTGGACGGCTGCCCCAGCTGCGTGCTTCCCAAAACAGACGCATTCGGCTGCAACGTGGCTACTACTTCAGCAATTAAGCAATTAAGCAATTAAGCAATTCAGCTGCTCGATGCGACTGATGCTTCTTCGCTGCTCTGCTCTCCTCCTGGCACTCACAGCCCTAACCGCCTGTTCGACGCCACAGACGAGCTCAACGGCCTCAACGTCAGAGGCTGAAGCGCCTGCCCCCACCCCAGAACCGATCACCAAGCTCAAGGCCGTGGCCTTGAGCGATGCCCTGCCCTACAGCTCCCAAAACGAGCAGGAGTGGGAAGGACTGGCCCATGAGGTCCTGGGTGTGATCCAGGCTGAACTCGGTGGTGATGCCGCGCCTGAAATCATTGATGTCACCAGCATCAAAGCCGCTGGTGAAGCCCTCAAAGATGGTTCCGCGAACATCGCCTGCGGGGTGAGCTTCAGTTGGGAGCGGGCCGAGCAACTGAGCTACTCCCTGCCTTTCGCCGTTGGAGGGGTCCGACTGCTCACCACCGGCGACAACGATGGAACACCTGAGGCGCTCAAAGGAACGAGCATCGGCGTGGTCAAGGACTCCGTCCCAGCTGACGTGGTGGCCAAGCAGTTGCCTGAAACCGAGCTGGAGCAATTCGACTCTCCAGAGGCTGCCCTGGATGCCCTCAAGCAGGGCAGCGTGGACGCCATCGCCAGTGGGGCCCTATGGGCCAAGGCCAATGCCGGTGCGGTCCCCGGAAGCAAGGCCGTGCCGGAACGTCCCTACGGCCGCTCAGCCGTTGCCTGCGTCGTCGCCTCTGAGAACCAGGCGCTGCTGGCCAAGGCCAATGTGGCCATCGCCCAGCTGCTGCAGAACTACATCGACGGAGACGACACCAGCACCAACCGAATCAACCGCTGGATCGGTCCTGAGAGTGCTGTGGGCCTGTCGACGGAGACCATTGCCACCTACTACAACGCTGTGCTGTCAACCGTGACGGGGATCGATACCCAAACCCAACCCGACTGATTTTCCTGCAAGACCCAAAACACTTTCTGATCGCAACCCATGAAACCCACCACCCTCTTTGGAACACTGGTTCTGCTCAGCACCTGGAGCAGTGTTGGCGCCACTGCAGCAGGGGCCTACACCTATGAGAAGGCTGACAACAGCATCGAACAGCGCATTGCAGCAGCCCGCAGCAACGACAGGTGGTCTCCCCTGCTCAAGCAAACATCGAACGAACACCCGGACATCGCTGCCTGGGGCAACGGCCGCGGACGTGGCTGGGCCAATGGAGGCGGTGGCGGCGGTGTATTCGGTAACGCCCGTGGCGGTGCCTGGGGCAATGGCGGCGGCGGATTTGCCAATGCCCGCTACCGGGGAGGCTTCGCTAACTGGTAACCGAGAGAGCGCAAGCGAACAGGGGGTGAGAGCAAAAGTCCACTCCCTGGCTGAAAGCATGTTGTTTATCCCTCGCAGAGCACACGCAGCGAAGGGGTTTCACAAAGTTGAGACCCAGAAGAGATTGTTCCCTGCAGCAGGTCACCCCAGGGGACGATCCAATGTGTTGGATCGACATCAGCCAAGACGGATGCAGCCACCGGGTTGGGAAGAACCACCACCGACCGATTCGCCAGCTGAAGATGCCGGCGCAACCATGGCGTGAGGATGAGACGTTCCAACAACATCTGATACGAACCATCGTCAATGGCTCGCGAAAAACCCAGTTGAATCGCATCGGCAAGCGCTGGATTGGATCGGCTGACGTAAAAGAATCCGGCAAAGGGATAAGCAATTAACAGATGTGGATCCAGCTGGGTTGAAGTTGCTGTGTCCCGCACAATCACAGCATCGCGCTCGAGTTCGGCAATTCCACGGGGAAACAACTGCACGCGGCGGTGGTCCACCAACCGAAACAGGTCATCCGATCGTGCGGTGAACGTGCGCATGCCGGAGGCATCAAAAATATCCACATCACTCCATCCCAGCCCCTGGAGCAGAACGATGTCGCGCAGATCATTCAGGCTCCGAACTGAAGCCATACGCTCCACACCATCGCGATGGGTCCAACCCGCTCTCAAGCCGAGGATGCCTCCCGTCACAGGGATCGGAACAGGCTGAAGACGACGGTTGAGCTCCAAGCCTGCTCCATAAAGCCCAACGCTGATGGCCAACGGATTACGACCCTGGTTCCAACTGGGTTGATCCAGAGCAGCAATCGCCTCGTCTTGAGAGATCGTCTGTTCACTCAAGCCAAGCGCGTAGGGCCTGCCACTGCGCTCCATGACGAGCTTGAGCAGCTGGTATCGAAAATCGGACTGATCCTGACCCGGCGAGCGATCCAACACCACAGCCAGAACCCCTTCCGGCAGGGCCTTCACCTCAGCGAGGGTGAGGATATGCTGGTCGTCGACCAAAGCACGTCGTTCCACCAGTCTTGGCTGGATTAACAATGCACCCAACGACATCGTCATCAAGGTGATGACCGTTGAGACGAGGGTCACAGCAGCCGATATTGGCTGAGAGTCTGACTCAGGAGTTTGTGCCTGATCTGTGCTCACGGAATGATCCACCAGATCCCGAAAAGCGTCATTCCTACGTAGCTGGGTAATAACAGGACACGCAACCATTGCGCAAAACGTGCACTGAGATGGCTGAGCTGATGATCAATCAATTCATCAGCGGCAACCACATAGAGAATCCCAAGAAAAATAATCAGCTGAAGATGTCCGATGAAACCGGTCATCGCTGTGACGGGCAGCTGACCCGCGATAAACACATAGTTTCCGCCGGCGGACACCACCGCGGCCAGAATCAAATCATCGCGGCTGCGGGTGATCAGCAGGCTCATGCAGCAGAGCCCCACGGCCAACATGTAACCAAGGAAATCTGGAGCCACAAACAACAAGCTGCGGCGTTGAATCGGCACATCAAAAGACACCGTTGGCTGACGCCGAACAGAGATACCCGGAGCAGTGGGACGCCCCAGGTCATTCATCAGCGTGACCGTGGATGCATAGGCCTGCGGTTCCTTCAGATCCCAGCCTGGAAGCAACAGGCTGGGGGTCACCGTCAGGGGATCCTTGGGCACCACGTCCAGATTGACGGGCTGAAAAGGATCATCCAGGCCGACCTGTACACGGAGAAGCTGATCATCAAAGGGGTAACGCTGCAACCTCCATCGCTTCACCACCGCTGAACGCACCTTGTAAAGACTCCAGCTGGCACCATCCACGACATCCCGTCGCACCCGCTCAAACCGCTGCACATCTCCGTCATAAATGCCATTCAGAATCCGAAGTTGGTCACTTGGATTCAGGTCTGGGTCGCCCTTCCAGAGGGTCCAGAGCAGCAATTCAATCGAGAACTCATCATCGAGAAGATTGATGTCGCTGAAGTTCGTGATGTAGGCACCCACCCGCAATCCAGGCAGGGTCGGCTGCGTTGGGCCTTGCTCAAAGGTTCCCCAGTCGATCTTCTGGGATGTGGGTCCCGATGGAGGCTGGATCACCGAGGGATCTGCTGAAACCCATGACCCCAGCCCTACGGTCAAAGCCATGCCAAGGACAACGAGCAGCAACCACGAACGAAGACCACGCGGCATGTCCAGCAACGCGTATGTGGCAAAGGGCTTCCTTGAAACGAGTCAGCCCTTCGTGATCATGGCATCGCCTGCGGCACCATGCTCGCTGGGATTGCTCGCATCTCAGAACGAGTAACCGAAGCAATGAATCTTCATGCCATTAATGCAATTCTCATTCAGCAAAAATGGCGGCTTGCTCAGTACTTGGATGAACGCATACAGCGTGGACATTCAGGCCACCATGGACTGAACAACTGAAAGGGAAATGTTGTTCACAAGCCCGCGCAACCGCGCTGAATCGAGCCAAGATCGTCAACCGCTTGATCGGAGCGTCCGCTGCCCAACTGCTGAAGAATCAGATCGGCTTGCAAGCCCAGCAGCAGGGTCTGGCATGGATAAGCCTCGCGTGACGCAGCACGCTGCTGCAGAAGCTCCGCCTGGTCGAGCGTCTGCTCGCAGGCCCGCTCATCAAACCTCTGCAAGCAGCGATGAGCGCCATTCAGAACCACGGGAAGGCTGATTGGCTGAGCTCCCGCAACATCAGCCAGCAGAAGAACGAGACCAGCAACTGTGACGGGTCGTGCAATCACGCAACAGGACCTGGGCTTACTGAGATGATGGCGCAACTTCCCGACCCCTTTCAGCCGTGTACACCGACTGGTCTGCGATTGCCCTGCTGCTGTTCACTGCGGTGCCTCTGCTTGTAGTTGTCGCCACGGCAACCTTTTTTGTTTTCCGCAACAAACAGAAAGCACCTCTTAGCTGAGCCGCAATCAAACAGCTTGTCCTGACCGGGAACTTGAGCAGGTCATCACCATGGCTGCTGTCTTGATTTGATTGGCCGGTGCCGACGGGGACACAGCAATGATTTTTCCCGTACCCAGGCAATCCAGGCAGGTGCGGAAACGCTGACTGGACACACGTTGAATTCCGGTTCCTCCGCAGACCGTGCAGGTACTCATGGGCTGGCTGGATGCTGGATTCAGTGTGGTCGGAATTCCCGTTTTCGATCCCGAAGCCTTCCTTAAGAATCAACAGCATGGATCGGGTCCTGCGTCAAGCACTCGAGCAGTTCCCGGGCCGTCAACCGCGAACCTTCATCGACCAAATCGAGACCTGAGGCCAGCAGACCCACCACATCGGCGGCGTCCATCCCCTGCTTGCGCAATGCAGCCAGTCCAGCACTGGCCTCGCGCTTGCTGAGCTTGTTTCCAGACCCATCGCAAACCAGCGGGCCATGGTGAAAGCGAGGCGGCGTCTGATTCAACGCCCGGTAGATGCTGCGCTGGGCAGGCAAGGCCTGGAGAAGATCCTGCCCACGCACCACATCGGTGATCCCCAAGGTCAGTTCATCGAGCACGGTGGCCAGTTGATAAGCGATGAAGCCATCGGATCGACGCAGCACCACATCACCGCTGCCCTCTGGATCCGAATCCGGTACCTGCAGTCGCCAGCTGGGCAGGCGTTCGTTCAGCCAGCCCCAGTGATGACCGGCAGTTCGACAGGTGCCGGGATAACGGGCCAGGCCAGCCAACTGGCGGCGAGAGCAGCGGCAGGCAAACAACTGCCCGCTCAGTTGCAGCCAGGACAGCCAGGCGTCGTAAACCTCTTTCCGAAGGCTTTGCAGGATGATCGGCCCATCCCAATCCAGGCCAAGCCAGCGCAGATCGGCCTCGATGGCCTCGATGGCGCCGGGTCGATTGCGCGGGGTATCGAGATCGTCGATGCGCAGCAACCAGCTGCCACGGCGCTGCCGGGCTTGCAACCATGAGAGCAGGGCCGTCTGCAGATTGCCCCGGTGAAGCACACCCGTTGGTGACGGCGCATAGCGGCCTCGATAGCCACTGCTTCTTCGGAGCTGCAGGCCCTGGTCGAGCTGCTGCTGCAGATGGCCTGGAATCAACATCAAAAAAGCGGCCCACTCGGGGCCGCTATCAGGTTGGATTCCACAGTTGATACGGCGGATCAGCCCTGAACGCGATCCTTGAACATCTTGCCGGCGGTGAAAGCGGGAACACGCTTGGCGGGGATGGCGATCTTCTGGCCGGTCTTGGGGTTCAGTCCCTGACGGGCGGAACGCTCGCGAGGTTCAAAGGAACCGAAGCCAAGGATCGATACCTTCTTACCTTCGACAACGGAGTCGATGATGGTTTCGATTGCGGCGTCGACCACCATCGAGACATCGGTCTTGGTGAGCTCGGTGCGAGCTGCAACCAAATTCACCAGGTCTGCTTTGTTCATGGAAACGGAAGAGTCGGGAGGCGGAGACGGCGCTGAAACGGCGTTTGAAACCGCCGCTGCCTTCCCCAAGCGCGCCAATCGTATGGAGCCTGACCAAGGGCTGCAAGCGAAAGGTCCTGTGCCGCAATGCTTTAGCTCGATCCCTCCGGCCCAGACCACCCGCTAAAGGGCACCAAATGCTCACCGCGCAGAGCCCCCAAGCCAGCCCCAGAAGCCAGTGCTGGCCTTGCTTCTGAAGGAAGCCAAGCCCGCAGTCGCTCCAGACTCGCCAGCTGCCGTGACCAGTGAAAGGTCCGGCCATGGCGCAGGGGTCCAAGCCGCCCTGGAGCCAGTGGCGTCAGCAAACGACCGCAGAAAAGCAGCTCCGCAGACGTTGCATAAATCACACAACTGCCCGGTGTTGGTCCCGGAGTCCAGAGCATCTGCAGGCCGCTGATGGTGGCGTGATCGGCAGCGAAGGTGTCCAGAGGCGAGACATTGGGCAGCAGATAGGCCTCCTGCTCCTGCACCAGAACCGGCCAACCGAGGCGTTCCTGAACACGACGCAAGCGACCATGCCCCTCGCGACTGGTGAGCAGGATGCGAGGTGCCCGTGAGCCGGCCAAATCCTGCAGAGCCGTGAGGCTGGCCTGCGTGAGCGGCGGGCAGTCGATCAACACCGGCTCCGGCTCCGCCTCCAACCACCAGGAACTACCGCCCTGGCAATCCTTGTTGGGCGGGAACAACCACAGGTCTTGCCGCAGCTGCTGCGGAGGGCGGCCGGCCTCCAGAGCTGTGGTCATGGTCATGACGTTCAGAACGCGCCGAAACCACTAGTTTGAAGTTCGATTGCCCCACGGTCTTGAGCGGCATTCATTCAGGAAGCCCCTGGCCTCTCGGCAGCAGTTGCACAGCCAGGGGTGTGAATTTCTCGGTGGCAGCCCCCGCTGCTCACCGGATCGAACTGCTTTTGTTCAGCAACGGTTCTGCCACGGCACCGTCGCAGGTGATCGAACTGGACAGCCTCCGCAACCGCTCCGGTGAGTACTGGCACGTGGAAGTGGAGGGTCTGGGCGAGGGGTGCTGCTACGGCTATCGGGTGTTCGGCCCTCGGGTGCCCGGCGGCCATGGCTTTCAACCCGCCAAGGTGCTGCTCGATCCCACAGCCCGCGCCATTACCGGCTGGGACGTCTACGACCGCGACCTGGCCACCGGCCCCGGCCCCAACACCCACGCCTGCCTGAAGGGGGTGGTGACCGAACGGGATCGTTTCGACTTCCAGGCCCACCCACGCCCCCGCAACAGCTGGCAGCGCTCGGTGATCTATGAGCTCCATCTGGGGGGCTTCACCCGCCGGGAGGATTCCGGGGTGCCACCGGAGCAGCGAGGCAGCTACCGCGGGCTGATCCAGAAACTTCCCTATCTCAAGGATCTGGGCATCACGGCGATCGAACTGCTGCCTGTGTTCGCCTTTGATCCAGCCGATGCACCCCCCGGCCGCGACAACGTTTGGGGGTACAGCCCTCTCAGCTGGTTCAGCCCCCATCACGGCTATGCCTGCGGCGACGACCCGCTGCAGCTGCGCCATCAGATGCGTGAGCTGGTGGCCGCCTGCCATGACGCCCAGATCGAGGTGCTGCTGGATGTGGTTTATAACCACACCAGCGAAAGCAGCCGATGCGGCCCAACCCTCAGCTGGCGCGGCTTCGCTGATCGCAGCTACTACCACCAGACCAGCAATGGCGAATATCTCGATGTGAGCGGTTGCGGCAACTCCATCGCCGCCAACCAGCCGATCACCACGCGGCTGATTCTCGAATCGATGCGCTGCTGGGCCCTGGAACTGGGGGTGGATGGTTTTCGCTTTGATCTCGGCATCGCCTTGAGCCGAGGCGACCAGCTCAAACCCCTCGACCGCCCTCCGCTGTTCCTTGCGATCGACGCCGATCCAGAGCTGAGCGACCTGAAGCTGGTGAGCGAACCCTGGGATTGCGGCGGTCTTTACAGGCTGGAGGACTTCCCCTCTCGCCGGATCGGCACCTGGAACGGCCATTTCCGCGATGGGATGCGTCGCTTCTGGAAAGGTGACGAGCACAGCAGCTGGACCCTGGCCGAGCGGTTCAAGGGCAGCCCCGATCTTTACGGCAACAAACCCGCTGCTTTAGGGCGCTCGGTGAACCTGATCACCGCCCATGACGGTTTCAGCCTGGCGGATCTTGTGGCTTACAACCGTAAGCACAACCTGGCCAACGGCGAGGACAACCGGGATGGGGACAACCACAACAACAGCTGGAACCACGGCGTGGAGGGGCCGACCTCCGACCCGACGATCAAGGCACTCCGGCAACGGCAGCAACGCAACCTGCTGAGCAGCCTGCTGCTGGCGCGCGGGGTGCCGATGCTGCTGATGGGGGATGAGGTGGGCCGCAGCCAGGGCGGCAACAACAACAGCTGGTGCCAGGACAGCCCCCTCAGCTGGATGGTGTGGGGTGACGATCATTGCGATCTGGAGCTGAAGCAGTTCCTGCAACGGCTGCTGAAGCTGCGGGCTGCACTGCCGCAACTGTTCAATCCCGTGGTGCCGCCCAGGGAAGTACGCCGCAAAACGGTGGAGACCCCCTCCTGCATCTGGCGCCAGTGGCATGGCGTGAAGCTGGGCCAGCCGGACTGGGCAGCCTGGAGCCGCACCGCAGCCACGAGCCTGCACCGCAGTAGCGACGGGGCCCTGCTGTGGACGGGTTTCAACGCCTACAGCGACGATCTGGTGTTCGAACTGCCGGAGCCGACGTCACCCTGGAGACGGGTCATCGACACGGCTCTCCCCCCCGGCGAGGACCTGCCCGCGCAGCTGCCATTGAGCGAAGGAGCAACCATGAAACTCACCAGCCGCAGCCTGGTGCTGCTGCTCGCAGACGAGATGACAGCGGACCTTTCGTTCTGAAAAGCGGGTGACGGGAATCGAACCCGTGTCATCAGCTTGGAAGGCTGAGGTCTTACCACTACACAACACCCGCGCTGGATAGCGCTTAGCCAAATCCCGAAATGGGTGGTCAGCGCAGCCGCACTTCTGCATTATGGCGGTCCGCATGACAAAAGCTTCTGGGTGACATCGTCTGACGCACTCCGGGGAGGATCCCGCCGCCGCCTGATGCTGGCCTACAGCCTCGGCGATGGCGGTACAGGGCTAGCAGCAGCCCAGCTCGGCTTTTACCTGTTTCCCTTCTTCATCTGCGACGCAGGTCTGCCCGCCTTCATCGCCGGCTCGCTGCTCACTGTGATCAAGGTGTGGGATGGCCTGAACGACCCAATGATCGGCTGGTTCAGCGACCGCACCAACAGTCGCTGGGGTCCACGGCTGCCCTGGATGTTCAGCGGCGCCCTGCCCCTCGGCATCAGCCTGGCGGCGATGTGGTGGGTGCCCCCCGGCGATATAGGGCAAAAAACCATTTACTACGTGGTGATGGCGGTGCTGCTGATGACGGCCTACACCAGCGTGAACCTGCCCTATGCAGCGCTCTCCACCGAGCTGACGCAGGACACCGCCACCCGCACGCGCCTGAACGCCGCCCGCTTCACGGGTTCGATCCTGGCGGGGCTGAGCGGGTTGATCGTGGCCTCCCTGGTGCTCACCGATGGAGGCGGTGGCTATGTGGCCATGGGAAGGATCACCGGAACCATTGCGGCAGTGGCCACCCTTATCAGCTGCTGGGGGTTGGCCCCCTATGCCAAAAAGGCCCAGCGTCCTGCACCCAACCATGAGCCCCCGCTGCAGCAGTTAAAGCGGGTGCTGGCCAATGCGCGCTTCCGCCAGGTGGTGGGGCTGTATCTGCTGCTGTGGTTTGGCCTGCAACTGATGCAGGTTGTGGCCTTGATCTGGCTGGTGCAGGTGGCGCACCTACCACCGCATCTCTCCACCTGGTTCCTGCTGCCCTTCCAGATCGCTTCACTGGCAGGCCTGCAGCTCTGGAGTGTGCTGAGCAACCGCAACGGCCGGGTGGCGACCCTGCGCTGGGGAGCGGGGCTGTGGATCATCGGCTGCCTGCTGTCGATGTTGTTCCCGCCACTGGGCGCGGACCCCGGCTGGATAGAACTCCTTCCTCTGGGATTGCTGATCGCTCTACTGGGTGTCGGTGCAGCAACGGCCTATCTGATCCCCTGGTCGCTGCTGCCGGACGCCATTGATGCCGACCCGGGCAAGCCGGCAGGGCTTTACACCGCCTGGATGGTGCTGGGCCAGAAACTGGTCATCGGACTGACGATGTCGGTGTTCGGCAGCCTTCTTTCAGTCACGGGGTACATCTCCAACCAGGGGGAATGCTCCGGAGCGCTGAGTTTCATCGAACAACCTGAAACAGCCCTGCTGGCGATTCGAATGTGCATGGGTGCACTGCCGGCGGTGTTGGTGCTGTTTGGTCTGATGGTGATGCGAGGCTGGCCGGATCGTGGTGCCCATCTGAACGTTTCCGCCGGATGAGCTCCCCCCGCTGGCTTCAACGCCTTCTTGCAAGCCTGGTGATCGGTGGACAGGCCGTGACCGCCACCGTGAAGGGTCGGATCAACCGATCCGAGCTTCAGGACCAGCTGATGGAAGCCGGCCCAAGCAGCCTGCTGATTGTGCTGATCATCTCGGTCGCCGCCGGGTCGGTGTTCAACATTCAGGTAGCGGCAGAACTCACCAGGCAGGGGGCGGGCTCCACCGTTGGCGGCATCCTGGCCATCGGCCTGGCGCGTGAGATTGCCCCGCTGCTTACCTCCTGCCTGCTGGCCGGCAAGGTGGCCACCGCCTACGCCGCCCAGCTGGGAACGATGAACGTGACTGAACAGATCGATGCGATCACGATGCTGCGCACCGATCCCGTGGAGTACCTGGTGGTGCCGCGAATGATCGCCATGGTGGTGATGGCACCGGTGCAGTGCTTTTTCTTTTTCCTGGCGGCGTTGTGGAGCGGACAGATCACCAGCACCGCGCTCTACAACATTCCACCGGCGGTGTTCTGGGGTTCCGTGCGCAACTGGGTCGACTCCCTCGATCTCCTGTCGATGCTGTTGAAGGCCCTGGTGTTCGGGATGATCATCGCGATCGTGTCCTGCGGCTGGGGGCTGACCACCAAAGGCGGCCCGAAGGAGGTGGGTAGCAGCACCACCGGAGCGGTCGTCATGATTCTGGTTTTGGTGGCGATCATGGATGTCGTTCTCACCCAGATGCTTTTCGGCGGATGACGACCCCTGCTTCTGTAACCCTGAGCCCCGACGCCCGACTGCCGCTGCTGGTGGTGGTGCTTGGGGTGGCCCTGCTGCCGCTGCCGCTGAGCCCCTGGCCCACCGTTGTGGTGGTGTTGTTCGGCGTGTTCTTACTCATCCAGACCGCAAGCCTGCGGCTGGAATTTGAAGAACGGGCTCTGATCGTGTGGCAGAACAGCCGCGAGCTGAGGCGTTTCCCCTACGACCAGTGGCTCACCTGGCGCTTGTTTGCACCCTGGCTGCCGGGGTTGTTCTATTTCCGTGAAACCCAGAGTATTCACTTCCTGCCGATCCTGTTCAGTCCGAAAGAGCTACGGGACCAACTGGAGCTGCGGGTGGGCGCGCTGGAGGTGCCGAAGCCGGCGGGTGAATGACGACCGGCTTGCAAGGGCATGAACCACGCCATAGCGTTTCGTTATGGACGGTTCGTGCCCAACAACAACATCCACGGTATCCGCCATCCGGCGGCGCAAGCGTGATGCACGGATGAGCCTGCTGCGACAGCAAGCCAGCGACCAGGCACGCAGCGTTACCGAGCAAGTGCTGAAGCTCGCCGAGGCCACATTCAGCAACAAGCACGATATTCTCACGATTTCGGCAATATATCGTATAAATATTGCACTAAATACATCAACACCAGTTCCGGCCTGGTGTCTTGGCGTCTGGTCGGCTGGAATGGAGCGATGGAGAGCACGGCCGCTGACGCAATGCCTGACGACACCGACCTGAACCCGCAGGAACCCGAGACCGAGCAGTCACCCGCAGACGCCGGAGTGGAGCAAGAGGCTGAAGCCTCTACTCCTGAGCTCGATGCGGTGGTGGAGCTGGCCCTCAAAGATCTGAAGGAACGCCGTGATGCGCTGGAGAAGGAGATCAGCGAGCTGGCCCAGCGCAAGCAACAGCTGGAGCGTGAGCTCAAAACAAACTTCGCCGGCCAGTCCGATGCCATCGCCCGGCGCGTGAAGGGCTTCCAGGAGTACCTGGGCGGAGCCCTTGGGGACCTGGTGCAGAGCGTGGAAAACCTGGAGCTGGTGGTGCAGCCGATGGTGGTGCAGCCCTCACCCCTGGATCAGCAGGCCGACTCCAACGGCGCCGCTTCCGGCAGCGAAGGTCCGGCAGCACCGGCTGCGGCGGTCGCCGACACCTTTCGCCCCGATGAAGAGCTGATTCGCGCAGCCCTGGAGCGGTTCCTCAAACAGCCGGATGTCTATGCCGACCCCTGGAACCTGCGGCGCAGCATCGATGCGCGCGACACGGCCCTGCTGGAGGACTGGTTCTTCAACCAGGGCGGTCGCGGTGCCCAGCCCAGCCGCGGCAGCCGACCGCGGAACATCCTTGCCAGTGCGGCCCTGGTCGCCATCATCGGCGAGCTCTACGGCGATCAGTTCCAGTGCCTGGTGCTGGCCGGCGGCCCGGAACGCCTCGGCGAATGGCGCCGGGGCCTGCAGGACGCCCTTGGCCTGGGCCGCGAAGACTTCGGCCCCAGCAGCGGCATCGTGCTGTTCGAACGACCCGAAGCACTGGTGGAACGCGCCGATCGGCTCGAGGAGCGGGGCGAGGTGCCGCTGATCCTGATTGATGCCGCCGAACGCAGCGTGGAGATCCCCGTGCTTCAGTTCCCGCTCTGGCTGGCCTTCGCGGCCGGACCGGATGAACGCCTCGACGACGACGACCTGCTGTGATCCTTACCGCCCTTCTGTTTCTCGCCATCGGCTACTTGCTGGGAGCGATTCCATGCGGTTACCTCGCCGGCCGCTGGTTGAAGGGCATTGATCTACGCGACTGCGGCTCCGGCAGCACCGGCGCCACCAACGTGCTGCGCAACGTGGGCAAGGGGCCAGCGCTGCTGGTGTTCCTGCTGGATGTGGGCAAAGGCGCCCTGGCGGTGCTGCTGGCCAAAACCTTCGGGCTGAACGATTGGTGGCAGGTGCTGGCGGGGCTGGCGGCCCTGGCCGGTCACATCTGGCCGGTGTGGCTGGGCTGGAAAGGAGGGAAAGCGGTCTCCACCGGCTTAGGGATGTTTCTGGGGCTGGCCTGGCCAGTGGGCCTTGCCAGCTTTGGCTTGTTCATGGCGACGATCAGCCTGAGCCGAATCGTGTCGCTCGCGAGCGTGGTCGCAGCGATTGGCCTACCGGTGTTGATGCTGGTTGCCGACAACAGAAGCGCCTACGTGGTGGTGTCGCTGGTGGCCAGCTCGATGGTGATCTGGCGGCATCGAAGCAACATCCAGCGGCTGATGGCTGGCACCGAACCACGGATCGGCCAGAAGCAGTAATCAGCGAGAGGGCTGCACAAGGCACACGAAACACGTACGCTTTCCTGTACATCAGCTCCGTTGAAATGACATCCATCTCCATCACCGAGGCGCGCAAACGCTTGTTCGCCTTGGTCGATGAGGTGGGTGAATCCCACACTCCCATTGAAATCAAGGGCAAGCGTGGCAATGCTGTGCTGGTCTCGGAAGACGACTGGCGCGCAATTCAAGAAACGCTCTACCTGACGACCATTCCAGGAATGCGGGAGTCGATTTTGGAGGGCATGGCAACACCAACAACCGAACTGAGTGAGGATCCGGGCTGGTGACCTGGCGTGTGCTGTTCACCCGCCAAGCTCAAAAAGATGCACGTAAATTGGACAGTGCTTCGCCAGCCCTGAAAAGCAAAGCGGAACGCTTGATCGGTTTGCTCAAGGTTGATCCCTACCAACAGCCTCCCCCCTATGAAGCATTGATGGGCGACCTGAAAGGCGCTTGTTCCCGTCGGATCAACATCCAACACCGTCTCGTTTATCAGGTGCTGGATGAAGAACGGATCGTGAAAGTCTTAAGGCTCTGGAGCCATTACACCTAGAGGATGCAGAGACATTGCACGGCGAATCACAATCCCCGCTGCAGGCTTGAGTCAATGAGCAACCGACGAGATGGCTGGCACCAAAATCAGGATCAGGATCGGCCAGAAGCAGAAGGCCTGAGCCGTTCACGCTCCTGACCAATCCCTGTTCAATCAGCCGTCGAATTCCGGCAACCCATAGCTGTCCTACACCGCGTAACTCCAGCCTCCGCTGGATGGATCAAACGTCTTGTCGGAGAACAAATCGCCGTAGATCGCTGGGAAGTCGGCATCGGTGTCATCACCCATCGCCACCACATCCACCTCTAAGCCGTCCTCACACGCGGCCTGCTCCGCGACAGCATCCAGCGCTGCATTCAGCTGCCGCTGCATCACAGGCCAGGGGCGATCGCCGCTGTTGTCCTCCAGATAGAACGCATCACCCAACTGGTTGTAGATGTGGCTGGTGAGATTACGGCTGCGGATCATCGCCATCCACACCGATTCATCCCCCTGCGGCAGCAGTTGCCGTGCCACCGCCTCACGCACCGCATCTCTTGAACCACTGACCCCAGTGACCCCCTGGTCCACCAGAAAATCCCGGATCAGCAGCCAACTGAGTTCATGGGTGAACTCAGTTGGCCTGAATCAGCCCCTGTTCCTCAAGTTCACTCAACGGCCGACTCAAGCCCAGATCGATCGCCCGCTGCAGCGTGGCCAAGGCGCGCTGGAAATTCTCCAGCCGTTGAATCCAGCGAATGTCCGGCGTGGTCATCCCGCCATGCTCGCTCCCTGGACCACAGGAATCAACTGAGCTCTGCGCAGAAGGCGGCAAACGCTGCACTGGGATCCTCGGCTTTGGTGATCGGCCTGCCGATCACCAGCTGGCTCGCCCCAGCCGCCATCGCCTCGGCCGGCCCCATCACCCGGGCCTGATCGCCCACTGCAGCCCCTTTGGGTCGAATGCCCGGCGTGACAAGTGCAAACGGCTCCGGGTGCTGCGCTCGCAACGCTGCAGCCTCAAGCGGTGAACACACACAGCCACCGATACCGGCGGTTGCCGAGAGCTGCGCTAACGCCGGCACCCGCTCGCCAATGGATTGCCCAATGGCGAGTTCCTGTTGCAAACGCTGCTCGTCCCAGCTGGTGAGCACCGTCACCGCCAACAAAGTGGGAACGTCGAGACCTCCCTGCTGGGCCCCATCCACCGCCGCGGCCTGGGCCGCCTGCAACGCTTCGCTACCGGCGCAGGCGTGCACGGTGATCAGCTCCGCCCCCAGAGCCGCCGCCCGCCGACAAGCCCCCGCCATCGTGGCGGGGATGTCGTGGAACTTGAGATCGAGGAACACCCGCAGCCCCTGCCGCCGCAGCTGACCAACAATCTCTGGCCCCGCCTGCACGAACAGCTCCAGGCCCACCTTCACCCAGCGCAATCCCTCCACCCGCGCCGCAAAGGCCATGGCCTGCTCTGGTGCCATGCCATCGAGGGCCACGATGATTCGATCGGCGGGGTTAGAGGAGAGCGATGGAGCCAAGGCAAGCGATTGATCCGGAATCCATCCTGTCGCGCCAGTGGCACCGCAGGAATCAACGCAGTTGCAGCAGATTCAGACCGGGAAACGATTGAAAGTCACGATCGAAGCTCACCAATCGCCACTGGTTCGTGATCGCCAGTGCCGCCAGGTGAGCATCGGTACACAGGCGTGGCGATATCTCCGGTTGGCGAATCAGGCCATGGAACACATCCCAGCCCTCGCTGGATGGCTGTGCATGGCTAACCCCAGTTTGCTGCACAAACGTCTCCAGCAGAGCTGAGGCTTCGGCAGCTGTCAGCACGGCATCACCCATCAGCTTGGGCTGCATCACCAATCGCACCAGGCCCAGGGCAGTGACCGTGCAGAACAGCACCTGTTGGGAGGCCTGCTCCTCCCAGTACTTCACCGCACTGGAGTGGTGCTGATGCGTCGGAGACGCCAAAGCCAGCCAAACGTTCAGATCCGGCAGATCAGCGATGGCGCTCAAGACTCAAGCAGCTCAAACAAACCCGCATTGCTGAAGGAGACGTTCTGCTGTTGCAACGGCGCTCGAAGCATCGGCAAATCACTTGCAGAACGACGGCCCTGAGAGGCAGATGGATCAGGTGCATCAAGCCCTTGCTCCACATAGTCGTGGAGCAATTGCTTCAAACTCACCTGCTTCATCGCAGCCCTGGCTTTCAACCGCGCAAACAGCGGATCAGGCAACTCAAGCGTTGTTCGCATGGCTGAACCCTTCTATTAATGCGCACATTAATGCGCATTAATAGCAAAGGCATCCAATTGCGGGAGCCGAGCTCTTCCTCAGGCCGTCAGCCGCCGGAAAGTCTTCTTGCCCAGCTGCAGCACCTTGCCCTCCAGCTCGGCCGCCGTGGCGAATTCCTGGTTGGGATCGGTGATCTTCTCCCCCTCCAGCCGGGCGGCACCCCCCTTGATCTGACGGCGCGCCTCGCTGCTGCTGGCGCAGATGCCCACGGCACTGAGAAGATAAAAGACTTTCGCGGGGAAATTCACCGTCGCCAACGACGCCTCAGGCACCTCCGCATCGGCATCACCGGCTCCACCCACAAGGGACGCCGCATCCACCTGCGCCTTCTGCGCAGCCTCCAGGCCATGGCGGCTGGCGGTCACCGCCAGAGCCATCGCCTTTTGCTTCTCCCTTGGGTTCTCCGGCAACGTCGCCAGATCGAGGTCGGTCAGCAATGTGAGGTAGTCGTTGATCGCCGCATCGCCGACCTTCTCCAATTTGGAGTACATCGAAAGCGGATCCTCATCCAGGCCCACCACATTGCCGAGGCTCTTGCTCATCTTCTGAACGCCATCCAGCCCCACCAGGATCGGCAGCAGCAGGCCGAACTGGGTGCCCTTGTCGAAGTGGCGCTGCAGATCGCGGCCCATGGCCACGTTGAACTTCTGATCGGTTCCCCCCAGCTCCACATCGGCGTTCACCGCCACCGAGTCGTACCCCTGCAGCAGCGGGTAGAGGAATTCATGCAGGGCGATCGGGGTGCCACTGCCATAGCGCTTGGAGAAGTCGTCCTTGGCCAGCATCTGGCCCACGGTGCCGGTGCCAAGCAACCCGATCACCGCCGGCAGGTCCATGCCCTCCAGCCATTCGGAGTTGTAGCGAACCTCCAGCCGCCCAGGGGTCTCGAAATCCAGCAGCGCCGTGTCCTTCGGCTGGTCCTGCCCGAGCTGACGCAGATAGGTGGAGGCGTTGGCGGCCACCTGCTCCTTGCTGAGCTGCACCCGCGTGGCGCTCTTGCCGGTGGGATCACCGATCCGTGCGGTGAAGTCGCCGATGATCAGCACCGCTGTGTGGCCGGCGTCCTGGAAGGCCCGCAGCTTGCGGAACAGGATGCTGTGCCCCAGGTGAATGTTGCTTCCGGTGGGGTCGATTCCCAGCTTCACCCGCAGGGGCCGCCCCTCCTTCTCCGCCTGCGTGAGCCGTGCCGCCAGCGCCTGATCGGCATCCTTTGGATCCCCTGCCGGGAACAGGTCGGCCATGCCGCGCGACAGCCAGCTCGGCAGGGACGGGGTTGACTCCGGCATGGGGCGCTGTTGGCGTGCGCTGGAGATCGTACGGAAGCCTGGCGATGCACTCGCCTCAGTTGGAGGCAGGCGGTTCGATCTGGGCCTTCATCCGCTCAAGGGTGCTGTTCATCTGCTCGAACATCTGTTCCGGAGTGATGCCGAACTGACCCAGCTGAGTGCGCAGCTGTTCAACGGTCAGCTTGGCCTGGAAGTCTTCCGAGAGTTCGAAGCGCTTCATGAACACGCGGTAGCGGCCCATCAGCTCCTCCATCGTCTCGATGAACTTCTTCTTGCCCTCACGGTCGAACTTGCCGTAGTCGCTCCCCAGCTGCATCAGCTGCTGGTAGTCGCCGAACAGACGCTTGGCTTCATTCTGAACGATGTCGGAATCGAAGAAGGCCATGGCTCGAATTTCGTTTCCCTAACGCAAATTCTGCAGAATTTATGTCGTCCGTGGCAGTGCGGATTCACGCCATGCCCCATGGTTCCAGCAGTCGCCCACTTGTGCCGGCGTTAATCTAACCAGCCAACTGCATCTGATACGGGCCATTCCAGGGCGCAGCCAACCGCTGCTACACCAGCGCCGCACCGTGGTGGCCAGCAGCAACCGGCTGCCGATCAGCAGCCTCACCCAGCTGTTCGACGGCATCGGGCCGCTGGTGGGTGCCGCCACTAGCCAGGACGCCGCCCTGGAGTGCCTGGGGGTCGGTGGCGTGGAGCTGCTGATCTGCACCGACCAACTTGACAGTGGCGATGGACCAGCCCTGGTGGCCGCCGCCAAGCAGCAGTATCCCAAGCTGCGCTGTGTAATGCTAATTCAACGGCCTTTGCTCAGCACGATCCTTGCGGCCCTGGCTGCGGGCTGTGAAGGGCTGTGCAGTGGAAAACGGCTCGGGCGCGGGGGCCTGCTGGTGGTGCTGCGGTCCATGGAAACCGATGGCATTCATTTCGACCCGCTGATCAGCGGTGTGTTGCAGCGGAGTCAGGCGGGCAGAACGGGGGATTGGGTCAGTCCACAAGAGCCATCCCTCAGCCAGCGGGAGGAAGACCTGCTGCGCAGCCTGTGCAACGGCCTCAACAATCAGGCCATCGCCGCTGAACTGCACCTGTCAATCAACACGGTGAAGCACGGCATCACCGGCCTGCTGCGCAAGTTCGACGCCAACGACCGCACGCAACTGGTGCTGATGGCCTTCCAACGCGGACTGATGGATCCACCGCAACCAAGCCCCCGCTGGTGATCGTGAACGGCTGTAGCGAAAGAGTATGAACCGAATGACTCACCCTCGTTAAGGTCACCGCACCGCTGTTTGCAGGAATGGGCCGCAGCCACTGGTTGGATCCCCTGGCGCGGCGGGTGCTGCAGGCCACCGGCCAACTGCCGCCGCCAACACAACCCCAGGCTCCAGCCACAGCTCCAGCGCCGGCCGAACCCAGCTGGATGCTGGATGTGAACCGGGCCAGCAGAGACCAATGGCTGCAATTACCCGGATGCAGCAAGGACACCGCCGATCTGTTGGTGCGGCTGCAGCAGGGCGGCGTGCAGTTCAGCAGCGCCGAAGATCTGTTCCGACTTCTGGAGCTGCCCCTCGATCTGCAGAGCCTCTGGGATCCCCATCTGCTGTTCCATTGGTATGGCGATGCACCCCCACAACCCCCGGTGGCGGCTCTGGATTTGAACAACGCCACTCCAGAGGCGCTGCAGCAGCTCAACTGGCCTGACAGCCGCCTGCAACGCTTGCTGCAGGAGCGTCGTCGGGCCGGGTTCTGCGACATGGCCGATCTTCAGGAGCGTCTCTGCCTGCCAGCGAGCACGGTGGAATCGCTGATCGGCCGGGTGAACTTCGGTAGTCGCCGGGCCGGCCCATCCCTGCCGCTGAACTGATGCAGGGGGATCTGTTCGCAGGCGCAGCCCCGGCGACATCACCAACGCCGAACCTCCCCCTCGACGCCGAGCAGCTGTGGCATTGGCAATCCCGCCTGCATCAACACCAGGCACCGCTGTTCCGAGGTGAACAGCCGAGGAGCCACCAGGTTGATCTGTTCGCAGCCGATTCCGACGCCCCTGCGGCAACCATCAACCCCATCGGCCTGACGCCGCTGCCCATGAACTTCTGGCGCTGGCCCGAGAGCCCCCACCGCGGCGCCGCCATCTACTTCGTGTTGGACCGACCACCGGAGCTGGAACAACCGCTGTTGCTCTATGTGGGCGAGACCCTGGCGGCGGACAAGCGCTGGAAGGGGGAGCACGACTGCAAGGCATACCTGGCGGCCTACGGCGAGGCACTGCAGCGCTGTGCTCTGCCCCATCAATTGAGCATCCGCTTCTGCACCGATGTGCCCGCCGCCACCCGACCACGGCGTGCCATTGAACAGGCCCTGATCCAGCGTTGGCTACCGCCGTTCAACAAGGAAACCCGTCAGCGCTGGACCACACCATTCACCGCTGACGTTTGAAGCCAAAAACAACTGCGATGACAGACTTTAATTTCTTCCAATTATTTTGACGGGACAATTTTCAAGGCAACGGAGAAGACAACCAAACGAACTCCACCTAGTACATCCGTATTTAATCTAAAGATGCAGGGCCGTCGCCTGACAAGTGGCTGTCCTTCGATCAAATTGCGTGGGCTGTGCTCGGCGAGGCGGCTTGGTTAGGGGTACGGCAGGCATCAAGCCAAGGGTTCCTGCCTCCCTTGCCTAAAAACCACGACACGAAGGCCCGAGCCAGTGGATCGCTTCCACCACAAGAAGCACGCTTGCACCCCTCGACTGCTGCCGATGATGCGAGTGTCGCCTCCAGAGCCCGCAATCAAGCCTCTGATCGTTACGAACAAAAGATCAACCAGCGACAAGAGATAGAAAACAAACTCACAGGAGAGCGGCACTGAAGGCTGCTCCTTTCCTTGAAAATTGATCTTACATAGGCAATTAATTTATAACCATGACAGACCCTCTATGGACTCAAATATGCACATAGACAAAGCCTGAAATGGCAAACCGAATGACACCTGCCGCATCTTCATGAAACAAATTGGCTGGCGCAAAGACCACTCAGACAAGACAGGGCAAGAGGTCTTCCTCCACTCTGTTGATGACCCGCCGATCAAGCTACAAATGCTCAAGAAGACCCCTTTCGTCCACGCCACTGGTGACTGAGCTGTAGCCATCACCAATCGCTTGACCGATTAAGTGGGTTTTTACTCCTTGGACTTACACGCTTTCCTCACAACTCCCCACACAAGTAACACCGCCAAAACCAATAGAGAGACGATCACGATCAGATAGTCCCTACTTTGGAGACAGCGCTTTCTCAAAGGCTGGCGGGAGCTTTGCTAGGCGTGGGGTCAGTGCGCTCTTTCTGGACCAGTTTCAGTTATGTGCGTTTTTTTCGTCCCAGCAACGCAGATGAAATCCAATAAGGCGAACCATGCATCAACAACAGCGCCATGTCGATCTTCTTCGACAACGAATCTTCCTGGCCCAGATGCTCACCTTCTCAATGGTGGCAAGCTGGTCATCAACCAAGCAGTCTTCAACAACCCTGGTTGTGCGCAATGGTGCATCCTTCTGCCAATGGCAGGTACAAATACATATCCACGACAGCGGGCGTGACGTCTGCTCACCTCGCTTCGATACCTATGCCGAGGCAAAGCAATAAAAAACCCCACCTCGTTTGAGATGGGGACATGAGTAAAGGGCTATCGGTTAGCCGTTATCCTCACTCCTCTTCTTCGCTTCCACCAACAGGGATGAGACGAATGGCTTTCTTACCAAGCTTGATATCAAACTCATCTCCTGGCGACAGATCCAGCATCGCTGTGTAGGCCTTGCCGACTAAGAGGTTGCCGTTGCCCTGAACCTTGGCGGTGTAGCTGAGCTTGCGTCCGCCCTTGCCTACAGCCCCATCTCCACCAAGGCTGACACCTTTTGCTTCCAGCAGTGCCTCATAGAAGGAGGTGAAATTCAAACGCTCTCCACCATCCTTTTTCGTCGAGACATAGCCGCACTCTCTTACGAGCTCTGACTTGGCTATGTCACCCAGCTCTTTCACTTTTGCGAGCAGGTCAGATCCAGTAAGCATCGATTGTTGAGGTGACGATATGAATCAGTATGCGCATACATCTTTCACAGATGCAATCCCTTTAGCTGCCTATCGGCAGCTCTCTTTTTTGGTCTTCTCAGAAATGGGAACGTCCTTTGCCAGATAACAACGACTCTCCTGATAGCTCCTCTTGATGCCACTGCTATCGACAACATCGCGGACGGTCTCTCGGGTTTCGTTGACGAGACGCAAGAGCTTCAGCAATGGATCATGACCACTCTGTTGCTGGACGATGGCTCAAGGATGTGGCTGCCTAACTCGCTGAGCATCGCAGTCACGGCACTGGGGACTTCACGCTGAACGGACTGCTTTGCCTCAAAGGCATTGCGGAATAGAAAACGTGAAAGCGGCCTGTGGGCTGAGGGCAACACCCAATCCCATAGCAACGCTGCACATCAGCGGATCACGGCTCCGCGTCAGCACCCCAAAGGGGTGTAGTTGCTCCCAGGACCCGCAACATCTGTGGACACGGGAGGTATCAGACAGCACTAGACCATGCCTTTACATATGTTTACGTGGACTCATGGATAAAGCTAAGTACCGCCAAATCAACGAGGAGTTCTACCTCGTTACCTGGGATAATGGTGAATGGAAAATTCTGCACTCTGACAAGATCTTGGAAGATTATCTTCCGATCAACTAAGTTAACGATGACCCCTTAAGAGGTCTAGTCCCTTCTTTTGATCGCTTGCGCTTCTCAGGAACATGTTGACTGGTGAACTATTGAACTGACCAGCGAAAGGCGGATCGATCTTGCCCTGGAGGGTGAGCAGCTGGTGGAGAAGCTGCATCAGGCCGCCATCCTCTGACCCGAATGAACCCGGACAGATCGATCAGTTGCGCTATTTCGGTCAAGGAACCGATGCCCCATCAAAGCAAGCTGCGCTCCGTTGGAATCAGATGTTCCGCGCCCCGCGCGAAATGAGCGTTTTTGCCGATGGCATTGTGTGCGTCCCCTGACGAGAGTGTGCATAGCGAGATCGGAGGAGCCTTGACGGACGACACTCCACCTGAGCAGATCACAGAAGCAGACTGACTTTCTGGCCCCTGCTCCAACAGTCTCAAGAATGACCAGGGTTGGTCGTTTGGCTAGGTACACATCAGCTACGTCACGCCAAGCGACGCTCCACTTGCACCGCCCCAGGTGCCCTCGGAGAAAACGACCCATCCCCTAGAGCAAATGGCCCCAGGGCGCCTTGAGCCAGACGCTTCGACCCTCTCTCTTTCCTGAAGTGATGGGTTGAACCATGCATAAACGAGCGAGCTAGGCCGTCTTTCCACCGGGAAGGGCGGCCTTCCTCTTTGGCGCAAGTTATGCGGCGCAGTCTTGCCAACGCATCAGACAGGCACTAATAGCAAAGTTGTTAAAAAACCGTTTCCCGCGCCAAGCCTGCGATCAGTGAGCTTGGCTAACGGCCCGGTCTTGCGAGCCAAATAAGCCAAGGCATCTAGTCATCGTGTGGTGGCATCAGCGGTTTGCAAGGCGAAGCGCTGATTGAGATCCCTCAGTCCCGAGGTCTCGAGACGTGCCAGAGCCAAAGCAAACTCAGCCTCTTACTGCAGTAGCGCTACAAACGGCGCTGAAGCTGTTCTGTTGCCAGATCGCTGAACAGAGGCATCAACGTCAAGTCGGCCGAGGTCAACGCAGCTACAGGACAATTCAAGAAAAGCTCATCAATTCAGCTTGCAGCGAAACCAATTCCATGGCCAGATCCTTCTTGTAAGTGACACAATTGGTTGTCAAAAAAGCTTTTAAGGACCGACCAACTTTCCATTGCGCATAGATCGCAACGCCCGGATCAAAGTCCTGCAGATCAACCATTCGCCCCGTCAGCAATGGCAGGGTTTTTGTTGACAGAAGCAGGCTTCCGTCAACAACCGGACGGGGGATACAAACCCCATGAATCGCCCAGAGCAATCAATCGAATGGGGGATGTGCTCACAACCTCCTGCAGCGATGTTGTTATCAGACGAGTTGAGCAGATGAAAAGTTTTAATCGCACTTGTGATGGCACTTTTGATCGCACTGTTGTTGGTGCTTTCGCTGGTGGTGTGGCAGCTGCCCTTATGGCGGCGTCGACGATGTTCGCGATGGATGTGCTGACCCCCAAGCCTGCCAATGCCAACGACCTGATCCACTCCTCCATCTACGAGAACACCCTCCAAGACAGAGACGAAAACCTCTGCGACTGAAACGCAATCGGCTCCTGCCATTCCCGCTTGTGATCAAGCCCCACCAACAACTATCTGAGAGGAACCATGAACACCCCACAAATCCATCTCTTCGTTCAAGAAGGCTGCCGCCCCTGCCAATACGTGAAGGGCCAGCTCTCCAAGGTTGATGGCTGGGAAGGCTTGATCACCATCACTGACTCCAAGTGCTGTGGTGAGTGGACAGACTTCGCCAAAGACAGCGGCGTAGTCGCAACTCCCACACTCGAGGCCTTTGAAGGCGACGATTGTGGTTGCTCGCCAGGCAGGCAGCAAGTCATTCACGTCTGACTTCTTCAGGGGGCTGATCGAGAAATTCACCTCAACCATCACCAACGAATGAACAACACACCTCAATCCGTTCGTGAGGCGGCACCGCCGGACATCATCCGTTTTGTTCAGACAGTCCTTGGCCTTACCCATGAACAGGGCTGGTCAGTCCCAGCTGATGGTTGACCGAAATAGCTCAGTTGAGTGATATGAACCGGATCGATCCAGGAGGGCTTAGCGGGAAACATTTCGTTTCGCGTGTTCGGTCCCTTGTCGGTTTTCACCGTCACGGGCAGATCAGCTGGCTGGCGATGGTTGTTTCATCTTTAACGCAACCTCAAATGTCTACCGAAGTTCGTAACTGGGACATCGTCGCCAAAGCGATGGAAGCAGCTGGTGCCACATCAAGTCAGATGTATGTCCGCGCCAAAGCATTGGCACTCGGCAAGCTCGACCCCATGCCCACCAGCTCCCCTGAAGCTCCTTACAGCATTTCAGCTGTAGCTGGCTGATTACTGCAGATCCAAGCCTCACATCTGTGAGGCTCACCCACTCAATCAAAAACATGACGACTTCAACTCAATCCAGATTCGGCTTCAGCAACGTCGCTGAAACCTGGAATGGCCGTCTAGCAATGCTGGGCTTTGTCATTGGCCTTGGCACCGAGTTACTCACTGGCCAGGGAATCCTTAGTCAAATTGGTTTCTGACCCATTCGATCCGGGTGGGCCACACCACTCACCACTGACCCATGAACCGACGTCTGCTGGGGCTGTTGGCCGTACTGGTTCCTGCCCCGGCGATCGCAGCAGACCTTGTTGAGCCACGGTTTCCAGATCGAAGTCCGCCAACCTCCCGGTGGGGCCTACGGCCGCTTCATTTTCAGCCGCAAGTTGCTCGAGATCTCACCACTGGTGCAGGATCTCGGCATCACTCGACCGGTGCTGCTGCATGAGGCGGTTCATGCGGCCCAGAGCTGCCCCGATGGCCAGCTCACATTGCTCAAGCCAGATCGCCAGAGCAGCCCGGTGGTGGAAAGCCGGATTCCCTACCTGCTGAACAATTACTACAGCCAGGACCACCAGGCCCTGGAACAGGAGGCCTTTCGCCTGCAGAGCCAGCCGGACGCTGAGGCACTGATCATCGCGGCGCTCGAGCGGCGTTGCCCAGCGCGATGAATCTGGTCAATGGAGATGGCTACGCTCGCCTTTTGACCGGAGCCGTCCATGCTTCTCTCCCTCGCCAACGACGGACTCTCGACCTGGAGTGGTGAGGTGTTGGCGGTGGGGCTGTTTAAGGATCAGCCCGCCACGGAACTGGACAGCCGCTGGCCGGGCCTGGCCAACACGCTGAGTCGTGAACAGTTCAGCGGCAAACCCGGACAGCAGCTGGTGGTGAATCTGCTGGAGGCCTCCGGCCCCCAACGGCTGGTGGTGCTGGGACTGGGAGATGCCGCGGCCTTCAACCTCGATGGGGTGAGACATGCAGCAGCAGCTGCCGCTAGGGCTGCGGGTGCCTCCACCGGCCGACTCGGCCTGCAACTGAACTGGGAGGGTCTTGAGCCGACCGCTGCAGCGGGTGCTGCTGCGGAAGCTGTGCGTCTTTCCCTCTACACCGACCAGCGTTTTCGCAAATCGTCCGACGCGAAACCTCAACCGGCCGGCCTGGAGCTAATCGGCCTGCCCCCCCAGGCCGCCGCGGGCTTCGAGCGGGTGAATGCCGATTGCGCCGGTGTGGAGCTGGCCCGGCAGCTGGTGGCGGCCCCACCGAACGTGGTGACCCCCGCAGCCCTGGCCCAGACCGCCGCTGAAATTGCGGAGAGCTATGGGCTGGAGCTTACGGTGCTCGAACGCGCCGATTGCGAGGCGCGAGGCATGGGTGCCTTCCTGGCGGTGAGCCAGGGGTCGGACCTCGACCCCAAGTTGATCCACCTGGTGTATCGAGCGGAAGGTGAGTTGACGCGTCGCCTGGCGCTGGTTGGCAAGGGGCTCACCTTCGATTCCGGCGGGTACAACCTCAAGGTGGGAGGGGCTCAGATCGACATGATGAAGTTCGACATGGGCGGCAGCGCCTCGGTGTTCGGCGCGATGCGTGCCATTGCCGAACGGAAACCTGCCGGCGTTGAGGTGCACATGATCGTTGCCTCATGCGAAAACATGATCAACGGCTCGGCCGTGCACCCCGGTGACATCGTCAGCGCCGCCGACGGCACCACGATCGAGATCAACAACACCGACGCGGAAGGGCGGCTCACCCTGGCCGACGCCCTGCTCTACGCCTGTGAGCAGAAACCCGATGCGGTGGTCGACGTCGCCACCCTCACCGGAGCGATTGTGGTTGCACTGGGTAGCGAGATGGCAGGTCTTTGGAGCAACAACGATGACCTCGCAGAATCACTCGACCGGGCGGCCGAGGCTGTTGGCGAGGGTTTGTGGCGGATGCCCTTGCGCCGCTCCTACAAGGATGGGCTCAAATCCAAGCTGGCCGATTTCAAGAACACAGGCCCTCGCCCGGGCGGATCGATCACAGCGGCCCTGTTCCTGGAGCACTTCGTCAGCAAGGGAATCGCCTGGGCCCATGTGGACATCGCCGGCACCGTCTGGAGTGACAAGGGCCAGGGGATGAATCCTGCCGGCGCAACCGGCTACGGCGTGCGCACACTGGTGAACTGGGTCTGTAACCCCTCATGAGCAACAACCGACTGAACTGGTACCTGAAGGCCCAGGCCGGGGTGCTGCTGCTGCCGGTGGGTTTGTGCCTCTTCGGTGAGGCGGTGAGCCGCAAAGTGGTGCAAATGATGGGTGGGGAGGCCGGCGAATGGTTCTGGACCGGAACCCTGAGCCTGATCTGCATCAATGCCGGGATCGGACTGATGATTGAAAGCGGCCTGACCAAAGGCTTCCCCGCTCGTCGACGCCCTTCAGACAGCTAGAAATTTCTTCAACACAAAAGGCCTGGCTTCAGGACGCAACGGCAGCTGGGAAGTGGGCCGCCCCAGTGGTGCGGTCAGGTGTTTCCAGCGCATGAATCTGCCAGCGTGCTCGTTCAGAGCACGACTCCAGAACCCTGTCCAGATCATCCGAAGCATGCTTCGGTGATGGATATGGACCGATGTGGCGGGTTCCGAGACCATCCTTAATGGTCAGCAGATACATACATTTCCTCCTGTCTTTTCAGGATCTTAGGCATGGCTTCCATGGTCGTCGATGGACGGGAACCCGTCTGTTCACTGGAAACTGAATGAATTAAGCCGCCTCGTTCGCTTAATCTTTTCCATAGGTTTTATGCATGGTTCTTAAGGCTTTTTTCGTTTTCAGTGCGTTTCAATTGGGACCTGAAAAAGCATCAACAGCCACCAGAGTGCTCAACCAAACAATGCCTTGATGGCGCCTGCTGTAACGAGGGCAATAATTCCCGCCATCCAGATTTCACGGCGTTGAGCCAACAAAGACAATGCCCCAGGAGAAAAGCGCAACCGCCCCGTCGACACCAGATACGTCAGACCCACCAAAAGCACCGTAGGGACGAGCAAGGCAAACAGCAGCTGCAGAGTCATCAGTCGCTCCAGGGATTGCCGCTACGGGCCTTGTCACCCCAAACATCATCCAGTCGACGATCGCGTCCACAACTGAAGCGGTAAAAGTTGTATTTGAGTGAGTTCAACTCGGCGTAATTCTGGTGGTAGCCCTCAGCCGGCCATAAGCGAGCAGCGGGGCGGATTTCCACCTTCAGGGCTGAAACGGGCTGATCCAACTCCCTGGCTGCCGCCTCGGCACTGCTGTTTGCTTCTTGGGACTGGGCGTCATCCGCCGTGAAGATCACCGGGCGATAGGAATCACCGCGATCACAGAACTGACCGCCACCGTCGAGGGGATCCACATTGCGCCAGTAACTGCGGAGCAGTTCGGCATAACTGATCTGATCGGGATCGAAGCGCACCTGCACCGCTTCCTGGTGCCCGGTGGTTTCGCTGCTCACCTGGCGATAGGTGGGCCGTTCCAGCTGGCCGCCGCTGTAACCACTGGTGGCTTCAATTACCCCTGGGAGATGCTCAAGATCGTGCTCAAGGCACCAGAAACAGCCCCCGGCGAACACCGCCGTGGCCTGAGCGGCCCAGGCCGGATTCGGGAACGCCATCAGGGCGATCAACAGAACGGCAATCAATCGCTGCATGGGTTCACCTGATCGAGAATGGCCTGGGCAGCTCGTTCGGTCACGCCCGGTGCCCCCAGGGTGTCGCGCAAACGACCGTAACCATCCATCATCCGCTGCCGTTGCGGGCCGTTCTCCAGCAGAGGCAGGGCCTGCTCCACGAGCGCCTCAGCCGTGAGCTCGTCCTGCAATAGCTCCGGAACGAGCCGTTGCTTGAGCAGCAAATTCACCGGAGAGATGTGCTCCACATTGAATCCAAGCAGATATTTGGCGATGGCCGCCGTGAAACGGCTCACCCGGTAGGCAACCACCTGGGGCACCCCCTGAAGGGCCAGTTCCAGATTCACGGTTCCCGACTTGCTCAGGGCCAGATCAGCAGCGGCCCCCAGGGTCTTCTTCAGAGCATCCGCCTGATCGGCTGGAATCACCCGGGCTGAGCGCACCCCAGCAGCATCGAGAGCCTTCTGCAATGGCTGCTCAAAATGAGATAACCCTGCAGGCACCAGCACCTGCAGGGTGGGATGCCGTTGCTGGATCAGGGCTGCGGCCTGAGCCAGGGTTGGCATCAGATAGGTGAGTTCCTGCGGCCGGGAGGCCGGTAGCAACAGCAGCACCGGTGCGTCCGGATCAAGCCCCAGGTTCCGCCTGGAGTCCAGACGATCCGGCAACTCCCGGTAGTGATCCAGGAGCGGGTGACCCACCCAGGTCACTTCGGCACCGCGGCCGGAATAGAACTCGGCTTCCGCAGGAAAAATAGCCAGGATCCGATCGGTGAAGCCCAGCAGCTCCGTGGTGCTGCCATCACCGAAACGCCAGGCCCACTCCTGGGGAGCGATGTAATAGGTGATCGGCAACTTCGGGTACTGACTCCGGAGTTTGCGACCGAGCCTGACGTTGGCACCGACGTAATCAATCAGCACCAAACCATCCAAAGCCTTTCGCCTCAACAGACGGTCCACCCTGGCCTGCAAGCGCAGAGTCGGAAGGATCAAAGGCAGGGCCTCCCACAAACCGATCGCTCCCATCGGGGCCGTATCCGCGAGCAGTTCAGCGCCGGCTGCTTCCATCCGCCCCCCCCCGAGAGCCAGCAGCTCCAGGTCCATGTCACGGCGGTCAGCCTCGAGCTTCAACGCCTTGATCAACAGGCTGCCCTGCAGATCACCGGAGACCTCTCCGGTGCTGATCAGCAACCGCACCATCAGCGATTGCTCACGGCAGGCATCGGACCACGTCGCCCCTGGGCAATGGAGGCGCCCAGAAAACGGCAGAAATGGGAGGCCGCCGGCAACAGCTCCTGGTCCTTGGCCTGCTCCAGAGCGTCTGCGATCACCAGATCAGAGCGATAAACCAGGTTCCAGACCTCCTGCAGCTGCTTGAACTCCCTGCCTCCGTCGCGATCTCCCATGCCACTGCGCCGGAGACCGACCCGATTCAACCCCCGGACCCGACCGGGATGACCTTCCACCAGGCAGTAGGGCGGAACATCCCTCTCAACACGGGTCATCCCACCCACCATGGCCATGGTGCCGACATGGACGAACTGGTGAATGCCAAGGCAGCCTCCGATAACGGCCCTGTCTTCGATGATCACGTGGCCGGCCACCTGAATCGCATTCGACATCACGATTTGGTTGCCCAGTTCACAGTTGTGGCCCAGATGGCAATACGCCATCAACAGGTTGCGATCACCCACAAACGTGCGCTCTCCCTCATCGGTGGCGCGGTTGATGGTGACGCATTCCCGAATGGTGTTGCCATCTCCGATCACCACTTCCGTGGGAGCACCCTTGTACTTGAGATCCTGAGGTTCCAGGCCGAGACAAGCCCCCGGGAACACGCGGTTGTCACGTCCCAGACGCAGCCGGCCGTCCAGCACGGAATTCGGACCAATCCAGGTGTTGGCGCCAATCACAACATCGGGGCCGACCACAGCACCCGGCCCGACCACAACCCCGTCTGCCAGCTCGGCTCTGGCATCCACCACCGCCTGGGGATGAATCTTCACCGCAGAGAGATCGGCCGTCATCCGGATCAATCCACCAGGGAGAACATCAGCTGACCGGAGCAGACCAGATCTCCGTCCACAGTGGCCTCGGCCTTCACCTTGCCAAAGCGTTTGCGTTTGAGACTGAGCAGCTCACAGCGAATCACCAGCTGATCACCAGGCACCACCGGGCGACGAAACCTTACCCCGTCAATTCCGGCAAACACGAACAGCCCTTTGGGCAGATCGGGCATCTGGGTCACGATCAGGCCACCCACCTGAGCCATGGCCTCAACGATCAGCACCCCTGGCATCAAGGGACGCTCAGGGAAATGCCCCTGGAACTGCGGCTCGTTCATCGTGACGTTCTTGATCGCCGTCGCCGAGACACCAGGGTCATGGGCAATCACACGATCCACCAGCGCAAAGGGATAGCGGTGCGGCAACAGACCAGCAATCTGTTCGCTGGTCAACACAACATCCGGCGCAGAGGATTCAGTCACAAGGCAGCGGCGAGATCGGTGTGGAGCCCATGGGACCCCCTGTACACGAGGACCTGAGCCTTGGGGAAACCCACAAGGGCCAGATCACCAATGAGGTCAAGCAGCTTATGGCGCACCGGCTCATCGGGGAACCGCAGAGGGGGGTTGACCCAGTGATCGCCATCACAGACCAGAGCGTTATCCAAGGCACCGCCCTGAATCAGGCCAGCCGCCCGCAGCTGCTCAACCTGCTCACGGAATCCAAAGGTGCGCGCCGGAGCGATCTCCTCGACGAACACCTGAGGGGACAGATCCAGCGCCAACATCTGCCGACCGATGGCCGGCTGCGGAAAATCGATGATGCCCACCACGCGAAACGTCTCGGCTGGAGTGACGGCGATCACGCTGCTGCCGCGATGACGCAGCAGCGGTTCGTCCAAGGAAGGGGGGCACGGACGCGGCGTTGAAGCGGGTTGTAGTCCAACCTCAGCAATGGCATCGACCCATCCCTTAGCTGAACCATCCAAGAGCGGCACCTCAGAACCCCCGAGAACGATGTCGGCATGGGTGACACCACAACCAGCCAGTGCCGAGAGCAGGTGCTCAACGGTTGAAACCCGTCGGGAGCCAAGATCAAGAGTGGTGCACAGCTGGCTGTCCCTCACCTGATCTGGGGACAGACGGATCGGATCCGGATCATCGGTGAAGCGGATGTGATAACCCGGCTTGTCACTGGGGGTGAGACGCACCACCGCCTGATCACCGCTGTGAAGGCCGATGCCACGGCGCTCCACCTCATCGACCAGGGTCCAGGCCCCGGAGTAATCCTCAGGCCAGCAGATCACTAGAACTTGTAGCCCACACCAAGGTTGAAGCGGTAGTCGCTCGTGAAGTCCTGGGTGGCGATCTCAAGGCGAAGAGGACCAACAGGGGTGTCAACAATCACACCGGTTCCCACCGAGACACCTGAACCGTCTTTGTTCAACTTCAGGCCGGGCTTGCCAGGCACGTTCTTCTGAGTGTCGAAGTCGGTACCTGCATCCACAAATAACTCGCCAGAAAAGACGCTGATGATCGGGAAGCGGTACTCGATCGTGACCTCACCGAAGTTGCGGGCCACGGCTAAGTCGCAGTTGTACCAACCGCGAATCGAGTTGGATCCGCCAACACAGAAGGCTTCATAGGGAGGCAGATCTCCCACGATCATTCCACCTTTGACCTGCACTCCGATGGCCTGCGGGCAATCGGCCTTCTCGCCTTCCTCAGGCCGGCAGCCCTTGTGCAATTTCAACCAATTAACTGGGAAGAACTGGGTGTAACTGCCCCGAAGACGATTGAAGGTGGGCGAATCGTCATCCACACCGAGAAACTGCTCGGTGCTGACGGTGAAGAAATTACCGCTCGTCGGCTGGCGATTGTCGTTGAGATTGTTGTATGTGGTAGCGAGACGCAAACCGGTCAGCAGGTTGTTATCTGCGCAGTTAAAAGACACGCAAATAACATCTTTGTTTTTAACCCTTCCTTTCTTGTAATTTCGAGTCGATACGGCTTCGGTTCGTGTATTTCCTCTGAAATTAATCGGGCGAACATCAGTGATAGACATGCCCGCGAGTACTCGCCAGGGTGAATCCTTGAAGGGATCACCACCGTTGAGAGGCCTGGAGAAAGAGAAACTTCCTCCTGTTTTGCGCAGAACAACGGTGTCTCCCTCGTAATCAAACCAACTGCGGTTGGGAAACTCATTCAGCGCTTTTTTAACACTGTTGAAATCATCGCCAGCTGGATTTTTGTCCGAGTTGATATCGTAAGCATATTTATTGCCATTGTCCTCATAGTCGTCAATGGTGCGAATGTTGCCGTTGTCTTCACTTTGGAAGGCCTGAGGCACCTGCTGGCTGATAAACAACGAACTTCGGAAGGACGTGCGGTGCTTGTCACCCTTGATCCAGGGATCACTGAAGTTGACATCTGCCAGGGCTCCGTACTGTCCGTAGGTGACATTCAGACCCACATTCCAGGCACGACCGAACATGTTTGTGTCCTGCACCTGACCCTGGCCGAACACACCTTGGCTCTGGCTGTAGCCAAGGCCGCCGGAGAGCTGTCCCGTGGACTGCTCAACAATACCGAGCACAATGGTCACGTCACCGACCTGCTCAGGGACGGGTTTCAGAGTCACCTTGACGTCGCTGAACAGCTGGGTGCCGTAGAGACGCTTGATATCGCGCTCCAGCTTGTTGCGGTTGAAGGGATCACCGGGCTGAATCGAGATCTCCCGTGTCACCACCCATTCCTTTGTTTTGCCAACGATGGGCTCACCGTTCTCGTTCTCGTTCTCACCTTCCTCGTTGAGGAATTGCACCTCCACACCCGCAACACGGCCCTGGGTCAGCTTCAGGGTGACAACACCATCGGGACTGACCCTCTCCGGACCGGAGATGCGAGCCAGGGAATAGCCCTCACCGGCAAGAAAACCCTGCAGCGCCTTCATCCGCAGCTGCAGGTCATTGAGATTGAGGGTGCGGCCGTAATCAGAGCTGAACGAGTCTTCGATCACCGCCTGAGGCAGCAAGTCTGAAGAGGGATCCAGGTTCACTGCCGTCAGTGCAGGGAAGGGTTCCAGCTGAACGATCACCTGAACGCCAAGCGGGCCGTCAATCGGCGTGATCCGCACATCGGAGAACCAACCGGTGGCCTGAATCGCGTTCAGATCCCTTTGAAGTTCTTCCCGGGTCACCCTGCTGCCGGGGCGAACCTGCATCGCGTCGTAAGCCTCAACCTGGAGTTTGTCCAGCTCGGGGTGTCCATCGAGACCCTCGATCAGCACCTCGGAAATCAGAACTCGAGGCGACTCCACCTCGATTTCGGTAGCCGCCTCCTCCTGGAACTCTTGGGGTTCAGCCTCCTGAGCCATTAAGGGCGCAGGGGCAAGAGCCATCACAGAGATTGGCAAGCCCAGGGCCAACCCCAGAACTCCTTGACCAACGACAACCGTGGAGCGGCGAGTCTGGCGACGGGTCATCGAAGCAAAGCCGGGCCGGGGCCACAGAAAGTTCGCCGACCTTACAGGCTTTTGCGGGGTTCAGGGCAGGCGGATTGGACCCGTTTGAGGACCTCCCCGTAGGCCTTCATCACACCCCCCAAATCCTTACGGAAGCGATCCTTGTCCAGAATTCGGTCCTGGGCATCACTGCTGCGGCGATCCCAGAAGCGGCAAGTATCAGGGCTGATCTCATCGGCCAGCAGCAGCTGACCATCAGCGTTGAACCCAAGTTCCAGCTTGAAATCCACCAGTTGAAGGTCGAGATCAGCAAAAAAAGGAACCAGCACTGCATTGATTCGCCGCGCCAGGCCTTCAATCGCCGTCATCTGCGTGTCATCCACCAGACCCAGAAGTTTCACCCTTGCCTCCGTCAGCAAAGGATCACCAAGAGAATCATCCTTGTAATAGAGATCGAGCAGAGCCGGCTCAATCGCCGTGCCCTCCTCGATCGGGGTCTGACGACAGAGGGAACCGGTGGCAACGTTGCGCAGCACAACTTCCAGAGGAATGATTTCGACCCGCTGGACCACCATCCAGGTGTCGGAAACAAGACCTACGTAGTGGGATGGGATGCCCTTGGCTTCCAACAACTCGAACAGACGCGCCGAGATCTGACAGTTTAACCGCCCTTTGTCGTCCAGCTGAGCCTTTTTCTGCGCGTTGAACGCCGTGGCGTCGTTCTTGAACTCGACCACCACCCGATCAACACGATCGGAGGCAAACACGCGTTTGGCCTTGCCTTCATAGAGCAGATCTCCGTGAACAGGGCTTGCGCCAGCAGGGCTCATGGCAGCGATACATCCGAGGAATCTCTTACCGCAGCATGGCCGCCCGGCAGTCGTGGCGACCGAAGCAGTGGTTCCTCACCGGCACCACCCCCCAACTGCCATTGGCTGTAGTGATCCTCAATCTGGGCCGTCAGGCGTTCCAGCCGATGACGGGGGCCATCCCCATCGCGTCCTGCAGCGCGCTGAAGACGCAATTGCTGCTGTAGCAGTTCAACGGCAAGTCCCCAGGCCTGATCAGCAGCGGCCTGATCCAAGGCCGCTTCCAACAGCTCATCAGCCCGCTCGGGATCCTCGGGCGCCAGCCATTCGGCAGCCCGGCTCAGCTGACGCGGTGATGGTGCAGGCACCATCAGCTGCAGCTCAGCCGCGATCAGACTCCGACCGAGCGCAGCCTCATGTTCAGCCAACTGGTCCAGCCCCGTCAGGCCAGGCTCCAGCTCCAGCTCACTGAGCGCCTGCAGATCGCCCCTCACGAGACGACGCAACGCAAGGGCCGCCTGGCGATGGTCGAGCCCGGCGGCGGCGGCGCGCCAGCGCAGGAGAAGCCACCGCCGCCTTCCCTGCGGTGATCCGGGGCTGGTGCGTTGCAGCACCACAGCGGCGCTGTCCGGCGATCCACAGCGCAGCAAGGCCGTTGCATTGGCCAAAACCACATCAAACGGTTGTGGGGCCGGATCAAGCTCCAGAAGCCGGTTACGGATCTGCTGCCGCCGGGCATCGGCCATGCCGATGGCAGGATCAACGCAGCCCAGCTCCAGCTCCTCCCGATTGGCCTGCTGCAACCAGGCGGCGAAAGCCTCGGACGCCATCGGTGCTGACTTGGACGCCATCGGTGCTGACTTGGGCGCCATCGGTGCCGCCTCGGGCACAGGAACTGCAGCCGCCAGCAGCGACAGCGCCAATGGGATGGAAGTGAGTCCCATGGAGGGCTGCGTTCTACAAAGGAAAACTTACGAGGCCCGTCCTGGTCTGCCCGCTCCCATGGCCATCTCGTCCACCCGTCCCAACTCGCTGCCCGATCTCCGGCGGGTTCTCGTCGTTGGAAGCGGCGGCAGGGAGCACGCCCTCAGCTGGGCCCTGCAACGCGGCGAGGAGCTCGAAACGGTCTGGATCACCCCCGGGAATGCCGGCAGCGGACAGCACGGGCTGGACCTGGAGGAAACCGACAGCCGCGGCCTGATAGAGCACTGCCTGGGCAACGACGTGGATCTCGTGGTGGTGGGACCGGAAGCTCCCCTTGCTGCCGGTGTGGCGGATGCCCTGCGGGACGCCGGCATCGCCGTTTTCGGCCCCGGCGCCGATGGCGCACAGCTGGAGGCGAGCAAGGCCTGGGCCAAGCAATTGATGCAGGACGCGGGCATCCCCACCGCCGGGCACTGGGCCGTAACAACGGAAGTCGAGGGCCTGGCGGTTCTGAAGCAGGTGAACCGGCCGCTGGTGGTGAAAGCCGATGGACTGGCCGCCGGGAAGGGCGTCACCGTGGCAGACAACGTGGAGGAGGCCGAGGCCGCGATCCGTGATGCCTTCGCTGGTCGCTTCGGCAGTGCCGGAGCACAGCTGGTCCTGGAGGAGCGGCTGCAAGGGCCGGAAGTGTCGGTGTTTGCGCTCTGCGATGGCGAGCGGATTGTGCTTTTACCTCCAGCCCAGGACCACAAACGATTGCAAGAAGGAGACCGGGGTCCCAACACCGGTGGCATGGGGGCCTACGCCCCCGCACCTTTGCTGGATGCCGATGGCCTGGAGCTGGTTCGTAAGACGGTGCTCGAACCCACGGTGCAAGCCCTGCGACAACGGGGCATCGACTACCGAGGCGTGATCTATGCCGGGCTGATGCTCACGGCGGATGGACCGCAGGTGATCGAGTTCAACTGCCGCTTCGGCGATCCGGAGTGCCAGACCCTGATGCCACTGCTGGGAGCGGAACTGGGCCGGGTGCTGCAGGCCTGCGCTTTGGGACGACTGGATCTGGCTCCAGCGCTGCAGATCGCCGAGCGCTGCAGCGCATGCGTCGTGGCGGCTGCAGCGGGTTACCCGGAGTCACCGCGCAAGGGGGACGCCATTCAGCTCGGGTTCGACAGCGATGCTGAGCGGCAGCTGTTTCATGCCGGCACCCGCCGCAACGAAGATGGCGAGCTGGTGACGGCCGGAGGGCGCGTGCTGGCGGTGGTGGCGCAGGGAGCCAGCTTTGATGAAGCGTTTGCCAGCGCCTATCGAAGACTTGATCAGGTGCAATTCGCAGGAATCACCTACCGTCGCGACATCGGACATCAGGTGCGCTCCGGCGGATGACAACTCCCGCGACCGCTGACTGGGCCATGCCGAAACCCGGCGGGCCGGATCCGGATTCCGAGAGTCTCTGGCAGCGGATCGCCGCCTGGTGGGCAGAATTCAGCCTGCAGACCAAGCTTCTGGCCATCGCCACCCTGGTGGTGAGCCTGGTGATGACCGGCATCACCTTTTTGGCCCTCAGTGGTATCCAGCGCGATGCCGTCATGAACGACACCCGCTACGCCAGAGATCTGGGACTACTCCTTGCGGGGAATGTCACCGAACTGGTGGCCCAGGGGCAGGACCGCGAACTCGCCGACGTTGCAGAAAAATTCTGGCGCTCCAGCCGCAGCGTTCGCTACATCTTCTTCGCCGATCCTGATGGAATCATCTACCTCGGCATTCCCATCAGTGCGTCCTCGTCGACCGCCGAAGGAGACCTTCGCCTCAATCGGCGGCTTGAACTGCCTGAGGAATTGCGGCGGCGGCCCCAGAACCCATTGGTACGTCAACACCTCACCCCCCAGGGACGCGTCACCGATGTGTTCGTGCCCCTGATTCGCAACGGTAGGTATTACGGCGTGCTCGGGCTTGGGGTGAACCCCAATGAAACCGCACTGGCCAGTGCAGCCCTCACCCGTGAGGTCACTGTCGCCGTGTTCATCTCCATCTGGGTTCTGGTGATTCTTGGGGCGGTGTTCAACGCCCTCACTATCACCCGACCGGTGAAGGAGTTGCTGCGCGGGGTGCGTTCCATTGCCCTCGGCAATTTCAACGCCCGCATCGATCTGCCGGTCGGCGGAGAACTGGGGGAACTGCTCACCGGTTTCAACGCGATGGCCTCCCAGCTGGAGGCCTACGACGAAGCCAACATCGAAGAGCTCACCGCAGCGCAGGTGAAGCAGCAATCGCTGATCGCCACCATGGCCGATGGGGCCATCCTGCTCGATGCAGAGGGCCGGATCGTGCTGGCAAATCCCACGGCACGTCGTCTGTTCCGCTGGGAAGGCCGCAATCTCGAAGGACAGGAGCTGGTGGAGGAACTGCCGGATCTGCTGGCGATCGAACTGCATGTTCCCCTCGATCTGCTGCTGAGCCGCGGCGCCGACAGCGAAGATCTGCGCTGCAGCGTTGGGGAGCCCGCACGAACACTGCGAATCGTGCTGCAGTCCGTGCGCGATGCCAGTGGCGAAACGCTCAAGGGAATCGCCGTGACCGTGCAGGATCTCACCCGCGAGGTGGAGCTGAATGCGGCCCAGAGCCGTTTCATCAGCAATGTCTCCCATGAATTGCGTACACCGCTGTTCAACATCAAGAGCTATGTGGAGACTCTCCACGACATGGGGGATCAACTGAGCGATGAAGAGAAGCAGGAATTTCTTGGTGTCGCCAATGCCGAGACCGATCGCCTCACCCGTCTGGTGAACGATGTTCTCGATCTCTCCCGGCTGGAATCAGGACGTGCCGTTCAGTTCGAGGCGATGAGCATGCGACCGGCCATGGAGCAGACCCTGCGCACCTATCGGCTCAATGCCGACGAGAAGAACGTTCAACTGCAGCTGGATGCCCCGGAGGATCTTCCGGAGGTTCTTGCCAACTGGGATCTGCTGCTTCAGGTGCTCGACAATCTGGTGGGCAATGCTCTGAAGTTCAGTCGACCGGGAGGCGTATTGGCCCTGAGGGCTTATGCATGGCCCGACAGCTGTCAGATGGTCGTCACTGAGCCGAATGATGATCCTGAGGGTCCCACCTGCCAGCTCACCTCACCGCTGCCAAGACTCCGCGTCGAGGTCGCTGACACGGGCTACGGCATCAGTGCAGCGGACCAGGAACGCATCTTCGACCGCTTCTTCCGTGTCGAAAATGCAGTCCACACCGAGATCGGTACCGGCCTTGGGCTATCGATCGTTCGCGGAATATTGGACAAGCACGGCGCGCAGGTGGCCATGGCCAGCGAGCCGGATGTGGGCACAACCTTCTGGTTCGATCTCCCCTTAGGAGAAGCAGATCAGGATGAACTCCAGTTGCAGGCGGAGCGACGGTCCCGTACTGAACAACTGGCCTGAAGCAATCCCCCACTCATTCTTCGCCAGAAACCCCTCGCGCAATGCGGGACAACTCGCTGCGTTCATCGTTGGTGACCCGATGCGGAACACCCGAAATAATCCGCTCGAAGTTGGAGAAGGAATCCTTGATCTGCGGCCCGTTACCGGTGATCACGAATTCGCGGATGCCCTTGTCATGCCAGGAACCACGCATCTTGAACACATTTAGAGCCCGAGCCATCTCACCGCGAATCTCCACATACTGCAGCAGCAGGATCGTGTCGGTGATCGTGGAGATGTGGGAATCGGTGATCGAATGGCTGCCCATAAACTCCTCTGAGGTGTTCGTGAAGAAACCTGCGATTTCCTCTTGCTTGGCGTAGCCGGTTACGCCGATCACAAACTGGCGGAAGGCATTGTGACTCACGCCTCGGGCCAGAGCCGACAGCGAATCGATCGCCATGCGCGACGGCTTGAACTGGCTGATTTCCGTCTTGATGATCTGCAGGTGATCCTCAAGTCCTGTCGACTCGGGATAGGCACAGATGATCTTGAGCATTCCATCCTGTTCCATCTGCTCAAAATCAATCCCCCAGCTGGTGCCATTGCGCAGCAGCTGGGCACGGGATTCCTCATAGGCAAACAGGATGGCTCGCTCCTTGTTGCGACAGGCGTCTTCGATGAACTTGGACACCAGCATGGTTTTGCCGGTTCCCGTGGCACCGGTGGCCAGGATGATCGAATCCTTGAAGAAGCCTCCACCGCACATGTCGTCCAGGCGTGGCACACCGGAGCTAACCCGCACATTCGACGATCGCTGAGTGAGCCGCATGGCACCCAACGGAAAAATGCTGATGCCGTGCGCACCCATGGTGAAAGGGAATTCTCCTTTCATGTGAGTGGTGCCGCGCAGCTTGAGGATCTCCACCGTGCGCCGACGCCGTTCTCCCTCAAGAACGTTGCGCAGGATCACGACGTTGTCGGAGACGAATTCCTCAACGCCGTAGCGCGCAATCGGCCCGTACTCATCGATGCGCTCGGTCGTCATCAACGTGGTGACCCCGATCTCCTTGAGCCGGGCGATCAGGCGGAAGATCTCACGCCGCACCACGAAAACGGCGTCGTACTGCTGGAATACGGCGGTGATCGAATCGATCGCCACCCTTTTCGCCTTGTACTTGCGGATGGCGTAATTGATCCGTTCGATCAGGCCGGAAAGATCGAAGTTCCCCGCGACATCCTGGCCATCAGGATCAGGGGAAGCATCCAGGATGAACAGCTTGTCCTGTTCCACCATCTCCTGCAGGTTCCAGCCGAAACTGGCGGCATTGCGCAGGATGTCGAGCGGCGACTCCTCGAAGGTGACGAAGATTCCGGGCTCGTCGAAATCCTTGATGCCGTTGTGTAAAAAGTGCAGCGAGAACACCGTCTTGCCGGTGCCGGATGTGCCGCTGACCAGGGTGCTGCGACCAACGGGGAGTCCACCCTGACAGACATCATCGAAGCCCTCGATTCCGGTCGGGAGCTTCTGAACCTGCATCTGGGTCGGGCCGCTGGTGGGAGGAAACTGCATGGCGCAACACTTATGAATGGAACGTAGATAGAACCTTGAGCTGAGGCGAAGTGATCACCACCTCGCTTAAGAATCGGTGGATTCCTCGGGGGGGATTTCGTCATCCCCATCAACGGCATCGAGATAACCGGAGCCAAACGTGTTGTCTGCCAACTCGTCGTAAAGCAGATCGAGGCCGATCAGCACCCGCTCCCGATCGGACAGGTCCCCGATGATCCGGCGGACCGGTGGCGGCAGAATTTTGGAGAGCGTTGGAGTGGCGAGGATCTTGTCCTCTTCCGCCAACTGAGGATTCTTGAGCACATCGATCACCTTCAGGGCATAAACCCCGCGGAACTCGGTTTCGAGAATGTTGCGCAGGGTCTTGAGAGCCCGCATTGAATTGGGCGTGTTGCCAGCGACGTAGAGCTTGAGGATGTAAGTCTTGCGAGGACTCATGACGACACCTCCGAGGCATTCGATGGATCTGACTCAGCCAGGTTGCGACCGGTGAGCGAACCCGCCAGAGGAATCTCCGGCGGGACGGAACGCCTGTACATCTCACACAAATGCGCCATCACATCAAGAAGCGCAAGGCGGTAATCCTGGAGAAAATCACTTTTGTGACCCTCCAGTCGCAGCTGCGTCCAGAACTCATCAATGAGGTTCACGTGGATCTCCACTGTTCGCGTGATCGGCAGATCACTGAAGAAAGCCGTGTTCACAAAGCTCTCCAGAGCCTGGTTTGATGCCGCCGGATCACTGAAGTAGCTCGCCAGTAAGTCGCGATAGGTGCGCTGCAACGACTCGAGCAACTCATTGCGTTCCTCGGCCGACAACCGTCCGAGGAATCGAGATGGATCTCGCTTGTAAAAAACCCCTAGGTATCCCAGCCGCTCCTGCAACCGCTGCGACAGGCGATCCACAGCGCCGGCCCTCTGTTCCTCGGAACGGCCATCGGCGCGACCTTGACGCAGAAAGCGGGAGATAGCGGCATCGATGTTGTATCCGAGTTGAGCCAGCTGGTCCGCCGCAAGATGCAGTTCCTCGGGGTGGTAATCAACACGCCCTTTGACCTCTCCCACCAGGACCGCTGGAAACAGAAGACCTCCCGCCACAAGCTGCTCCCGGCTGTCACTGTCAAGCAGGTCCTGCTCGATCACCACCGCATCAATGGCCTCCTGCCGTTGATGCAGGATCTCCACAAGATCCCGATCGTCATCCGTCAGGAGATCGATCGGTTCGTAGCGATTTTCGGGCAGCCATTGCCGGCAGGACTGCGCCAGTCCAGGGGTTCGCAGCAGCAGAGCAATGGTGAGGCCGGGCCTGGCCATCCGCAGGGTCAGGAATAAAACGTTCCTGAATGTTGACGGTAGGGGGCTTGAGGGTCGAAGATCTTTGTTTGTCTTTCGATTGCGGCCTCAGGCCAAATCGGTTCCGCCGAGCCTGACCGCGTCTCATCTGCATGGACGACACCAAAAAAGCACCCGAATCAAACGAGGCTTACGCCATCGTTGAAGCCTCCGGCACCCAGGTCTGGGTTCAAACCAACCGCTACTACGACCTGGATCGTCTTCAGGCTGAGGTCGACGACACCATCAAGCTCGAGAACGTGCTGCTGGTGAAGGATGCCAAGGGCACAACCCTGGGTCAGCCCTTTGTCAAGGACGCAACCGTCGAGCTGAAGGTCATGTCCCACCGTCGCGGTCCCAAGGTGATCGTGTACAAAATGCGCCCGAAAAAGAAGACCCGCAGCAAGAATGGACACCGTCAGGAGCTCACCCGGGTGATGGTTCAGTCCATCTCCGTGGGCGGCAAGGCCATCGGCTGACCCTCCCGGTTCTTTATTTCCGCCCCACCCCCCTTTTTCCTCCCCATGGCCCATAAGAAAGGCACAGGCTCAACACGCAACGGTCGCGATTCCAATTCCAAGCGCCTTGGAGTGAAGGCTTACGGCGGCGAAAGTGTGTCCGCCGGTTCGATCCTGATCCGTCAGCGCGGCACCTCCGTGCTGCCCGGCATCAACGTCGGCAAAGGCAAGGACGACACCCTTTTTGCGCTCACCGATGGTGTGGTGAAGTTCGAAACCATCCGCCGCGGCCTGCGTAACCGCAAGCGCATCAACATCGCTGCTGCCGTGTGACAGCGGCGTGATCGCGGCAAGACGCAACAACGCTGATCCAGAGCCCCAGCACCACTAAGGGTGACTGGGGCTTTTTGGTGCCGTGTCCTCAGGCTTTCCTGTAAAGCCGGGCCGTGATCAGCAGGGGGTGAAACACCTCCAGAAAGCGACTCTGCAGTGTTTGGAAGAAGCCGTTCACCAGCTGCGGAGCATCGAAATGGAACGGGTACTCACCGTTGTGGCCCTTGAAGAAATACCAGTTCATCAGGGCAATGGCCTCCGGCGCCATACGCCGATGAAATTCCGTCAGCTGCGCTGATGGATCAGGCAGGTGCTCCAGCACATCGAGACACACCACAGCGTCGAAGCGAACATCACCGGTGGTTTCGAGATCGCGATGCACCGAAAGTTTGGGAGCCAGGCCAAGGATCTCTGCCCGGCTTTGCACAAACGCCCGGTTTTGTGGGTTGAGATCCACAAACCAGACGTGATCCACCTGTGGCAGAGCTGCCGCCGAAAGAGCATGCGTGCCGATGCCTCCGCCGAAATCCAACACCTGTCCCCCCACCGCCATGCCCTGCAGACGCAGCGTGTCAGCGATGTAATACGCACTGCTGAGATGCCAGGCGGCCAGCTCCAGCAAGTGCCCCGTGCCGACCGTGTCTTCGTAGAACGTCGTTGCATCCTCCGGGCGGAACGCTCCGGGATGCAGATCGGCCAGGTCATCGGTGCTGGTGGGCAACCGCTGCTCCACAACCTCCAGCGGCAGCTGCAGATAACGGCTGAGGTGCTCCTTTACAGCAAGACCGTCCTGCAGAAACGCGTCTACAGAAACACTGCGGCTGTCACGAAGCTGGGGCACAGGCAAAACCGATGGGATGCAACAGTCTGAGCTCACGACGACCTGCCCCTGTGGACGGCCCCTTCGGCTTTGTGGTGATCGACAAGCCAGCCGGACTGACCTCCCACAGCTGTGTTGGCCGTCTTCGCCGCTGCTATGGGCTTCGACGCGTCGGCCATGGCGGCACCCTCGACCCCGCCGTCACCGGTGTTCTGCCGATTGCTCTGGGGCCTGCCACCCGGCTGCTGCCCTACCTGCCCGGCGACAAGACCTACCGCGGCGTGATCCAGCTGGGGCAGCGCACCAGCACCGACGACCTGCAGGGTGAACTGCTGGAGCAGCAGGACTGGCCCCACCTCAGCGAGGTCGAGCTCAAGCAGGCTCTGGCTCCGTTTCACGGCGCGATTCAGCAGCGCCCCCCCCAGGTGTCGGCCGTGCACGTGGACGGCGAGCGAGCCCACGCCCGGGCCCGCCGCGGCGAAGTGATGGAGCTGAAAGCCCGACCGGTCACCCTGCACCGGCTTGAGTTGAACCACTGGGATCCGGAGGCTGGACAACTGGCCATTGAGGTGCACTGCTCCTCCGGCACCTACATCCGCTCCATTGCGAGGGATCTGGGGGATGCCATCGGCTGCGGTGGCTGCCTGGCCTCCCTGCGGCGGACCCAAGCGCTCGGCTTCCACGAACACCAGGCTTCACCCCTGCCGGAGGCCAGCGAAACCCTGCCGGAGCCACTCTCTCCGCTGATGGCCCTGAGCCATCTGCCCCAGCACCACCTCGATAAGCAGCAACAGGCCGACTGGCGCTGCGGACGGCGCCTGGAGCTGAATCAGCCAAGCGAAGACGTTGTGGTGGTGTGCAATCCCGACGGGACCATGGCGGGCATCGGGCACAGGGAATCCCCCAAGCTATTGCGACCGAAGGTGGTTTTCGACGCCGCCGGCTGAGGACGACAGCCTCGCTGAGTACCCTTCCCAACCAAGTTCAGCAGGGTTCGATCGGACCATGGCCGGCCACAGCAAATGGTCCCAGATCAAACGCACCAAAGCGGTGGTCGATGCCAAGCGCGGTGCCGTTTTCACGCGTCTGGGCCGGGAAATTATGGTGGCGGCTCGAGCCGGAGCGGATCCGACCGGCAATTTTCAGCTGCGCACGGCAATCACCAGAGCCAAATCAGCGGGCATGCCATCCGCCAACATCGAGCGGGCCATCGCCAAAGGAGCTGGCCAGAGCGCTGATGGAATGCAGCTGGAGGAGGTGCGCTACGAGGGCTATGGCCCAGGGGGCATGGCAGTGCTGGTGGAAGCCCTGACCGACAACCGCAACCGCACGGCAGCCGACCTGCGCCTGGCCTTCAGCAAGAACGGTGGAAATCTCGGCGAGAACGGTTGTGTTGGCTATCTGTTCAACCACCGCAGTGAGGTCACGATCACTGCGGCAGCTGCGGATGAAGAACGCTTGCTGGAGGGGCTTCTGGAACTGGACGCCGACGGCTATGAGCTGCAGGACGAGGAAACGGTGGTGCATGGCCCCTTTGCCGCCCTCGAATCACTGCAGGACGGCCTGCGGGGCCAGGGCTGGGATGTGCGGGAGTGGGGGCACAACTGGACGGCCATCACCACGGCCCCCATCCACGATGCCGATACGGCACGACAAGCCCTCAAGCTGCTCGATTGCCTCGATGAACTCGACGACGTGCGCAGCGTCAACGCCAACCTCGATCTTCCCGATGATCTGGAACTCAGCAGCTGACCAGGCCGGTTAATCGCAAGGGAAATCGGGATCAAACCTTGCGAGCACGGTCTGTTCTGGTAGCCACAGCTACGCCGGGGGCACCCCATCCGGAGGTTCCCATGTCGATGAAACAGCTCGAAACTTTCATGTCGCGCGTTCAGAGCAACGACAACATCCGCACCGAGGTGCAGCGATGCGGTGAAGACAACTCCTGCGTGGTGAAAGTGGCGGCACGACACGGCCACAAATTTTCCCCAGCCAACCTCAGCCGTTGGCAGAAAGACCACAGCTGATTTTCAGCAAAACCGATGCCAGAGGACCCTGAGATCCTCTGGCTCGGACACCCAGGATCACTCCCCCTGATCGGTGGATTGATCTGCCGAGCCGGAACGCTCACGGATCAGGCTGGCCAGCATCTCCAGCTTGGCGTTCTCCGATTCGGATGCCCGGGTCGCCATCCAGGCGCTTGCAGCTTTCTGCTGCGCCAGCTGCTGAACCAGAGCCAGGGCCAAATCGCGCAGCTGCTCGATGTCCTTGCAGTCGTGAATGAAGCGTCGCCAGCGCTCGGCCTCGAAACTCTGTTCCAGGCCCCGCTCCACGGGATCGATGCTCATGCTCAGGCCAGAAGGTCCGTCACGTTAGTGAGAGCGCCTCGGCATCAGCCCAAAGCTGCACCCGCTGGTGTTCGAGAAGCCAGCTGGCCGGAAGAGACGGGTCAGGCCGCTGCATCTCAAGCAAACGCGCCAGGATCGGCGCCTTGGCTCGACCGGTCACCACCAGGTGAATTTCCCGTGCAGCCAGGATTTCAGCCACTCCCAGCGTGATCGCCTGATGGGGAACGGCCGCTGGAGTTCCATCGAACATCGACGCATTCTGATGTCGGGTCGCTTCCGACAGGGTGACCACATGACACCTCTGCTCCGGCCCGCAAGGGGGCTCGTTGAAGCCCACATGCCCGTTGGCACCCAAGCCCAGCAACTGCAGCCCGATGCCTCCGCTGGCCTGCACATCGCGGGAATAGTCCTCAGCCGCAACAGTCGGGTCCATCGCCTGCCCGTCCGGAACACGCAGGCATGAGGACGTCAGCTGCAGCGGTTGGCCCAACCAGGTGTCCATGAACGCGCGGTAGCTGCGCGGATCTCTGCTCGCCAGTCCGATGTATTCGTCCAGGTTGAAACTGGACCAGACCAGGCGCAACCGCTGGCGGTCGGTGGCGGACCAACCCTGCAGCCGCATCACCAGTCCGGCATAGACCGGCTCCATGGTGCGCCCAGTGGCTAAACCGAGGGGACGCGCCGCAAGCCCATGGATCAACAGCTGGCGAAGCTCCTGCTCCAGCACATCCACCAGCGATTTGCACAGAGATATCGGCGCATCGAAGCGACGAAGTTGCAGGGAGGAACAGGTCAACGGCGCAGCCGCATCAACCCCTCCAACGTGGCTCGGATGGGGCTGCCTGCGCCAGGGTTGGATCGTGGAAAGGCCGATAAGGCATCACATCTGCACCGCGGTAGTAATGGCGAAGGATGGAGCGAAAATCCGCGCCCCGCTGGGCTAGACCATGGGCCCCCCACTGGCTCATGCCAACCCCATGGCCATAGCCCTGGCCGCGCACCAGCAGCTGCAAACCCGCAACGGATCGACCGGATTGCATCCCCCGTCGCAGCGGCGGGGGCGGCGCGACCAGAAATGAGCTGTTACGCCTGCTCCCCCGCACCGATGCCGTGAGCTGATGAATCCGTGATGCCTTCCGTTGCGGTGTCACTGGAAATGCCGTTGCCAGAGCGGAAGTTGATCTCGCTGGCACCATCTCGAACTCAACCAGGGTGCTTTTGAGTCCAAGTCGACTGCGCAGGTCCGCACCCGTGAGCATCAGCGAGCCCCTGGGTCCCTGCAATCGCGCCTGGCGCACCCGACCGCTGCTGGAACGGCTCAGCACCTGCACCGCATCCACCCCACCGGTCTCCGGCAGTCGTTGACGCAGACCCACCGGATCGAAACGCTGCTGCCAGCGATGCATGGGGCTGTGCTGATCATGGTCCGGCACGCTCACCAGATAGGGCAACTGCTGACGCCACACCATGCCGCTGGCCTCGGTGGCGCCCCCGGAACTGCTGTGGAACACCGCATTGATCAGCTTCCCTCCATGCACCAACACCAGCGAGCGGGTGCTGGCAACCGCCTTCAACGTGCTGGGGGTTTCCGACTCCACGCCCTTGTACACCTGGCTGGCGATGGTGGCTTTCACATCCCATGGCCCACCTCGGTTGCGCTTGCGAAGTGCATAGGTGCGCGCAGCGACTGACTGGGCCTGCAGGGCTGCCAGTGGCCACCGGTGAGGCATCTCGCTTCCCACCACGCTGGGCAGATAACTTTCAATACCGAGATGGTTGATCGCGCGCAGAGTCCCCCCCGCAGCACTGAGGTGAAGCACGCCGCGATAACGCCTCGGCCCCAGCCAGATGCCTCGGGGATCCTGGTTCGTGATCCGAAGCTCACTGATGATCGGGAGCGAATGGCGCCGGCCATCCAGATCAATATTCAGCCGGCCAGCCTTTAGCTGAACTGTCATCCGACGCAGCTGGCGTCTGCCTCCGGGAAGACCATTCACTTGGAGAAGCCGATCCCCATCGGATCGCAGGGAAAGCCGTGACGATTCCTGCACCAGCACCCGCATCTGGGGCTCTCTCCCCAGCGGTACGGCGGCAGCGGGAAAGATCACGCTGAAGGCCGAACATGCCCCCAGAACCAGAACCGGAGCGAAACGCACACAACACCAGAACGTCACCCAGTGTGGCCCGCATGTCCAGGGCCAGCTAGATGGCAGCATGACGACTGAGGATCAGCGGCCTTGCAGGTCACCTTTCTCGGAACCAGCTCCGGCGTACCCACCAGGGCTCGCAACGTTTCAGCCGTGGCACTGCGGCTGCCGCAACGCTCGGAGATGTGGCTGTTCGACTGCGGCGAAGGCACGCAGCATCAGTTCCTACGCAGCGATCTGCGCTTGTCACAGCTGAGGCGGGTGTTCATCACCCACATGCATGGCGACCATGTGTTTGGCCTGCCGGGTCTTCTCGCCAGCCTCGGACTGGCCGGAAACAGCAACGAGGGCATCGACCTCTATGGGCCTGACCCCCTGGAAAGCTTCCTGAAGGGGGCCCTGGCCAACAGCTCTACCCGCATTGGCTATCCCCTGCAGGTGCACCGGGTGCGGCCCGCCGCCGAGCAGGGCAGTGTGGTGTTTGAGGACGCCGACCTGATCGTTCGCTGCACGCCTCTCACCCATCGGGTGCCGGCCTACGCCTATCGCGTGGAGCAGAAGCCCCTGGCCGGGCGATTCGATATCGACCAGGCCCGGGCCCTTGAGATCCCACCAGGGCCGGTGTACGCCCAGCTCAAACGCGGCGAGACCGTCACCCTCTCGGACGGTCGCACGATCGATGGCACCACCCTCTGCGGCCCGGAGCGACCCGGCGTGAGTGTTGTGTATTGCACCGACACCGTCTTCAGCGAGGCGGCCGTGGAATTGGCCCGAGGAGCCGACCTGCTGATCCACGAATCAACCTTCGCGCACGCCGAATCGGAGATGGCGTTTCAAAAACAGCATTCCACCAGCACCATGGCAGCCCAGACCGCAGCGGAAGCAGGGGTTGGCCAACTGGTGCTGACGCATCTGAGCCCGCGTTACGTTCCAGGAAATTCAGTGACCCCCAACGACCTGCTTCAGGAGGCCCAGGCAATCTTTCCCAACACCGTTCTGGCCAAAGACTTTCTCAGCCTCGACGTAAAGCCCCGCTGCAATAGTTCGTGATTCGCCCACGGACGGCCGGTCTGCCGTGATACAAGAGCTTGTGCGGTTTGTGCGTCAACCCCCTGGCATCCTTCATGGCCTCTCTTCTTTCGTATCTACAGCGGTCCCTGAAGGGGCTTCTGATCCTGGTTCCCGTTTTGATTGGGCTGGTGTTCACCTCCCAGGCTGATGCAGCCAGTTGGGACGCGGAGACCCTCACGGTTCCAGCGGATCCTGAAGGGATTCAGGTCACCTTCAGCGAACAGGAATTCAATACCGGTCGCAAGGTGTTCAACACCAGCTGCGGCACCTGCCATGCCGGTGGTATCACCAAAACCAACCACAACGTGGGATTGGACCCTGAGACCCTGGCCTTGGCCACACCGGCGCGTGACAACGTCGACGCTCTGGTGGATTACATGAGGGATCCCACCTCCTACGACGGCGAATACAGCATTGCTGACCTGCACCCAAGCATGCGCGACGCCGAGCTGTATCCAGCCATGCGAGATCTCACCGACGAAGAGTTACGGCTGATGGCCGGATACATCCTCGTGGCCCCCAAAGTGCAGGGAACGGCCTGGGGAGGCGGCAAGATCTATTTCTGATCGAAAGGCTTACACAAACCGACCGCAGTCACTGACAGGACTGCTGTTCTGGCTCTCCTTCGGGAGGGCCTTTTGTGTGCCCTGATTGTGCGCCCCAGTGGAGGCCTACCGCCGATGGGCGGAACTGGACCTGGCAGTGACGTTGCCATTAGAAGCGCAATGGCGATCTCTGCCGCTGCGATCAAAAGTTCAATAGCGAAGCTCATCCCCGAGCCGTATTGATCTTGTAAATGTTCAGGGCGAAGAGAGCCATGCCGAAGCTGCCGAAGAGAACGAGCAGGTCCTGGGTGGAGAACGCCATAGGAATGCTTTACATAAGTTCACTAGGACCATAACGGCCCCTCGGATGCGCCCGAGAGCTGGGCGAGGGGAGACCAAGTGGTGCGATCGCATGAGGGCTGCCAGTTACATGTATCAGGGCCAGAGTTGCGAGCAATAATGCCTTTTGTTATCGTTCGTTACAGCCCTTGGAAAGAGGGTGAATGCGTCGAACCTGGAAGGCCTGAGGGGGCCTTCCTTTTTTTGGGTTCAAATCCAGCCGTTCTTTGGTCGTCACGGCAACGATGAGCAAGCAATTCCTGTAGCGCTCTGAACCGCGCGGTTCCCGCAAAGGGGGTCATGCGTCGAGACGATGGGGTGTTTGAGGGAACACCTTTTTTTGTGACGGTTCAATGGCGTGAGCGGACGGTGCTGCTGTCGAGATAGATCCCTTCCATCTCCTTATCCAGGCAGTCGTAAAACCCAAAGGAAAATTCCAAGTCCTTGGAAGCACAGCTGGCGTGAGCGTTATCCATCCTGCGGTCGAATTCCCGCATGGGCAGAAAAACCCCTTGCCCGGAATCACTGGCCACAACTGACAGGGCGGTGAGCATCAAGGATGTAACCGTCAGAAGCATTTTCATCGTTAGGCACATCTCGCTGCCTTCAGGATGTGGCCTGGGGTTTTGATAAACAACAGGTCGTTAACGACGTCCACAGTTGCCTAGCCCTTCTGAAGATGGTGGCTGGGCTTGCACGAACAGCATCGTCGACGCATCTCCTTCGTTGCTTGATGGTGGGCATACCTGCCGCTTTTTTCTGATGCGCTCCTGAAGTCGTCTCTCTCAACACGCCTCTGCAAGGCCTCTGTGTTGAGTGGTTGACGTCCTAGAACATGATCACCATTCAGCCTTGCCACTCTTGACAAGGCAAGGGATCAGCCCTGCTGTACCGGCAAGATCTACTGCTGATCGAGCATCATCAACTCAGTGCACGCCAACTCCGGTGGCTTCAAGCTGCCGGAGTTTTTTGTTGGGGTTGCCAATGGGCCTCAAGCATCGAACTGGGGTGGCGGCTGTACCACCATTCCTGCATCTCACGACTGAGATGAACCGGAAACAAGGTGAGCACGGTTGCTGTCGGCCGCGAGCCGGGCTGCAGAAGCTCAACGGCGTAAGAGGGACAACGGCGCGCTGCAAGGTCGGCAACAAAACGCCGACCCACCCTGCGCCAGCTGGGCTCCTTGCTTCTCCATGCGAGACGGCAGCAAGGCCAAGGGAGTTCCTCGCGATCAAAAAGGCGGCAACAGGGCCCGACAACGCGGAAGCTGTACTGGCCGCCAGGACTGGTGTGAATGCTGCCGGTCTCCAGCAATGCCTTGACTTCAGGACGGCTCACGATGCGGGAGGAGGCTCTGTGAGCTTTAAGGATCGCAAGACCATAAAAAACCACCCCCGCAGGGGTGGCCAGGACACATGCTGCAATCAGCCAAAGCTCAATAGAGCTCTTCCTCGGCGTGGGTGCTAATGGTGCAATCGGAGGTGGGATAGGCCACGCAGGTGAGCACGAAGCCCGCTTCGATCTGATCGTCGTCCAGGAAGCTCTGGTCGGACTGGTCCACGCTGCCAGCGGTGACCTTGCCAGCGCAGGTGGAGCAAGCACCGGCTCGGCAGGAGTAGGGCAGGTCGATGCCCTGCTCTTCAGCAGCGTCGAGGATGTACTGGTCGTCTGGCACCTCAATGGTCTTGTTCAGACCCTCGCTTTCAGAAACCAGAGTGACCTTGTAGGAAGCCATGACTTGGTGAATACGTGCAGGGGACGGCGAGCGTCTCTGCAGAACAGAACATTTGTAACTCAGATAACGAGCTTTTGAGGCCTTATTGGCCACTTTGGACGCCAAGCCCAATCAATAGCCCCCCACCGATAAGCCCGGCTTATAAACAAGCCTGCTCAGGCCCGACGGATTTCCAGCAAGCCCCAGCGGCCTTGTTCTGCTGACAACGTCACCGTCCAACCCAGTTCACCAAGCACCTGTTTCAAGCGGGGTGCCTGGTCCACCAGAAGCCCGCTCAGAAGCGCTCGACCCTCCTTGGCCAAAAGCGATTCAAAGCTCGGCGCCAGGGCTTCGATCACCGGCGCCAGGATGTTGCAGAGCAGCAGGTCAGCCCGACGCCCCGCAAGCAAGCCCTGCAAGGTCTCAACCGAACCCAGAGCCACCGCCAGCTGTGCCTCGTCATGCTGATTAAGGCTGCGATTGTCGGTCGTGGCCCGAACAGCAAGAGAGTCTGTATCTGCCGCAACCACGGCCTGAGCTCCCAAACCAAGGGCCGCGAGCCCCAGCACCCCACTGCCGCAACCCAGATCGGCCACAAGGCTCCCTTCGGGCGGAGACATCTCCAAGGCCTCAAGACAGAGGCGCGTGGTGGGATGGCTGCCGGTGCCGAAAGCACTCCCGGGATCCATCCGGATCACCAGGCGATCGGCATGCTCCACAGGGACCTCAAGCCAGGCCGGCAAGATCAGGAATCCGTTGCCAACAGGATCCGGTTGCCAGTGCTGCTTCCAGCTCAGGCTCCAGTCTTCATCGGCAACGTCATCCCAGCGCCCCTCCGGCAGAGTGAGGCCGAACGGCTGTGCCATGGGAGCGAGACTGGCCAGCAACTGGCGGCGTTCAGCGTCTGGCCACTCAGACTTTGGGAGCCAGAGCAGCAGCTGCTTGCAATCGGGGGTCTCCGGAGAGTGCTGCACGGCATGGCGATGCAACCCCAGATCATTCAATTTCCAGACAAGCGACTCCTCCAGTTCAGGAAGGCAGCCCATCGTCAGACGCCACCACATCAAAGGGTGACCGGATGCGCTTCCTGAATGCCATCGATTGCCGTCAGCGCTTCCAGCAGAGCCGCAGGAACGGGATCATCAATGCTCAGCACCATCACCGCATCACCTCGGACGATCTTGCGACCCACCTGCATCGAGGCGATGTTGACGTTGTGCTCGCCCAGCAGCGACCCCAGCTTGCCGATGATCCCAGGCATGTCGCGGTGACGGGTGAACAGCATGTGACTACTTGGGGTCACGTTCACCGGGTAGGCATCGATGCTGGTGATGCGCAGTTCACCATCAGCAAAAACAGCACCGGTCACGCTGCGGCTGCCCTGATCACCGCGGCTGATCAGCTGCAGCGAACCACCGGTGAAATCACGGCTGGCTTCATCCTTCACCTCGACCACCCTAATGCCACGGGCCTTGGCCTCCAGAGAAGCGTTGACGAAATTGATGCTGTCCCCGAGAACAGCCCCGAGCAGACCTTTCAGCGAAGCAATCAGCAGCGGCTGGGAGGGATGGCTGGCGAACTCACCTTGTAAACGCAGTTCCAGCTCCTGAACCTGACCACCGGCCAGCTGGCTCAGCAACCCGCCCACGGTCTCCGCCAGCTGGAGGTGCGGTTTCAGCCGCTCCATGATCTCGGCACTCAGGCCTGGAATATTCACGGCGCTGCGCGCCGGCAGGCCAAGCAGAACATCGCGAATCTGCTCCGCCACATCGATGGCAACGTTCTCCTGGGCTTCCTCCGTGGAGGCCCCCAGGTGCGGAGTCAGCACCAGTCCACGCTCAACAGCCCGAAGCGGTGAGTCCTCCGCAAGCGGCTCGCTGGCGAACACATCCAAACCGGCACCAGCGATCACCCCCTTGTCGATCGCTTCAGCGATGGCGGCTTCATCAACCACACCTCCACGGGCACAGTTCACGATCCGTGCACTGGGCTTCATCGTGCGCAGCAGCTCTGCATTCACCAGGTTCTCGGTGTCCTTGGTGCGTGGGATATGCAGCGTCACGTAATCGGCCGTACGGAATAGCTCAGCCAGCTCGGTCAAACGCACCTGCATCTGCTGAGCCCGATCTGCGGCGACGAACGGGTCATACGCAATCACCTCCATCCCCATGGCCCGGGCAACCTTGGCCACATGGGATCCGATCTTGCCGAGGCCCACCACACCAAGGGTCTTTTTATAAAGCTCGTTGCCGACATATTTCTTGCGGTCCCATTTCCCGACACGCATGCCGGCATGGGCCTGGGGCACATGACGGGAGATGGAAAGCATCATCGCCAGGGCATGTTCCGCAGCAGCGATGGTGTTGCCCTCGGGGGAATTCACTACCAAAACACCGCGCTGGGTGGCGGCGGGCACATCGACGTTGTCCACTCCAACGCCGGCACGGCCAATGATTTTGAGACGCGACGCCGCCGCGATCACCTCTGCCGTGACCTGAGTTCCCGAGCGGATCATCAGTCCGTCGTAGTCAGCGATCACCTGGACCAATTCCTCCGGGGAGAGCCCAGGGCGTTGATCAACCTGCGCCACCTGGCTGAGAATGTCGATTCCGGCCTGGTCAATCGGATCGGATACCAGAACTTTCGTCATCAAAAGGGCGCAGCACTGCCTTTCGGAACTGTAGAGATCGGTACTAACCAACCTCTCTAATCAGGCTGACAGGGTTCAGAATTCAGCCCATTGAATATGTATGGATGCCCGTCTGCGTGGTGGTGGTCTCCGACAACGCGGCAGCCGAAGGGCTGACGCAGCAACTGCGGGACACCGACGTACCGCTGATGCAGTGTCTGGCAATCCCTCCTGAAGGGGATTCAATCAACTCGGTGGAGCTGCTCAGCCCCGACGTCACCCGTGACAAGCGTCAGAAGTCCATGGCGCGCTGGTTGATGCCGTTCGGATTCCTGGCTGGGGTGACATTCACCAAGATCACCACATTGACCACCTTCGCCAGCTTCGGCCCCTGGGGGGAGACCCTGATCGGCGGCCTGCTCGGCATGGGCTCCGGCCTGATGGGCAGCTACGCCGCCGCGGCCAGCGTCGATTCCGACAACGACGCCGGTGTGCGCATCCTGCGCAATCGACGCGATGAAGGCTGC
>QCUJ01000005.1 GCA_003210795.1 Synechococcus sp. AG-679-B05 | reverse complement strand
GCAAAAACGATTCAGATCAACTGAATCGGAAAGCCCTCACCGCAAGGTGGGGGCTTTTTGTTAGCGGTATTTCAGAAATTGCTTGAATCGACTGATGCAGAGTTCTCTTCAAGACTTGATCAGCCGCTGGCAGCTGGAACCTCATCCGGAAGGCGGTTGGTACCGCGAGCTGCAGCGCAGTGCAACCACCGTTCAACGTGAGGACGGAGTGCGGCGCAATGCCATCACCACTGTGTTGTTCTTGCTTGGAGCTGAGGATGTGAGCAGCTGGCACTGTGTGCACGGTGGCGAAGAAGTATGGACGTTTCTGGACGGAGATCCGCTGAGTCTGCTGCAGCATCCCAATTCAGAAAAGAGGACTGAAACCTGTCTGCTTCATCGTGACAACCCAGTGGCCTGGGTGCCTGCTGGAGTGTGGATGGCAGCTCGATGTGAGGGCAACTTCAGCTTGGTGAGTTGCTGCGTGGGCCCAGGCTTCAGTTTTGAAGATTTTGAGATGCTGCGGGATGTTGATGCAGCTTGCAGACCAAACGGAATTGATCCAACTCTGATGTGATGCTGGTTTAAATCGTGGAGGATCAATCAGGAGGAATACTTTCCACTTCGATGTGCTGATCTTGCGGAATGACGGAACTTTTCTCAGCAATATCCTCAGATTGATTGAGAATCTGGTCCAGGTCAATAGTCTCCGGAACATCACGGCCGGAAACCACGCTCACATTGATTCTCAACACCTGCATCTGCATCTGTAGCCCTGGAAAATTCTCCGAGAGTTTGGTGTTGATTCTGTTCTGAATCTCCTGAACCTGTTTGTTACTCGGAATGGCTGGATCGGTGACGCGAACAACAAGTTGCAGTTTGGGTTTGGCACGGGTGCGCTAGTGATCGGGCCAATCGAAGTCGATGCTTTCCATCTGCAATGCTTCATTGGCCCCGAAGGTCAGTGTGCGGCGGTATAGGTAAGACCTGATTTCAGTTTCGATTCTTCGCTTGGCAGCCTCTCGCTTGATGTTGTTGAGGTACTGGTCGTAACGACCAAGCAGATTTTCACCGATGAACATCAACAGACCTATCGACAGCAGAACAGGCAGCCTGGGACGTCGACTTCGACGCAACTTGTCCTGAAAATAGGGTTCACGGGCTGCCAGGACGATCAGCCCGCCGATCAGAATTCCCAGAAGGTTGGCCAGATAAAGAAGGCCTGAACCCTGGGCCGCTTCAAGATCGTTCGCGGCAATTATTAAACCCATCACGCACACCGGTGGAACCAGTGCCACGGCAATCGCCGTGCCAGCCATCGAGCTCACAGCCTCAGGATTCACCTTGGCGTAGGTCGCAATGGCTCCCGCTGCAAGAGCAATTCCCAGATCCAGCAATGTTGGTTCGAGCCGCGCCATGACCTGTTCAGGCAATAGGTCCACATTCAGCAGACCGTTGGCGCGAAAGAACAAACCAAGCCCCGTCGACAGCAGCACCGTGATGGCTGCGACGGCGGCGAGTGTTGCCATGGCTCTGAACAGAATCCGAGGGCTGCCGCTCAACAGAGCAAAAACAACGACCCGTAGAGGGAGTATCCACGGAGCAACCACCATGGCGCCGATCACCACCGCAGCATTGTTGGACAGCAGGCCCTGTGTTGCAATCAAGCCGGCGCAGAACGTTAAACGATGAACGACTCATTCAGTTGAGCTTCACCGTCGTAGCTGCCATGTAATGCATCAAGACGATGACCTTCCTCTAAGAGAGATTGCTGGTCAGACGTCATCAGCGGAACCCTCAGCTACGCCGACCAACGATGACTGGGGGTGATCCAGCAACTGTTCCTGGCAGCGCAGGAACAACTTCTGTTTGACCATCCCATTTGTCGAGGAAAAGTTTGAACAGAACCTGGCTATCCAAGCTGCGATTAAGAGTGTCGTAACGGATCGCTTCCTGTTCAGCGATTTTCACTTCGGTTTTGGCGCGGAGCAGCTGCTGTTCCGCGATCTGCTTCTGTTCAATGGCTGCGCGGTATTCCTTGGCGATCTGCAAACCTGTGAGATCGAGGCCGCGAACGTCGACGTAGTCGAATTTGTCCAGTTCCTCAGCCACCGTGCGCTCAACAAGCGAGGAGATATCGTTCCATTCGGTGGCGATCGTGACCAGCTCGTACTGCGAAAACACTGATTTGAGTGCTTTCAGCAGGGACGGTTGGATGATTCGGGGGTAGACGTCACGGTCGTTGCTGGCGATGGTCCGATAAACGCGACCCGCTTCTTCGGGGCGAACGGCATATTTTACTGTGGCCGTGGCCTCAATGACCTGAAGGTCTTTGGTGAGGGTGGCGAACTCCTCTGGTTTGACCTGGGTGCGCACATCGAATGGGTAGATCGACTGCACAAAAGGGATTTTGAAGTTAAGCCCGGGGAGCCTTGAGCCGCCACTCACCTTGCCCAGAGTGGTGACGACGGCCACTTTCCCGGCTGGGACGATGAAAAATGCCTGGCCCAGCAGCAGGAGAAGGCTCAGACCAATAGCAATCAGTCCCACCAAACCACTGGTGGGATCATTGATCGGCCGAGGGCTTTGCATCATTCAAACCTTGATTGCTTTGATGATGTCGGGTCTGGATGATCAATGGTGGCCTTGAGCCTCAAAATGACATAGGCCTGTGATCAGAATTTGATTCCTTTGCCCTGTTTTGATTAGCTTGAACCGACTCGGCAGAACAATTGCTATGGCCTACAAGATGGCGGTAGCAGTTCCCCGTTCAGGCAATCAGTGGATTGACGGGCTCACGGACGGCTTTCGTTGGGGTGTGACCCCAGAGGATCCCACTGTCGGTTACACCTTCATCAGCGATACCTCTCCCCTGATCACGGGTGAGTTCGGTGGTTACCCCTCCTGGGGCTGGAGTGCTGCAGAGCGTGCAGTGATGGAGCAGGCGATTGAGGCGATTGAGGCTGTTTGTGGATTGACCTTTGTCGATCGAGGTGACGATAACGATGACAATGTTGAGATCTGGTTTTACACCCTTGATGACAGCAATGCAGAGGGAACTTATGGCTTTGCCTATACCCCCGGAAGCGATTCAGATGAGGGAATGGTTGCAGTGAATTGGTCGTTCTACAGGTTGGAGAATGGCTCCTTCAATCACTCAATCGCTCCGGGAAGTTTTTACGGCATTACCTTTCTGCATGAGCTTTCTCATGCCGTAGGTCTAAAGCACCCTCATGAGAAAGGACTGCTGGGCCAGCCCCGGTTTCCAGGTTTGAGTAGTACATCGAACGAATTCAAGAACAAGGGCGAGTTTGACCAGAATGCTCATCCATATACCCAGCTCAGTTATGTCGATAAAGGGGCACGCAATGGTCTGGTGCCAACATCAAAAGCTGATTATGGATTTCTCCAGCACCCCGGAGCACTTGACATAGCTGCTTTGCAGTGGATTTACGGTATCAACCCAACGACAGCATCTGGAGATAACACCTACCGATTGCCGTTAATCAATCAGGAGGCAAGCGGTTGGCGTGCTATCTGGGATACGGGCGGTAATGATCGCATTACAGCTTCCAACGCAACGAGTCCCGTCACCATTGATCTACGCAGCGCAACTTTAGGAGCAGATTCTCAGGCGGGTGGTTTTATCAGCCGTGTCGATGGAATCACCGGCGGTTTCACGATTGCGCATGACTGGGATGGTCTGACCTTGGGGATATCAGCAGGGTTATGTGTGATTGAACAGGCTATCGGTGGCAAGGGTGATGACCGCTTGATTGGAAATTCCGCATCCAATCGTCTCAAAGGAAAAAAAGGGGCTGATGTGCTGTATGCCGGAACAGGTTCAGCCAATCTCGTTATTGGTGGACATGGACGTGACCAGTTTTTGATCAATACCACTGCAGGGGCTTACGTGACAGTGAAAGACTTCAATCGCCGTAAGGATCACTTGGTCTTTGATGCTCCATCCGTCGCGCCGACGTTTCAGGTGAGTGGACAAGACACCCAGGTTGTTGCGAATGGTGAAATCGTTGCGACCTTACAGGGGGTGCAGCACTTCAATCCCGACCGCCATGCTTTGTTCATCGCTTTTGACGCGTTCGATCTTTAGGCTCTCAGCTCACGGGTCCATTTCGTGGGTGTTGTGATCCCAAGCAAAAAATGACCAGAATGAAGGAGCTCAACAGCTGACCATGACCAGTGATTCCGGAACAAGAACAGGTAAAAAATCCAAGAAGCGCTCGCCATCCTCGATTCCCGTTGAGCAGGTCTCGCCAGCAGTTCTGACGGCCAGTCGAGATGTTGCCTTCACCTTGCAACAGCTTTCTCTGGAACTGGATGGTGAAGAGGTGCTCAAAGCCGTTCTCGATCGAGCTGCTCATTTGGAGGAGCAGGCCAGCGGTATCACCCTCATTGAGGATTAATCGATGACCCTTGGACGTTTTCTGGTGTTGTTTGTGGTCGGCCTGGTGATCGCATGGGCTGTGCCGCAGTTGACCTGGCTGTATTGGATTCTTGCGATTGCGGCGGTCTGGGTCATTTTCCGCCTGCTGCGTCGCTGAGACCAAACCAATTCTTTTTAAAGATCACCTCTCGAGGGCAGCAAGTACAGTTATTTCAGTTGAGCATGCCAATGGAAGGACGCTTCTTTTAAGGATTCCCCGTTGTTTCGCATAATATCGGCCTCGATTGAATTTGTTCGTACCAATCTGAGAAAAGTTTCAAAGCCTTTGATGTTTCCTGAAACGTGAAAGTTATAAATCAATATTGCTTGCCATTGATTACCTGAATCTATCTAAATCTTGTTCCGAGCTCCAGTTATATAGCGAGGGTAGGTACGACGTTTTTTCAACTTCCTTGTAAAATAGGGCTTCTTCATAATTGTCGCGAAATGCCAGTATTGCGCATGAAGAAACAAAGACTGCCGGCAAAACAGCTAAAAAGAGGCTGCCAATGTTGACCTTGCTAGCAATCAATGAAATGGTGTAAATTACTGGACTCAATATTCCTATTGCAAGCCAAAGTCTGTTATTTGAAAGTAGTTTGCTTGTTAGGAATTTTTCGATTGTCAATAAAGATGGCTTTTTCAAGGTAATTTACTTTTAAAGCTAATTTAGCTTATTTGTGATGGCCTGCTTGGCAGTGGAACGGGTTTTCTTGCTAAAAGATCGCCTGAAAAGGTATTGGTTATACAATTTATCGCATTTAGTTTGTGGTTTGATTGTGTTTTTAGTGCAGTCACAGCAGCTCGTTTGATCCGAGTTGTCCTAGGAAAGTGGATTTTTTATTTCGTTCAATTAGATGATATCTGACAGGGAATATCTTATAAATTGAATAATTGATAAAGGATTTAGAATCGCCCATGCTTCATGCAAGCTTAAATTTTTAGTGAACTTCTGGTTTCTTCTTTCATAATCGCGGGCTCTTTTATCAACAGCTTGTTTATCATCCTCGGCCCAGTAAGAATAATCAGGTACCTCTTGCGAAGTTGGATCTAAAATGAGGAACCATCGATCTCTACTTAGATAATCGAGTGCAATTCGGCGTAAAAAATTAAATAATTTTAGTAAAAATTGAATCATGCTTCAACAGTTAGACAGTGCATTTTCTCAGGCCCCCTTAGGAATCAGGGGCTGAGATTGTGTCGAATTTTACTAAGTTCGAGTTAATATCATCTTTGCTTCTATGCATATATGTATTTGTCAATGCGTCCTGTGATTGGGGCTTCTGGAAGAATAGGCGCTCAAGCTCATTATTAAAAAAATGTAAAATTTGCATGTCGCCGACGAAATAATTGGTTCTGCAGTGTCCAGGCTTGCTTCAGTAGTTTCTTGGGGCTGTTGAATTTATTGAGTGAATACTCTTAATTTTGTTGCTTACACGGTTTTCCTGGGTTATGTGCTTTACCAGGGACTCAGATCCCTACGAGAGAATGCAAGACCCCACGACAGAACTGGATTAGTGACGGTTCATCCTGAACTTTTCGACGAGAATGGAAAAATTGTCGAAAAAGAATTTTTAGTTGTTAGCTTTAAGGGCATCAAGCCAACACTTCCATGAATGAACTAAAGAGTAACGTCTTGACTTTTTTTCTGTTGGCCGCCAGCCAGGCCTTTGCTTCTTCCCATGCTTTGCGAAAATCTATATTCGAGTTTCTAAATGGATAGTTTTGATGCCTTGTGTCGTAATGAAGCACTTGGTGTGTGGTGGAAAAATAGAATTAAATACTTAACCGAAGATAATCGTCGTCGCGATGCAAGGGCATTATTTCTTGAATTTAAAAAAGATGACAGAATTCGCAGAACATAGTTTTGATCACGTCTGGTTTGCCTGAGTATGCCATTTGATTCGGTTCCCAAGTCTTTTTGGTTGCTGACTCACTCAATCGTTTGTGTGAGGTTTCGCCATCCACTCGCGGCCAACGTTCAACACTTTTGATAGAGCCCCGCTTCAGTTCTAGAAAACGTAGCTCACTGCTGTAAGCCCTAAAATCATGGATGTTTGAAAAGGCTCAAGAGTCTCTAGACAATGCCCTTAAGATTTAGATGTGAATTGAATTTTGGCTTTAATGAACGATAAGCAAAAAGAGGAGATCATTCGATCTCAGCTGGAGAACCTCCAGAACGATAAGGTGGAGTCCCTATTGGTTCAGAACACGGATTGGGGTATCAACGTCAGGATGTTTCTGAACGGTAACCTCTATGAATTGGATATTGTAAGCAATTGGGATGGTTACGAGATTACTTTTGTCGATGATCGTGAAAGAAATCCAATTCAGATTGATGAGCTTGAGGACTTAATTTCTGTCATAGGTGTCTCTTAGAGGCAATCGTTGAAAAAAGCGCTCCCTTAGGAACGCTTGAGTTTCAGTTGTAGACCTTGGCCATTATGGGACCAGCCTGTTCATCAGTCAGAACTGGAGTGACTTCCCAATCCAGGCATTCCGCCCACTCAGCAGCATGCTCATAACAAGCATCGGCACTATCTGCTTCGACCAAAATCCAACCCTCAACAGAGCCAGGTCCATGGAAACGTTTCCATGATTTGCACTCAGGGAAAGGAGCACCAGTCGCAAGGAATTTCCTCGCAGCAATTTCGTGATATCCGGTTTTGAAAGACCAGTGCATCAAAAAGGTCATTGGAACTTGGGTGGTTTGCCGCACCTACTTTCTCACGAAATTGATAAACGGCCGCCATCAAAACGTGACGCATTTGTAGTTGGATTCATTATGGCTTTGCTTTTGAGTTCAGTGTGAGCAGTTTTTGTTGGTCCCCGTTGCTTCACGGCAGCATATGGAGAGCCTTGATTGCCCACTTATCGGCGGGTGATGCCTGTCATCCTGGAATCTAATGGATCAGCCTATGCAGCCTTGATTGCCATTCGCTCTGATGACCTGCATTGGTAATTCAATGCATTCAGTTTCAGCTTCTTGCAGGTCTGGAATCAATCCTCATTATTTGATGCTGTATGACGCAGTCGTGCTGCCGAGCTTGCGTTTGTAGAGATTTTTTCTGCCTTTTTATTTGGTATATAGACGAGATTGGTCGTTTGCCCTGCTTTTAAAGTCAGCCCCTTTTGTTGTTTTTTGCATTCCTCGTCTGCATAGGAATTAGCTTCAACGAGTTCTATGTTCCTGCTGCTGTGAAATGCTGTTCACTGCATGGCAGCACCAAGCGCAGGGCTGGAAAGATGAATAAAAAATAAATACTTATTTGCGAAATAATAACCTTGTCTGCCTATCCGCCCTGGATAAGCATATGGTTTATCCCCCAAGCAGTGAGTCCTATGAATTCTTCAGTGAGCTCTCCAGTCTGCTTCCTGCGCTGGAGTGTCCAAAAAGTGAGCCAGAATTTATACGCGGTTTCTGCGACTGTTGATGGCAGCAAGTACGATTTTGTAGGCAATTTCAAAACAGTCAGAGAAGCCCAGAAAGCTGGTCGGCGCTTTATTGCAGACCTTTTACATCATTCGTTTTCGGACAGACCGTTGTCTGGCACATAAGGTATCTTTTCCGTTGGGGGGAGATTTTCTCTCACTTATCCTTAAAACAGGTTCAAGATTTCTTTCAGAGCTAGACACTGATCCAAGTCCCTATTTTTTCCTTTGCCAACGTTCTCTACACAACAGGCAGAACATCGCGGCTGCTTTGCTGAGAGAACTCTTGCTTCACCATTCAGAGTAATGCGCTTTCTCTTGGCTGTCGTTCCAAGGACTGAGAGAAAGCTTTCATGCACACATCCGTGTCTGAGACCGTCCAAGGGCCTTCCCAAAACAGTGGTGTAACGCCGATGGCTATCAAGACCATTGTTCCGATGTTGTTTTGATCTGGATGCTGCCCTATACACGCCATAGGTGACTCATCAAAATCTGAACGACTGGGTTGCTGGACATGGTTGAGTGCAATCACCGATGCCGAAATTGGTTTGCCGTACCAAGATGGTTAGACGATTTGAAGCCTTTCGCCGTGATCGGTCTCACTCGGATCTACTGCAACCAATCAGACGAGTTTTACCTTGTTGACGTGTCCTCTCAGGACGCTCCCACGAGAGTGGAACAGCTCAGGGAACAGGGTTGGGACATCGAAGCTGAAATCCCTGTTTGAGACTCGTCTCTGAAGGCTCGTAACGATTTTTGTGTCGCCAGCAAAAATCTCTACAATCCCTTTATGGGCATTTATCCAGCTGACCATCCAATCGTTGAGCATCAAGATGAAGACAGCTTCGATGCTTGGCTGAGGCGTAAGCAGAAAGAGAAAGAGAAACCATGGGATTTTTCTGCAGAGGTTGAGAGCAGCAGCTTGTAAGACGCTTTGGCGATTCAGATAGACATTGGTGAGTAAACCTCTGAACGCTTTGGTACATCTATATGGTTTATGGCAACAGCCATCAATAATTCGTGGTTTTTTTGTGATTAGCAAACTAAATAGCGGCTGTAGTTATCTTTCTATTCTTGTTTACATGAGAACAAATGATATAGGCAGGATTGACTCATTCCCTGTAGTGCTATGAATGATGACCAAGACCACTCTATTCCTGTGGAGCTCAGCGACTAATCATGCACTTCTCGGTTTGTAGTTGATCGCTTTCAAGGGATCAGAGAAAACGCTCAGGGTCATAATCCTGGTTTGTCTCTATGGAATCACATCAGTCGCCAGTTGAGGTGCCCTCTGTCCTTTGGGGCGTATGAGGTCACGAACCACATATCCAGCCACAGGCGCCATCAGCGTCATGACAAGGCTCATTGTTGGGATGACCGTTTGCACAGGCATCTGAACAAAAGCTTTGACTGTTTTTAAACACGGCTGATGAACCGCTTGCGTCGCAGCTGCAGCTGGGGCAGGCACACTTCACGATTGTCGTCGTCATCAGTTTTTTGAAACTCAGCTACTCATAGCAGTCAACAGATATCTAGTGCCTGAAAAACGCCTGAGAGTTGCACATTTAGTCAAATAATGAAAATAATTATCACTTCTATTCTGCTGTTGAATTGATCAGTTCGCAGTGGTTATTCTCTTCTTGGTTGAGTTCGTCGCCGCTATGTGCTCCGCCGCTTGGTTATTGTTTTCAACCTTGTATCGTTTTTGGATTTATTTTAAGACATCAAGTCTTCTAGCATGCTTTTATCGAGTGAATTGTTTTGGCCTATTCAGCCTTAATCGTGTTGCGGTCTGATGTTGTCCTTGCTCATTAACCGTTGCTGAAGATGTGGGGATTGATGCTGGTGAAGATTGGATTGGTGTTGAGTGCGATACCAGGGCTGATTCTGCTGGTCATTAGCTTTCAATCCACAAGTGGTTTGGATCAATAACCCTTCGTGTTCAGATTTTTTGCCTGAAGCTGGCTTCTGGACACAAAAAAACCTGTCGCAAGCGACAGGCTGGGTGATGGGGGAAACCAATCTATAGCTAATTCGACCCTGCCGATAGTGGTTCACTTGATACTACTCAATATGGTTGCGATTCCTTTACTGCTGCTGGAAGCGAATCAGTAGATAGCAGACATCGTTGAGGAACTTGATGTACCATCTGCACATCACAACTTAATAGTAGTGATTTTGGTCGGGTGATGGGGATTGTTCGGCATCAAGTAACCGCTCCTTCGTGGGCGGTTTTTTGCTGGGAGAACAAAAAAAGTTCCGATCAATCCGGCAATATTTGAGTTTTCAAATCAATTTGCTTGCCTAGAGTCCATCCATCCTCAATACAAGTTCTATTGCTTCTAATCCGAATAGAAACGTTCCACCAAGCAGAGCAAAATCTCTCTTTTTTTGTGCCATTGGAAAAAAGTCGGAACCCAGCAGCAGGGCCCGAAGGAATCTAAAGGGAATCCGAAATGCCAGTATTTTAAATGGTTACGATTTTACGATTGCTGCGTGCTGTTTTTAGGCAAATTCATGCCATTCGACCATCTGCGCAACACAGCTGAATACTCTGAGGAAAATAAAAAATCCGTTTAAGCAGTGCTTTTGCCCGAGGGGCTGGCTTCCATGCCTCATTCTCAGAGCTTGGCTTTGATGGCCTCGAGCTGAATCATTGGCCTAAGTTGATGCTCTTTTATTGATTTTTGTTCACGCAGGTGAGTGCCTGAATTGGCCAGAAAGATAAAGAAAAACAGTTGTTCGGTCTATACGAAAACGCTATGCGACTTTATTTCCCTGATCGTATTGACCGGTAATTAATGTGATTGCACGTGAACTGATCCGCATGAGCCTATCTCGAAAAGTGCGATTGTCATCCAGGCAGGATTTCGAATATGCGATCAAATGGGAGCATGTAAGGGCTGATTATTTCAGATCTCATGGATACCGATCACGCGCTGATGATTGTGTTAAGGCTGCCAAGGAGTTGGAATGGAGGCTTGCGATGGCATCAACCACTGGTGATAACGATGTGATTACTGGAGATGCCTTGGTTGATGCCGGTTGGGTCCCTGAACAGGAAGCCGTTAAAGGGAGCTGAACACGCCCTTCGACAGGTTGGCTAATCCTGCTGTTCATGATTTTGAACGGGAGGACTGCCTACGGGTACGAAGCAGTTTGAGGGCGTCAAACGCTTGTTGGTGCTGGCTCCTACTTTCGTCAGGCGAGACGGAGGGCTTTGGCTTGTTCAGCGGATGTTTTGATCAGATCACACAATTTGTCCTCATCAACGTGGCTGAGGCTGGTCTTGACCAGCCGGGCATTGGGCGCGTGACTTCGCAAACTTTCCACCACACGATCGGGGGTTCCCTCACGCACGAGTAGTGCCAAAGCCGCACTGCCTTTTGGCAGGGTTTCACCCAGTTCCTTGAGGAACTGATCGTTGATGCCGATATCGCTCAATGCACCTGATGCCGCTCCGGTTCCAGCCCCTACGGCCAAGCCCACAAGAGGATTCAGGAATAGCAGACCAATCAACATCCCCCAGAAACTGCCGCTGGCAGCCCCTGCTGCGGCAAGGTTGATCGCTTGCTTCAAATGAACATGGCCATCCTCGCCATGTTCCAGAACACACGCATCCTCAAGTGCAATCAAGTGCTGCTGCTGAATCGTGACTAACTCACGACCTACCTGTTCAGCTTCCTCCACTTTGGGAAAACCGATCAGGATCAGATCGCTCATCAAGGCTGGTTGAACTCCGCTCAAGCTTGGCGACAGCGAAGGGAGATGTCAGGTTCTTCGACGACTCGAACTGGACAAAAGACACCAGGTGGACAGTCGCTGCTCATTCACTGTGCCGTTCTGGAGTGCTGCGGTTGAGCTGTCATCAATCCTGAACCGGATCAATCCCCCAAAAGGGAGCAATTGGCACTGCTGAACCATTACGCGATCGATTTTTGTCTAGGAAAATCCATAGCGACTCGGGTTTGATTGGTTCTTCGGTATCGAATGAATTGCAGTTTTTGGGCTGATGTCTCACCCTTGCTGGGATTCGGCTTGAGACCATGACTGCTTTCAATAATCGCCTCACGACTGCTGAAGATCGCAGTCTTCCTTTTGATCCTTTTGGGACGTGGGAGGCAGAGTGGGCAGTTCATGACAGGGATTTGAAAAACTTCGAGACGTATCAGCAACAAGTTTCTGCTGATAAGACATTGGCAGCAAAGTTCAAAAAGACTTACGACCTTTTTCAAAAAGGGTATCGATCTAATTTTGGTTTGTCTGAAGCGAGTCAATATGCAGCTTCAACTTTCGGGGGATACCTGCGTTTGTTTCTGGAAGACCACAGCAATATCGATACAGCACTGGATGCAACTCTCAAACAACTGATGCAGCAGAGGGTGTCTGAAAGAACAACCCCAGGCATCGACTAGGGCGAAAGCTAGTCGCATCAAGACGTATGGGCTGTTAGTAGCGGCTGAATGGGTGCGGCATAGAGCAAGCAATGCAATTGCGAAATCCACTAGATTGTCTGTGCCTTCGGTTAACGTAATGATCCCTGAACCATACGATCTTTTCGATTTTGAGAAGAGCTCGGACAAGTTATTCCTCATTGGGACCACTTGGATCGTCTTCTTCTTGTTTCTGCTTTAAACCAACTCGAATCCTGGGCTGTGCGCCATTGTGAACCCTGAAAGTTAGTTTGTCCCAAGGCAAGCACCTATGAGAAGCAGCTGCGGTCTCACGCCTTTCCGGTGATCGTTGCCTGTGAACTTTCAGTTCATCAATCCACGGTCTGTCATCAATGTGCAACACAAAGTGGAAGCACTAAATGTTCTGGATAGCCGTGCACATGCCATTGGTAGGCGTTTCCTTAAATGCTGCTGTGGCCTCAATCACTGCTGATTCTGATATGGGTTTAGGGCGATTGCGATTACTCGGTCGTATGCTGATGTTTTCTTGGTCGTACAGACCGCATCCTGTAGCTGCCGTTGGTAAGATACTTAAAACATTTGGCAGCGCATTGCCAAATTTTCTGTGGAATGGGTCGTTCGATGCTCTTGAGCTTGGCACAGATGGCTCAATCTATTCCGTGGCTTGAGAGTGCACTACGGTAAGTGTTGAGCTTTTATAGTCGAAACAAGTTTCGATTTTTATTTCTTAGCATCTGGCCATCGTTCTCGATAAAGGGTGATAAAACACCAGATAATCAATGGCGATAAGAATAATTCCAGCATTATTTGTGGACAACTAATTCATCATGGCTCCATCTCTGGCTTGAACCGCTTCATGTAGGACAGGTGCTTGTATCCATTTATGCTTCTGTTTGAATAGAAATTCCAGTGTGTCTGATTTATTTGGCCGGCCGCCTTTTTTGGTCAAGCGTATGTAGCAGATATTCTGAAGGGCGCTAACTCGTCCAGAAGATGAATTGTGTCTCACATTTGTGTTCTATCTGAGATTCTTGACGGCATCTTGTTAGTCGAGCAAGCCGCTGGGCTGCTGTTGGATCGACTGGATGAGATAAGAGTTTTGGCCTCGGCTTGCAATTTCGATGATGAAGATGATGAACTTGTATTTGTTGAATACTTTGCGAATACTCTTGAGCAGCCGATCAACCCCTAGCTTCTCAATGACTTGAAAGAGCAGGTCGGAGGTGTCTGGATCAGCCTTTAAAGGGTATGGCGTTTGGCTCGATGGCTGAATTCTCCTTTTCGATCAAAAACAGATCAAGCACAAGGCCTGAGAATTAAAAACCAGATTGTGCTTGTCAAACTTGGTTATTTAGTGCTCATAGTCCAGATGTTGGAAGGGAAGCTATATGGCTTGACAGCACAAGCATTCGCTCTACTCACGCGTTTGTTGGTTGTCGCTTGAGCCACAAGTATCGGTTTCTCATCGGGACTGCTGCTCCCTCATGCATGCGTCACGGGTGATGTTTAGTTTCAGCCCACAAGTCATTCCAAGACTTCTCAACGTGCAAATGAAGGGGGGGTGGCTGTCCCCCTTGGCGTGACAAACGCCCCCTGATGGATTCGAACCATCGACCGACTGCTTAGAAGACAGATTGCATAATGCGCCAGATTTCAGTTCTAGTCAGGGTTCTATGGGGCATTGCTCCGACTGAGTTTGCAGAATTGTTTGCATTTCAGGGGCCTTATTTGCAAACGCGACCAACTGCTTGGTCGGCAGTTGCTCTCTCCAGGTTTCGAGCATCAGGTCCCGCTGCAGGTGGAACAGGCATCGACCCATCGCGGTGGTGGCTTCCCTCAGGTCGTATTCCCCCAGCACCTCGACGCATCTGGCCATGTCGAGGTGATCACCCCAGGGAATCGGCATGGCGGAGCAGCTACAGCGGTCAGTCTGATCTGACCTCGAGTTGTCCGAAGGGATGTCTCAGCTGGTCATGCTCTCTTCCAGTTCGACGTACTCCTCATCGCTGAGTCCCGGCATGATCGTCGCCGTTACGCCAAGACCCTTGGTCCAGGGATAGGTGTGCTTCTGCACTGCTGCCAGGTTATCTGCTTCCACCAACAGCGCGCCTCCACCGGTGTGAGGGTGGATTTGACGCGCCAGGACTTTGAATCCGGTGTATTCGTCCATGGGCTTACCGCCCTTGATGTAATCCACGATCGCCTGGGTGTACTTCTCGTTGGTGGGATCAGGAGCGCACCACTGGATCAAGAAGCGAGCCATCTAAATGCATTCAGAGATGGTCAAATCCTCGCTGTAACAGCTAGATCCCAAGGTATTAATCCGAACATCCGGCTTGCCCTTCTTCCACCCGGTTCGATCCGGGTGACCCCGATCAATCGGGGTGGGGACATCACGACCAGACGTGCTCACGGAAGCGTCGGGAGATTTCCAGCACTTGCTGAATCGAATTTCTTCCATGGATCCAGCCGAGATCAGCAACTGGAAAGCCATCGTCGAAAAGATGGAAGCCAACGGCACAACCGAAAGCTGGTTTTACACGCGCGCCAAAGCCATCGCCGAAGGAAAGCCGGACCCGATGCCGGAGGTCTCCCAGCTCATGCCTGACTTGAGTTGATTCAACGCCATGCCGCTCAAAGACCGCTCCATCAATGAATCGCCGGAAAAACCAGACGGCGAGGGGTGGCTTGTGAACGAGCAACAGCAGCTGGTTTGTCATTTCAAACCAGACACTCCATCAGCGCATTGCAAGTGGGTCGCGGTACGTACTTATCGATGGGTTCCACCTCGTCCACCAGTACCGCAGACCCGACGGCGGATGCTTCGCCACAACGCGGTTGAGGCATGGAAGATCATGCAGAAAACAGGCTGGGTTAGGTGCAGGCCACCGGTTCGCTGAACCGGATCAAACCGGGTTTGGTGAATAGGGGTCAGGAAGCGACGAGACCTGCTCGGTGAGCATGCACTCGACGATCTGATGCAGGTACGCGGCCTTTCGCATGTTGACCATCGTTTGCCAATTGGCCTCCCCCACCGAATTTCGGAGTTATGCGATGGCGGTCAGTGCGAAGAGATTTTGAGCGTGACTCATGCTCAAAGCTCGAATAATCGGATTGAATCGGGTTTGGTTGGCGGCGCAAGTGCAGTTACGTCAAACGAGTGAGGGCTCACTGACCTGTTGATCCACCACCAGCTGAAGTCCTCACCATGTGACCTCAAGCTTCCATCGCCTCCTTCAAGGGAGGCTTTTTTGGGGATTAACGATGAAGTGGATGCTGCTTTTGGTGCTCGTGGTGCTTGGTGTCGGGACCCTGATGGGGACGAGGGCGACGCCGGTGCTGCGAGACACATGCCTCATTACTTCACAGCCGCGTTCGGGCGTCTGTGCACTCAAGCAATACCCATCATTGGAGCGAGCCACTCGGCATGAAGTGCCACAAGCACTGACATATCAAAGGCATGCACAGTCGGGTTGGTCTTGTCTGCCAACCAAAGCAGTCCAAAGGGCGCATTGATGGCAAGCTGCAGCCGCCACCGCCAGGTGATGACCTTCCAAGCCTTTTGAAGAATCGGGTTCTTGATCACGGCTGAGCTGGACCAAAGTTCTGCGGACCCTATCCAGCTATGCGTCAATAACGACGCATGCCATGACCGCGATGGCTGTTGTATCCAGTACCGGTCATGTGATCGAGCTGGCGAATGCAGGCCACCACAGCTCCAGGATTTTTCTGCTGCTTTGCCTGACCAGCCGCGGCCATTAACGTCTGGATTGACCACGACAGCAGCTCCTGCCGATCGATGCCGGCTTCGTCGATGTCGTCCTTGAGCTGCGCCCACGCCTTCGTGAGCAGCTGGTAACCCTGTGCTCTGGAGACCCCCCACGTTTGTCTCATAAAAGTGAGACAAACAGTGTTGGACCGCCCGGCCAGGATCATTCCCTGGAGGTGTTCAACCCGCTCCACTGTTTCTGTTGCGGTGGCTCGTGCCATGGCCAGTCAGGTTCCGTGTTCAGCAGGTGGGCGATCCGCTCGCGGTGGGTGAACAAAACGATCCCAGTGAAAAACGGCAACACGTCGGGCAATGCGTCGGGGTAACGCCGGTGAGTGGACGCAAGAACCGTTGCGACGTTCCGAAGTTCAAAGGAGATCATTCATAAGGGGATGCTTCCCTAAGCAACAACCCAAAAATAAATAATAATCCATACTAAAATATAAGTGCGAGGGGTCCCCTAGCAATCAATAATAGGGGGGCTGGTGAGTAACCGTCCTCCTTTTTATTGCCTCTTCTTCATTAAGAGGAACTGAAGGCAACTGACAACCACTCTTGAAGCAATTAGCCTTCGCAAAAGAACAATTGCCTAAGGAGGCAAGCTTGGGCAGAGTCGAGCTTCGCACCGCAAAAATCCCCAGCTTTCCAGGAATCTTTGCCGACCACTATTGGCTACTGGTATTTCATACCGTTGAGGACAACAAGATTCATAAATGTGATAGATGGGAAATATGGCAACATGCCCACTGCAACGATTCATGCTGGGGCCACCTTCATAAGAATCTTCTGGATCCCTACCAAGGCGTTGGCAACGGGCCATCGCAATTAATTCAAAAATGGATAGATGAAGAGGCTGTCTCGATAATCAAGAAAATTGAATCTTCTCCAGAAACCTATCCATTCATCAATAAGTACAGATACTGGCCTGGCCCGAACAGCAATACATTCGCCCAATGGATTGTCCAAGGCAAGGCAATTCTCTATTCAAGAGCAATAGGCAGAAACTTTCCAGTACCAGAAAAGCATCAAGCCAAGACAAACTGAAAGCAGCTTTTCTGACGACATATTCATCCGCATCAGTCGCAATAACGGATTTACGTCAGGCAAACGGTCACAAGCGGTATTACAGGATATTTTTGCCTATTCAGGTATCCGTGCTTTCTTGCCAGATCCGCCATAAAACAAGATTGCAGGGAATGCCGCTAAGGGGGTAGCTCCAATAAGAACCAAAGAAAGCAAAAATATTGGCAGTTCATCCAGGTTATTCGCAGTAAGTGATGTGTCAGTAAAAGGTAATAACAGTGTGACCCAAAGAAATACCCCCAAAGCAGCACCTAAGAAGCAAATTAAATTATTTTTAGAAATCCTTGGCCCCGTTCTCCATCCCAAATAAAGAGAGAACAAAGAAATAACAACGCCTGAACCAAAGGCGCCAAGCATTAGCGGAATGACGATGAGCGCCAGCATCGTTCAATCGGAAAAAAAGAATATTCCTGTCCTAGCCAAGTGCAGCTGAAGCGACAACTCTTCTTTATGAGACTACTTTTCCAAGTAAACTGTCGCAAGCTTTATTGCGTCAAAAACTGACGCAACAACTTCCAGTCGCAACACGGTTATTACGTCAATTCGAGGTGTAATACTCTATGCAGCCTTTGTAGTCGGCGGCCTAAAGACACTTCACTTCTTTATTTTTGTCTATTCCAGAGTTGCTGATTCTTTTTTCGGAGTCTCGGGAGAATCGATTCCGTTTGCTTCGTGAGCCCAGCCCATCTCCTCTTCCGCCACGTATCCGTTATGTCTCGCATTTGGCATTGATTCAGGTGGATTAACTGCGCTCTTCTCTGATGGGCCAGCTTAGGCAGGTACAAGATGGCACTTTTTGACCGTATTAATTCGGTTTTGATTTGCTTTTCAAAAAGTGGACTGTGCCAGTTCGGTCAATTTGATTTCTACTCACCTATCAATAGAAAACCTGAATATTGACCTTGATCGACCCGATTATTTTGCCTCTGTGCGGTTTCTTGTTTGTGATGGTCAGCATTTTTTACAGCGATAAACCGCAGCACGACTGAATAGTGATGGTGAAGAAGTTCTTCTGGCTGCTCTTGGCACTTGGACTGGGTCTCGTTCCAACTGCTGCCAAGGCTGATGATGGGCCTGGTACTGACCCTTACGCCAACTACACTCATTTCGAGGCCTGCCACGCCTTCCTGGATGGTGATCAGAACATCGAGGATGAACGCTGGGACATTGACTTCAGCAAGTGTTTAGACCGATGGCCTGAGTTGAGGGTGAGTGATGCCGACTGACATCAAGCAGCACCTGCTGGATGTCAGTCGTGATGTTTTCGCGTGGTGTCATGAGTTGACCTTCAGCAGCCGTATGAGCTGTGCCAAGACCTTGAGGGCAGCGATCGCCTTGGGATGGTGGTGCTAAGGGGAAATGAGACTTAGCGATGATAAAAACTGAATAAAATAAAATACAAATAAGACATATTGTTGACAGTAATTGATCGCCTAAAGGACAGGCGTCATGATTTAATGAGGCAAGTTGTTCTTTGAAAATGCCTGTATCTACGCCAAAGAATAGAGATTATGTTTTGCCTGTATCAGCATGCATAAGTATGGCAAGTATATCTTTATTCACAGTTTCGGTGACCTTTCTTTGCTTGCCTTGGATAGGTAACTGGCCGCAAAAGTAGTTTGTGCTGACAGCAATGTTTGTCTAAATAATTCCCGGGCGTGTTTTATCATGAAAAAAATGGGCGGGGGCATTGCCTCCAGCCCCTTCGCTGACTTGCCTTAACCGTTTTTACGACAGCACGACAGCACGACAGCACGACAGCACGACAGCACGGCAGCACGGAGGACTAAAGCACCAAGGCAATCGACATCAAGCCCAGCCCAATCAACGAATCTGCTGTTAGAAGAAACTCAAGACAAACGACTGACGATGAAGGAATCGACTTTGAAGCTGGTCGAGCAGCTGTCCCCGACGCAGCAGGCGTCCTTCAACAGTCGATATGAGGACAAAAAGAAAGATCCCACCACAGCTCTTTTGCTTTGCCTGATTCCTGGAGGCATTGGTGCTCATGAGTTCTATCTCAGCAACGTCAACAAAGCGGTTATTTATTTAGTTTTTTGCTGGACCTTATTCCTGGGGTTATTGCCCTTGTTCAGCTCTTCACCATTCAGAAGCGAGTGAAGGATGAAAACGATGTAATTGCTCAGAAGATTCTCACTGGGATTAAGGATCAAGGACCGATCGGTTCAATCGGGGCAGGCAATATCGCTGGAGTCGAGGCTGATCTGACAAAACTCCAAGAAATGCGTGATAGTGGAGCTATCAGCGAAGACGAGTATCAACAACTTCGCAAGAAGTCGCTGGGGCTTTAACCATATCAAAGTGAATCAAATTAAAAATCCCGGGTCAACGCTACACAAGCCTCTGACGGAGCCAAATTCAATTAGAACAAGGGAGAGACAAAAAAGCAGAAGTTTTCAGCTATAAACTTCAGTCGCAATCGGTATTGCGTCGCCACACTGTTCAAGGGACTTATCCAGCAATGCGTCAATAACGACGTATGCCCGCAGCTATTAAACTTCAGGCCGGCAGAGTGTTCGGAAAGCCTTCGCGCAGGCGAGCTTATGAAAGACCGCTAAGACATATTAATACAATTAAAGTGATAAAAAGCAGGTCTATGCATTCATGAAGATCCTTTGGTTGCTTAAGCAAAAACTGAATCGTCCAGAATCAGCGAACCCCTAAGCTTTGCAAGCCAGTAGCCATCCAAATTCTCAATATATGTGTGCTTTCCTGTACGAACTATCGATATATCCGAAAGCGAAGTACCTCGCAGCTTGATTAAATCTTCGCCTTCTTTGAAATCTTTGATAACGACAGAACCACTATTCCTAACAACGAAAGTGTCTAAACCCTTGCCTCCTTTTAAGATGTCTTTATCTCCACCCCCGTCGAGATAATCATCGCCTTCACCACCAGTCAACTTGTCTTTTCCAGCACCACCAATAATCTCATCATCTCCCTTGTATCCATCAATTTTGTCATTGGCAGGTGTGCCAATAATGTCATTGTCCTTGCTAAGCCACTTCTTCCTCAGGGAAGCAGGATCATCAATTATACTTTCCAGCGAAGATCCCATCCTGCTCAAACTCGCACTGCCATAATTATCAGTCACGATTACATAAGAGTTTACTGTTGACTTATTTGCCTTCTCCTCGGTCGTAAAGTCAAAGTCGCCATACATGGTTATATAAATATTCTCTGAAACGCTACCACTTCTCAGCCTGCCTTCCATATAAAAGTGTCTACTTGAATACTCAAGTGAAGATTCGTCGGGTGTAATTATCGGGATTGGACCAGCTCCTCCCTTGGCCTTGAGCACAAGGCCTCCATAGCTCCAGCCTGAATAGTCAAATTTCAATTTCGATGCATAAAATCTAATTCAAACAAATAAGCCCATGCATCATTTCTTGCAAGCGATTGCCGGAAAACTCAAGAATTTGATTATGCAGATGAAAGCGTAGACACAAGCTTGAAAGCCGGCTTAAGCCGTTATCAAAACTTCGCTTTAGGCAGGTCAGACCAAGCTGGCATCTACTAGTCTTAGATCTACTATAAACTATCAAGGTTGTGCGATCAATTGTATAAAAATTAGTACTGATTGTCGTAGGCGTAATAGCACTAATTTTCAGCACCCGACTAAATCTTGTTGGAATAATTGGAACCTGATGAAATCGCGAGGAGAGTGGATTCCCAGGCCAATAATGGTCAATCGATCTATTTTAAAGATCGATTACAAACTTCTCCGGGTAATCAACTACTCCGTCATAGTGAGCAACTGATTTGCAATCAAGAACAACTGGCGCAGCCAACGCCGGAGCTTATTGCAAAAGAGCGAATAAAAGAAGGCGTTTCATGGCAAAACTTGGCGACGACTCAGTAGGTGCGCCTGTGGAAACCGTAGCCGCATTGGCTGTTGTATCCGGTGCCGGTCATGTGATCGAGCTGGCGGATGCAGGACGCCACAGCGCCAGGGTTCTTCTGCTTCATGGCTTGACCTGACGCGGTGATGAGCGTCTGGATTGACCACGACAGCAGCTCTTGCCGGTCGATGCCGGTCTCATCGATGTCGAGCTTAATCTGCTGCCAGGCCCGCTTCACGAGCTTGTAGCCCTGCGCCCTAGACACCCCCAATGTTTGTCTCGCAAAGGCGAAACATTCGGTGTTGTTGGACCCGGCCAGGATCATCCGCTGGAGTTGTTCGATGCGGTCGGCGGTCTCTGCTGCTGTGGCTTTTGGCATGGCCATTCAACCCTTGAAATCCGCTGGTACAACCAGTCTTTGAGACAACCCAATGATAGGGCGCTTTGGGCCACAATTTGGGCCACAAAAACTATTAACCAAGAAAAAAGGGCTCAGCTTTCGCTGAAACCCCTCTCATGTGACAAGCGCCCCCTGGCGGATTCGAACCGACGACCGACTGCTTAGAAGGCAGTTGCTCTATCCAGCTGAGCTAAGGGAGCACGGGCACAGTTTGCCAGTTGCCTGCCCGATTGAGGTGAGATCCGAGCTGTGCTTCTAAGGTGATGGGCTCTGCATGGCAAAGATGGCTCCGCGTCGTCTCAGCGACAGCGAGAAGCAGGATCTGGTGGGTCGTTACAAGGCCGGCGAGTCCACAGCGGCCCTGGCGGCAGCCTTCGGATGCAGTCCCAACACGGTGAGCCGCACCGTCAAAGCCCTGCTGCCTCCAGAGGCCTATGCCGCTTTGAAGGCCAGCCGTCAGAAACACGGCACCACCGCTGCAGCGCCGATGGAGGAACCGTCGGTTGAAGACAGTCCGACCCCGGAACTGACGACTACCCCGGTCAGTCCCCCGGTTTCTGTGGAACCGAGTGTTGAGGAGGCGGGCGACTCCGATCCGGACTCTGAGGAAACAGGAACCCTGGCCCTCGATGATGCGGAAGATTTCGCCGAGGACGACGTCGACACCGACGACGAGGAGGACTCCTCTGCTGCGGATGTGTTTACGGAGCTGGTCCCTCTGGCCGGGGTGGCCGACATGGGTGGCCATTCCGCCGTTGCCGTGAAGCCCTTCGCACCGGATCTGCTCCCAGCCAGCGCTTATATGCTGGTGGACAAGGTGGTGGAACTGGATGCCCGCCCGCTGCGGGATTTCCCAGACATCGGAGCTCTGGATACCGCAGAGCTGGATATGCAGGGCATCTGCCTCTTCACGAGCCCGCGTGCGGCCAAGCGCCAGTGCGGCCGCAGCCAGCGTGTGATCAAGGTGCCCGACACCGGTGTGTTCGGGCTCACCAGCAACTATCTGCTGGCCCGTGGGATCACTCGCTTGGTGATGGACGGAAGTGTGATGGCTCTGGATCAGACAGCAAAAGACTGATTCCCCCCAGCAATGAGGGAAAGCGGTTTAGTCACGTCTTGGTTGTGGCATCAGAACGGAGATGGCGCTGCCGCCACTGATCACACCGATCACCAGCGAAACGCCAACGAGAAAGCCGCTGGGCAGCGATGCGGAGCGGAACGATCCAACCTGGAGAGTGTGGCGCTCTGAGAGGTTCTGAGCCCCAAGGCACAGCAGCAACAGCAGCAGCGTCCCTGTTCCAAGGCTGAACAGCAGCAGACGCAGGCGCAGTAACAACAGGCAGGCCTCGACTGGTCTCAGTCTGCCGCGTTGTGGTGAATCAGTCCGTACAGCCGCCGCCGGGAAATGCCGGTCTCACTCGCCAGCTGGCGCGCGGCTGAGCTTGCACTGGTGCCGGCCTGCATGGCCGCATTCATGCGATCCAGCAGGGTGGCATCGTCCAGCTCGATCTCAGCTTCCGCTGGGCAGCCCCCCAGCACAAGGGTGAATTCGCCTTGCGGTCGATGCGTTCCGAAGTGTTCCAGCGCTGCTGCAATCGTTGGCCCCACCTGTTGTTCATGCCTTTTGGTCAGCTCCCGTGCCACCTGCAGCGGCCGATTCGCTCCGCACAGTTGTTCCAGTTCTTCCAGCAGGGTGATCAATCTGTGTGGGGCTTCATACAGAACGCTGGTGCGCTGTTCAGCGGCAATGGCCTCCAGCCGTGTTTTTCGCTCCCGTCCTTTCACAGGCAGAAAGCCCTCGAAGCAGAAGCGGGCGCTGGGCAGGCCACTGCACACCAGGGCTGTGGTGGCGGCACAGGGCCCGGGAATGCAGATCACCGGAAAACCAGCGCTCCGTGCGGCAGCGGACAGTTCTTCCCCCGGGTCGCTGATGCCGGGCAGCCCGGCATCACTGATCACCGCCAGGCTGTTGCCCTCCGCCAGCAATTCGAGCAGCTGGGGAAGCCGGGTGCGGGTGTTGTGCTGATGAAAGGAGATCTTCCGGCCCCGCGCCTTCAGGTTGCTCAGCAGCAGCCCGCTGTGACGGGTGTCCTCACAGGCGATCACATCCACGGCCGTCAGCAGAGCTTTGGCCCGCGCAGAAAAATCCCCCAGATTGCCGATCGGTGTTCCCACCAGGTACAGATGGCTTGCCGCAGGCTCGTCCCGCTGCATCACAATGGCCAGCGCTTGAATCGATTCTGATGCCCAGCTCCGCCGTTCTGCCCTCCGGTGTCAGCCAGGACGCACTGCTTGCCGAATTGCGTCGCCTCAGCTGGGGTGCCGCCGACATCCTGAGGGCCTATGCGCGGGGTGAGCAACCGCCCCATGGTTTCCCCCAGGCACTGAGTGTCGACAACGGTGGTGAAGGCCCGGTTTCCGCCGCCGATCTGGCGGTGAATCAATGGCTTCTGGATGGCCTGTCGGCTGCATTCCCCAAGGCGGATTGGACCCTGCTGAGTGAGGAGACCGCCAAGGAACAGCTCACGGAGGGCCAGCCCCTGCCAGCCGAATGGCTATGGATTCTTGATCCCCTTGATGGCACCAAGGATTTTTTGCAGGGCACGGGTGAATACGCCGTGCATCTGGCACTCGTGAAAGGAAAGCGTCCAGTGATCGGGGTTGTGCTCCTGCCTGAGGCTGATGAGTTATGGATCGGCATCATCGGGGAGGGTGCCTGGTGTGAAGATCGTCAGGGGCAGCGTTCTCCCGTGCGCTTCAGCCCCCGCAGCCAGGTGTCGGATCTGATCCTGGTGGCCAGCCGCAGCCATCGGGATGATCGCTTGGAACAACTGATCGCCGCCCTTGAGCTGGGCGGAGCGAAGGCGGTGGGAAGCGTTGGGTGCAAGGTCGCCACGATCCTCCGGGGTGAGACGGATCTCTACATCTCCCTTTCCGGCCGCAGTGCTCCCAAAGACTGGGACATGGCTGCGCCTGAGGCGGTTCTGCTTGCCGCAGGGGGGCGTTTCACCCATTCTGATCAGGCTGAACTCACCTACAACACCGGCGATGTGCGCCAGGCGGGTTGCCTGATTGCGAGCCATGGAAAAGCCCACGCCGAGCTCGGTGAGCGTGCGACGCGGGCCATGGCAGAGATTGATCCCGGCTTTCAGGTCTGAAGCCTGATCAGTTGAGCGGTGCCACCGGGGTGGGCTGAGGCTCCACTGCGGTGCTGTCACCGCTCTGGGGCACACCGCGCAAGGTGAGATTGATCCGGCCGCGGTTGTCGATTTCGCGAACGCGCACGGTGACCTCGTCACCCACCTTCACGACGTCTTCGACCTTCTCAACCCGAGCTTCCGACAGCTGGGAAATGTGGATCATGCCCTCCTTGCCGGGAAGGATCTCCACAAAGGCACCGATCGGAATAATCCGCGTGATCGAACCGGAGAACACCTCGCCCTCATTCACCTTGCGAGTGAGGCCTTCAATGATCTTCTGGGCTTCCTCGGCGGCAGCGCCGTCATGGGAGGCGATGGTGACGATTCCGCCGTCTTCAATGTCGATCTTGGTGTTGGTGCGCTCGGTGATGCCCTTGATGGTGCGGCCACCAGGACCGATCACCGTGCCGATCAGCTCAGGGTCGATGCGGAAGCTGAGCAGGCGCGGAGCGTGGGGAGAGAGTCCCTCTCGTGGGGTATCAATGGCCTCGAGCATCTTCTCGAGGATGTGCAGACGAGCCGGGCGGGCCTTGTTGACGGCCTCGGCGATTGTTTGCACCGAAAGTCCGGTGATCTTCATGTCCATCTGCAGGGCGGTGATTCCCTTTTCGCTGCCCGCCACCTTGAAGTCCATGTCACCGAGGAAATCCTCGATACCCTGGATGTCGGTGAGGATCCGAACCTCATCCCCTTCTTTGATCAGACCCATGGCGGCACCACTCACTGGTGCCTTGAGGGGAACACCTGCATCCATCAGTGACAGCGTGCTGCCGCAGACCGATCCCATGGAGGTGGAACCGTTGGAGCTCAGCACTTCACTCACCACCCTCACCACATAGGGGAAGGTGTCCTTCTCAGGCAAAACAGGAAGGATCGCCCGCTCGGCCAGGGCTCCATGGCCGATTTCCCGCCGACCGGGAGAGCGCATCGGACGGGTCTCGCCAACGGAGTAGGGAGGGAAGTTGTAGTGGTGCAGGTAGAGCTTTTCGGTGTTGGGGTGGAGGTCGTCCATCTCCTGGGCATCACTTGGTGTTCCCAGAGTTGCGGTGGACAGCACCTGCGTTAGTCCCCGCTGGAACAGACCTGAGCCGTGCACGCGGCGGGGCAACACGCCGGCCAGTGCGCTGATGGTTCGCACCTCGTCGAGCCCGCGGCCATCCACGCGCTTGCCATCCTTCAGAATCTGTTGGCGCATCAGGGTTTTGGTCAGCGCCTTGAAGCTATTGCCCAGCAGCTTCGAGCTGGCTGTCACGGCCTGACGCACAGCATCGTCCTCCTTGAGGCCGGCGATCTTTTCCGAGATCTCTGCCTTGACGGCGTCAAGTGCGGTGTCCCGCTCCTCTTTGCTCTGTTCGAACTTCTTGAGCACCTCGCTGATCGCTTTGTTGCACTGTTTATCGAGGTAGGCCGGAACCGTTTTGTCTTCTGTGGGTGTTTCAGGCTTCACCTGTTTGATGCCTAGGTCCTTCAGCAGCTGCTCCTGGGCCTTGATCAGTTCACAGATCGCTTCGTAACCGAAGTCGATCGCTTCGATCACATCCCCTTCCGGCAGCTGGTTGGCACCGGCTTCCACCATCACAACACCGTCGGGTGTGCCAGCGACAACCAGATCCAGGTCGCCACGTTCCATTTCGCGGTAGCTGGGGTTGAGCACGAAGTCATCGCCCAACAAGCCGACCCGCACCGCGGCCATGGGGCCGTTGAAGGGGATCCCGGCCAGGAGGGTGGCGATCGACGAGCCAGTCACAGCCAACACGTCGGCCGGAACTCGTTCATCCAGCGAAAGGCAGGTGGCAACGATCTGCAGGTCATCCCGCATCCATGAGGGGAACAGGGGGCGGATCGGCCGATCGATTAACCGGGCAGTGAGCGTGGCGCGCTCAGGCGGGCGGCTTTCCCGGCGCATATAGCTGCCAGGGATGCGACCGGCTGCGTACAAACGCTCTTCGTAGTCGCAAATTAGTGGGAGAAAATCGATACCATCGCGACCGCCGGATCGGGTTGCGGTCACAAGCACGGCCGTATCACCGCATTCGACCAGAACAGATCCACCCGCCTGCGGGGCGAACCGGCCTGTGGTCAGTCGAATCTCTCGTCCATCAAAGGAGATCGACTGGGTTTGTCCTTGCACGTCTGTTTATGTCCGCTTGACAGAGATATCTTGACACTTCGCGGTTTTCTTGGACAAAAAAAGGGAGACGTTGAAGCCTCCCTGGTTCGATTTGAACTAGCGACAGAAACTGTTGTTTACCAACTGGACTTGACCACACCGGGAAGTTCACCTTTGTGTGCCCGCTCCCGGAGCTGATTGCGGCAAAGACCGAAATCTCTGTAGTAACCACGGGGTTTTCCAGTGGCCCAGCAACGGTTACGGATGCGATTGGGAGCGCTGTTGCGGGGCAAGGCCTGAATTTTGCGATGGATCTCCAGGCGATCCATCGGATCTTTCGCAGCGTTGAAAGCCGCCATCAGTGCTGCACGCTTTGCCGCGTAACGCTCAGTCAGCTTCTTGCGCTTGACGTCGCGGGCAATCATCGACTTCTTGGCCATGCAGCTCTGGAGCGGCGGAAGATTGGATGGTCAACCTTACATGCCGACAGACCTGAGCATCAGCGCTGGCCCATCAGTTGCTGCACCACGGACAACTGGCTTGTGTCGCGAATAATCAAAACCAGCGTCAGTCCAACGATCAGCAAAAACCCCGACTGCGCCACCGCCAACTGCAGACGCTCCGGGACGGGTTTTCCGCGCAAGCCCTCGATCAGGAGCAGGAGCATCTGCCCACCATCCAGAAGGGGCAGAGGCAGGGAATTCAGCACGGCGAGATTGATCGAGATCAGAGCCATGAACAGCACCAGGCCGGATCCGCCCTGTTCGCTCAGCTGAGCGCCCATCTCAACGATTTTCACCGGTCCGCTCACCTGGCTGGCTGTTGCTTTGAAGTTGGTGATCAGGCCGCCGTATCCCGCAACGGTCTGCTTCAACAGCTGTTGAAATTCCTCCCCTGTCCGACCCAACAGCTCGCCTGGCCCTTTCGCGGGTCGGATGACGCCACTGAGATTGGCCTGAAGCTGAGCCCCGATGCGCCCTTGACCCTGCTGATTCAACGGCTGCAGCGTGATGCTTTCGCGTTGCTGATTCCTCTCTCGCAGCAGCGTCAGTGGCACACCGGGGGCCTGTTTGATTCGTTCAACCATCGCCTGCACTCCGCTCTGGCCTGCAGCCAGAGCGACATCGTTGATCTCAAGAACCCTGTCGCCTGGCTTCAGGTCGGCTTGTTCGGCCGCCCCTTCCGGTTGGACAGCCACCACCAGAACTCCGGGGTCCGGTGGTGCAGGCAGCCCGACGATGGCGGCCTGGCCAAACAGCACCACAAATGCGAGTAGCAGATTGGCCAGTACCCCAGCGGCAATCACCAGGGCGCGTTGGGGGAGGGGACGATTGCCCAGAAGGTCCGGGTCGTCTGGGTCGATATCACTACTCTCATCGTCATCGGGAAAGGCCACGAAACCGCCCAGGGGCAGCGCCCGAATGGCATAGGTCACCCCACGACGCTGGCGTTTGATCAGGGCTGGTCCGAAACCGATCGAGAAACCGCTGACGCGAATGCCTTGAAGCGTGGCCGCCAAGAAGTGTCCGGCCTCATGAACCACGATCAGCACGGCCAGAACGGCCAGGGCTGCGAACACGTTCATGTCTGCTTCAATCTCGCGGTCGCCTCATTCTGGCTGCAGCAGCTCGCAGCCGACGTAGGGGACCAGAGCAGATGGCAAGCGAACACGTCCATCCGGTTGCTGGCCCGTTTCAAGCAGAGCCGCCATGGTGCGACCTACAGCGAGGCCACTGCCATTGAGGGTGTGCACCAGTTTTGTGGACTTGCCTTCTTTGGTGCGGATGGCGGAGCGTCTTGCCTGGAAGTCTCCGCAGACGCTGCAGCTCGAGATTTCGCGATAGGCACCTGCACCGGGAAGCCAAACCTCCAGGTCGTAGGTGCGGCGCGCTGAGAAACCCAGATCCGCCGTGCAGAGGTCCAGCACCCGGTAGGGAAGTTCCAGAGCCTGCAGCACTGCTTCAGCATCGGCGGTGATCTGCTGATGGGCTTCTTCGGAGTGGTCTGGGTGGGCGAACCAGTACAGCTCCACCTTGTTGAATTGATGCAGGCGGATCAACCCTCGGGTGTCCCTTCCATAGCTGCCAGCTTCGCGCCGAAAGCAGGGGCTGTAAGCGGCGTAGCGCAGCGGCAGCTGATCGGCGGGGATGATTTCGTCACGGTGGAGCGATGTGACAGGGACTTCCGCGGTTGGGGTCAGCCAGAGGTCGTCGTCGGCGCAGCGGAAGCTCTCCTCGGCAAATTTGGGAAGTTGGCCGGATCCGGTGAGGCTGGCGGTGTTCACCAGCACGGGGGGCAACACCTCGCGGTATCCCTTTTTGGTGTGGAGATCAAGCATGAAGTTGATCAGGCCCCGTTCCAGCCGGGCTCCCTGCCCCATCAGGGTCACAAAGCGGCTTTGGGCAATCCGCACGGAGCGTTCGGTGTCGATCAGCTTCAGACGTTCCGCGATCTGCCAGTGCTCCTCCAACCCCTCCTCTTCACGCGGCGCTCCCCAGCGGCGCACCTCAACGTTGTCGTTCTCGCTTGTGCCGTCAGGACAATCGTCAGAGGGAAGATTGGGGAAGGTCAGCAGCTGATCCTTGAGCTGTGAGCTGAGGAGTTTCTCCTCGTCCTCCAGCACGGACACTTTTTGCTTAATTGCATTGCCCTGCTTGCGCAGATTGGCGATGTCTTCACTTTTGGGATCCGTTCCGGACTTGATCTGCAGACCAACTTCCTTGCCGATACGGTTGCCTTCCGCTTGAAGGCCGCTGCGCTGCTCCTCGAGATTGCGTTGCTGTTGAGCGATCAGCTGCAGTTTGGTCAGATCAACGGCCTTGCCCCTACGCCCCAGCTGTGAGGCGATGATTTCAGGGTTGTCACGCACAAGGCGCTGATCGAGCACGGGTCCGGCGGCATTGGCGCCGGCAGCCTATGGCAAGCCGTTCAGAGAACCTGGCCCACCATCACTGCGGCCACAGCTGAGAACACCGTGATGCCAAGAGCGGTCAGGGGGTTCTGGCCCTGAGCAACAGCAACGGTTGTGATCACACCGGCACCAAGGCAGGCCACGCAGAGCTGGCTGACGATGTTGTTCGAGCTGCCCACAGAAATCGGAACGATTTGATTGACCGTAGGGAGATGATTTGCGACGAGCTTGATAAGACGTCTTGTTCGTTACCTGGGGTCAGTCTTCGTTACCTGTCGCAATGGAAGCCGGTCGCGCCCTGCCGCTGGATGCCCACTGCTTGAGCTGATCCAGCTGTTCCCTCGCGGTTCTCGACAGTGGAATCAGCTGGGAGGCGGCACGGATGAGATCGGTTTCACTCAGTTCCCTGCTCTCGGCAAAAGCGAGGTGCATGGCTTCGATCACGGTCTGTTCGAGCTCAGCGCCCGAGAATCCGTCACTGCGGCTGATCACCGTGTCTAAAGGCAGGTTCAGCCCCGGTCGGCGTTGGCTCAGATGCAGCTTGAGAATGCTTCGCCGTTCTTCGATGCTGGGGAGGTCCAGCAAAAAGATTTCATCGAAACGCCCTTTACGCAGCAATTCAGGCGGAAGTCTCTCAACGCCGTTGGCCGTGGCGACCACGAATACAGGCGATTGCTTTTCCGCCATCCAGGTGAGCACGCTGGCCAGAACCCGTTGACTTGTTCCGCCGTCGCTGCGGCTGTCGCCTCCGAAGCCTTTGTCGATCTCATCAATCCACAAGACGCAAGGGGCCATCGCTTCAGCCCGTTGAATCGTTTCCCGCGTGCGCGCCTCACTGGCTCCCACAAGGCCTGCGAATAGACGCCCCACATCAAGCCTGAGCAGTGGCATGGACCAACTGCGGGCAATCGCCTTGGCGGTGAGGGATTTGCCGGTGCCCTGGGGGCCCACCAGCAAAACACCGCGGGGGATCGGCAGCCCGAACCGGCGTGCTTCATCGGAGAAGGCGCGGTGTCGCTGTTGAAGCCAGTCCTTCAGGACATCAAGGCCTCCGATCGCTTCCGTTCCTGTAGCGGTGGCGCAGAACTCGAGCACCTCGCTGCGAGCGATGGTCTGACGCTTCTCCTCCAGCACCTCCTCCAGATCGGCAGCGCCCAGTTGGCCGCGCCGAGCCAGGGCCCGTGCTGCCACCTGACGAACCCGCAGTTCACTGAGGCCGCTGCAGGCGCGGGTCAGCTGCTCCAGAACAGTGGGGTCTAGGGGTTGTCCGCTGCTCTTGCTGATGTTCCCAAGCAGGAGACGCAGGTCTTCGTTGTCGGGAAGGGGCAGGTCCAGAAGGGTGAGGGCTTCATCCAGATCGGCGGGAGGCGTCCATGCTCCACAGCACACGACCAAGGTGTGGGTGGTGCTGCGGAGCGACTGCTGAAGATTGCGCAGCATCCTGGCGATGCCAGGGTCTTCGCAGAAGCGGTGGAAGTCTTTCAGCAACAACAGGGTTGAGCTGCCGCTGTTCAGATCGCTCAACCACTGGAGAACGGCCATGGGTTGGCGGCTGCCGACCCCTTCGGCGTTGAGGATCCCCTGCAGGCCATCAATGAAATCCCAGGACCCCAGCTGACGCTGCAACCGTGAAGCGGTCTGCTTGAGCAGGGTTTCCACTCGGGCTTCCTCGCTGCTGCGAATCCAGATCAATGAGGTTCGGGCCCGGATCATCAGATCCAGTTGCTCAGTCCAGCGGGAACTGCTCATGGTTGTTGGAGGCGACGCAGTGCTTGCCAGCGGGGATCCATCTGTTCGGCCTGTTGGTCGTTCGTTGCTTCAGTGGAACCATTCAGGCCAGGAGGGCCTGGGCAGTGCTCTCCGCAGTGATTGACCACAGGCAGCTGGAGGTTGAGCTGCTCGAACACCCACTGCACGGGGGTGAAGTCACCCCTTGGATTGAGGCATTCCACGAGTCCATCCATGGCCGCTATCTGCTCGGATTCCTGCAGCTCGGACTCTGAAGGGGGAGCATCTCCGAGCCAGATCAACTCACTCGGTCTGGCTTTCAGTGCGTGGTTGAACGGCGTCAGGCAGCGGTCACAGCAGAGCGTCACGATCGTCTCGAGCTCGCCTTCAACAGCGAGCACGTTGCCTTTGTGTTCCGCGCAGATCTGGCCTCTCACTGGCGTGAGGGAGGGGAGCTGATCAAGATGCCCCTCCACAGTCCATTGTTTCGACCCTCCGAGCACCCGGAGTTCCTGAATAGAAATCGGCTCAAGGCCGTTGATCATTTGCCGCCTTTCGGTTCGAAGGGGAGGCGAGAGTCGCTGCTTCCCCCAGAGGTTGCCGTGACCGTGACAGCTTTCTGGGACATCTGCTGATCAAGGATCGATTGGAGATTGTCCGGGAGAGCTTCCTTGGTGAGGATGAACGTCTGCAGGGCCTGGAAGATGTTGGCGATCACCATGTAGAGGAGAACACCAGCAGGCAGAGGGAAAAACAGGAACATCCCGGTGATCATCACCGGAGTGATTTTGTTGGCCGTGGCCTGTTGAGGGTTGGCCGGCATTCCCATCCCGGAGAGCAACTGCGACAGGAACAGTGTCAGACCAAAACCACCAACAAGGATGGCAATGTCCCAATTGACGGCTCCGTCGGCGTAGAAGCCGACCTGTCCAAGTGCCTTGATGAACAAGAAGCCACTGCGGGCTGCCAGGCCGGGGATTTTGGCTTCAACGGTTGCATCACCCGCCGCGAGAGCGGTGATGGTGCCGTCTTCACTGACGTTCACCACGTCGTCACCCTTGGTGATCGACCAGGTGGGACTGAAACGTCCAGGATTTTCAAGGTCGGTGAGCACATCGGAGAAACTCCGACCGTCCTTGGTGTGCAAATTGACGGTAGCGCTCTCGCCTACACCGATCTTGGTGCCGCGCGGCAGGCTTGCAATAACGGGGACGTGATCCGTTTCGCCAATGAATATCGAGTGGCTGGCACTGTTGAACGGCTTTGGTTCGACCGTTGCAATCTGGTCAGAGGGCAACACCTTCATGTTGAGGGTGTAAGGCACATCGGCAAAGGGTGATCCCCGGAGCGTGGCAAACAGAGCAAACAGAATCGGCATCTGCACCAAGAGTGGAAGGCACCCCGCCAGAGGGCTGCCGAACTCCTTCATTACCTTGCCCAGTTCTTCCTGTTGTTTCTGGGGGTTGTTGGCGTAACGGCTCTTGATCTCAGCCTGGCGCTTCTGCATCACCGGTTGAGCGATCCGCATGCGTCGGGCACTGCGAATGGATCCGGCGCTCAAGGGGTAAAGGGCAACACGGATCACGATCGTGAGGGCCACGATCGCCAAGCCGTAGCTGGGAACCAATCCATAGAAGAAGTCCAGGATTGGGATCAGCAGGTTGTCGGAGATGTACCCGATCACGTTGAGAACCCCAGGGGTGTTGGCGTTGTGAAGCCAGTGTGCACGAACAAGGGGTTCAGACGGCGAACCCTTCGACCGGCTTTTCTGCAGGTGAGTTGGCCCGCTTATTAATTCGTTCGGTGATGTAAGCCTCGATTTCGCGGAAGCGCGGCATCGATCGCAGCTCCAGGCGGGCACCGTCGGTGAGCACCAGCACCATGTCTCCCCAGGCTCCAAAGCCGCGGGGAACGGTGCGAACTTCCTTGATCTGGGAATAGACCACCTGGGTCTTGTCTTTTCCCCTCCAGCCACCGGTCACCGAAATTCGACGGCTGGTGATCTTGAAACGCAGCCAGAGAGCCCGCACAGCCGCGCCAATGGCGAAAGGAATTCCGATCAGCGTTAGGCCGAGGAGAAGATTGAAAATCAAATCACCTTTGGCCGGACCTCCCTCGTAGTGGACGTCCTCTTGGATAGTTGTCATGTCCCCAACCCGGCTGAACTGAGAAGACTGTCGCATTCTTCGAGCAACTGCGACGGTTCGGCAGCAGAAGCCTCCGGACGGAGGCTGATCAGCACCCAACGCTCGGAGAGATCACGGCGATGTTCCAAACGTTGGCGCAGGTGTTCGTGGAACATTCGCCGCAGTTTGTTTCTGCGGACCGATCGCTTGCTCACCTTGTTGCTGATCACCAAGGCGCATCGACAGGTCTGGGGTGGTTGTCGGCGCAGTTCAGGACGCAGGTACCGGGATTCCTCCTGCATCACCCGGAGCACCATCCAGACACCGTGGTGGCGGCTTCCGATGCGGTGCAATCTGTTGAAGCATCGATGCCCCCGGAGTCGCATCGAGGGCGGCAATGCCATTAATCGAAGTGCTTTCGTCTAAGACGTGTGTTCGAAATCAGGCGGCAAGCCGTGAGCGCCCACGCTTACGTCGCGTACGGATGACCCGACGTCCGGTGTGGGAACGCATGCGAACACGAAAACCTGATACGCGCCTGCGCTTGCGGTTGGTTCCTCCGAGTGTGCGCTTCGTCATAAGAGGTTTGTGGCTTCCGGCCGATCAGAACTAACAAATTTATCAGTCAGTCCACATCAACCAACCAGCTGCCGACGTAAGCCGACAGGGGAACATCTCCAGGGGCCTGCATCAAGGCATTGAGCTGATACATGCGCTGTCCCTGGGGATTGAACAATTTCACTCTGAGGCCGTAGTCCCCCTCAACGGACACAGGGGAATCGGGAAAGACTTCAATGGCTGTCTGGTCATCATTGATCTCAACGGTTGCAGGCACCTCTTCAAGGCAACGGGTCCGGCTTGTCATTCCACCGGTTTTGGTCCGGCAGAGGGTGATGCGCTCGGGACGGAGCTTGGTGTCGAAGTAGTCCGGAACGGTCACCGTCAATTTGATGAAAGCTGTCTTGCGATCTTTTGCGCGGAGGAGCAGGAACCACTCAGAGCGATCGTTTTCGCTCGATGAGGTCTGGTAGTAGTACAGCTTGCGGTAGTCGCGGTCCGTGTCCCAGCGGAATTCCAGCAATCCTGGAGTGCCCTGAGCATGGGAAGATGCTGGGTTCAACAGGCCACCACCCAGACCGACTGCTGCGATCGCGGCGGCACCGACTAGTCGGCGAAGAACAGCTGCTGGAGACATGTTGCTGATCACTTTTAAAGGGATTCTCCGGAGTTCCAGGGCTGGAGTAGCTCCTTCTGGGCCGGCGCTGTAGCTGTCAGTTATGACCAGATCGGTCTGGACGCAGCCGGCAGGCTTCACCCAGATAGGGATGGTGGGGTACCGAGCCTTCCGGTAGCCACGCATGGGCGAGCACGCGAATGCAGCGCGGTAGATCCCCCTGGACGGCCATTTGCTGACAATCCAGGAGGGCAATGCCATCCCAGCCGTTGCGTTGACGGGCCTCTGCAGCGGGAAAGCAGGCATCGAGATCAGCGGTAACCGAGAAGGTCACCGAGATGATTCGCTCATGTTCGAGTTCATTGCCAGTGACCAGGGCATCCATGAGTTCACGTACAGAGGAGCGAATGGCCTCGCAGGTGTTGGCCGAGCAGGTGGTGGCACCCCGGATGCCGACGAGGCGGAGACCTGCACTCATGGGCGGTACAGCCACAGCAGCTGGCCACTGCCCATCAGCTCAAGGCTGAGGCGCTGTTGCAGCTGTTCCATTAGGGCGCTGCCTGGCAGGAGGCTCATCAACTTTTTCTTGGGGCGCCCCAGCGTGACTGGCCGGACGGCATCCTCATCGAGGTCAGCCAGTCGTGCCGCCAGCCGACGGGCGTGATCCTCGTCCCCCAGTTCATCCACCAAGCCAAGCTTCTGAGCCTGTTCGCCACTGAAAACGCGGCCATCGGCAAAAGTTCGCACGATGTCCTCACTGAGCTTTCGACCCTCTGCAACAACATTCACGAACTGTCCGTAGCTGCTGTCGATCAGGTCCTGCAGAAGAGCCCGTTCGTCACTGCTGAGGGGCCGGTCCGGAGAAAGGATGTCTTTGTAGGCACCGCTTTTCACGGTGTCGAAGCGAATGCCGATCTTTTCGAAAACCTTCGAAAGGTCGTTACCGCGAAGAATCACACCGATGGAACCTGTGATCGTTCCTGGATTGGCAACAATTGATTCAGCAGCCACTCCGATGTAGACACCGCCGGACGCCGAGATGTTGCCGAAGCTGGCCACAACCCGACAGCCCTTCTCACGGAGACGAAGCAGGGCGGCATGGATTTCCTGACTGTCGCCAACGGTGCCCCCAGGGCTGTCGATCCGCAGCAGCAGCGCTGGGAACTCCCGCTCCGCCACCTCCTTCAGAGCCTTGAGCACGCGTTGACGGGTACCGCCATTGATCGGGCCTTCCACCACGATCCGTGCCATCCGCCGGCGTGATTTGCGGCGCCAGGGCCAGATCATCTTGCGCAACTGCAAACTCTTAGATCTTAAAAAGGCTGTCTCCCCCTTCCGCCATGCCTCCGCTCCGCCTCTGGCTGCTGATGGTTCTTCCCTTCGTGCTCTGGGGAACCGCCATGACCGCCATGGCTCCTTTATTGAGCAGTGGAGGGTCCTGGCTGGTGGCGGCGTTGCGGTTGCTTCCAGCTGGGGTGGTGTTGATCATCTGGTCGCTAGTGACCGGCCGTTCATGGCGCATTGACGGCCGCGATCTGGGCTGGTTCCTCCTGTTCACGCTGGTGGATGCCTGTCTGTTCCAGGCATTACTCGCCCGTGGACTTGAAGGCACAGGCGCTGGCCTCGGCTCAGTGCTCATCGACTCTCAGCCGCTGCTGGTAGCCCTCCTGGCACGAATCCTGTTCGCTGATTCCATCAATCCTGTGGGATGGCTTGGATTGGCTCTGGGGCTCGCCGGAATTCTCTGCCTAGGCGTTCCGGCTGATCTCCTGGGCCACTGGTGGCTGTTGCTTGATCCTCCCCAGATCCGCCAGTTGCTTCAACCAGGGGAGGGCTGGATGTTGATGGCGGCTTTGGCCATGGCGGTCGGCACAGTGCTGATTCGGTATGCCTCTCGTCACAGCGATCCCGTTGCGGTCACCGCCTGGCACATGCTTCTGGGCGGGGCTCCCCTTCTTTTAATTGCCGAGTGGCAGAGCGGCTGGATCGCACCGGCATGGACAGCCCTGGACTGGGCAAGAATGGGTTTCGCCAGCCTCTTCGGCAGCGCTCTGGCCTATGGATTGTTCTTCTGGTTCGCTAACCGGAGAGATCTCACATCCTTCAGCAGTCTTGGTTTCCTCACGCCTGTCTTCGCTCTGGCTACCGGGGGATGGTTGCTCGGCGAACGCCTGGATTGGCTCCAATGGGTGGGGGTGTTGATGGTTCTGTTATCCGTGATCTGCGTGAGCCAGCGCAAACGCCTTTGGGAGCCTCAGCCACTTCAGCAGCCGTTGGGATGACCTCATCTCGGTTGAACCTGGTGCTGGTCAGCACGCCCATCGGTGCCCTCGGCAGTGGCCGCGGCGGTGGAGTTGAGCTGACGCTCAGCTCCCTTTTGCGCGGTCTGACGGAACGTGGTCATCGGTTGCGCCTTGTGGCGGCGCAAGGGTCTCAGCTGCCCAGAGGATGCGAATCGGTTCAGCTGATCACCGCTGAGGGAAACGATCAACCCAGTTGGCAGCACGCCGATGCTGATGAGGCAATGCTGATTCCCCGCAACGGCCTGATGCCGGCGATGTGGAACCGGGCACTGCAGGAAGCCGATGGTGCAGATGCGGTTCTCAACTTTGGCTACGACTGGCTTCCTTTATGGATCACTCCGCATGTGCGCCCCCCTCTGTTTCATCTGATCTCGATGGGATCAGTTGCCGCGGTGATGGAAGAGGCGGTGGAAGCTCTTGCGGGTTGGGACCAACGTCGGCTGGCCTTTCACACCAGCCGTCAGGCAGCGGATTTCACTCTGCCCAATGCTCCGCGTGTGGTCGGTAACGGTTTCGATCTTTCCGGTTATGAGGTGTGCCTGGATGGGGCTGGGCCTTTGGGATGGGCTGGCCGCATTGCGCCGGAAAAAGGTCTCGAAGATGCTGCCGCTGCCGCTGCTGCCCTGGGGGAACGCCTTCTGGTTTGGGGGCTGCGTGAAGACGAGGACTATGCGTTGAGTGTGGAGGCTTCCGTGCCACCCGGAACCCTTGATTGGCGAGGGTTTCTGCCGACCAGAGCTTTGCAGGCTGAACTGGGTCGTTGCCGAGCCCTGATCAACACACCGAAATGGAATGAGGCCTACGGCAATGTGGTTGTTGAGGCCTTGGCCTGTGGTGTTCCCGTGGTGGCCTATGACCGCGGTGGCCCGGGCGAGCTGATCTGCTCAGGCACCACAGGATTTCTGGTGGAACCAGATGATGTGGCGGCTCTCACGCAGGCGTTGCGCGATGTGATGGTCATTGACCGAAGCGCCTGCCGGGCATGGGTGGAGCAGAACGCTGATCAGGCCGTGTTCGCCCGGCGCGTTGAAACGTGGATTTCAGAGGGGCTGATGCCACTCCCCTGAAGCGGGGATGCCAGTATCGCCAACACATCCGGCGGTGCTGCGGTGGGGGAGATGGTGAAGCGGCAGCGGCTCTGGGTTCTGGCTGTCGTGTTCTGCTGCGGGGTCATGATCGCCTTGTGGCAGCTCGGCACGACCGGGTTAGTCGATGAGACCCCACCGCTGTTTGCGGCGGCAGGGAGAGCCATGGCAGGCACCGGGGATTGGCTCACCCCCCGAGTCAATGGCCTGCCCCGATACGACAAACCCCCTCTCGTGTATTGGCTGATGGCTATTGGCTACAGCCTTCCTGGCCAGGCCGTTTGGGATCCCCTGGGCAGCTGGGCGGCTCGCTTGCCATCGGCTCTGGCCAGCATTGCAGTGATGCTCGGCCTGGCCGACACCCTGTTGAGATGGCCGCAGTCGACCTGTCGACGCCCTGCCGCCTCAGCGCTCATCACGGCGTTGGCCTTTGGGTTGTCGCCCCTGGTGATCATCTGGAGCAGAACCGCTGTCAGTGATGCGCTGCTGTGCGGTCTGCTCGCCATCAGCCTGCTGCTGCAATGGCGGCGTTTCGCGGATCCAGCTGGGCAGGGCTGGTGGCAGGCCTGGGTCGTCCTGGGATTAGCCGTTCTGGCAAAAGGACCGGTTGCCGTGGTGCTCAGTGGCCTCACGCTCCTCCTGTTCTCTGGACTGCGCCGCGACATCGCAACGGCCTGGAGCCGCCTGAGGCCGCTGCCCGGTCTGGTGATCACGGCTGGAGTCAGCCTGCCCTGGTATGCCCTTGAGCTGCTGGTGGAGGGTCAGCCCTTCTGGGACAGCTTTTTCGGTTATCACAACCTCCAACGCTTCACCAGCGTTGTGAACGACCACCTGCAGCCCTGGTGGTATTTCGGGCCGGTGATGTTGGTGGCGGCCATGCCGCTCACACCTCTGTTGTTGCTCGGCCTGGCACGCCTGCCACGCGAGCGGCGCCTTCCTCCCGAGCAGTCTCTGCATCAGTTCGCAGGCTCGTGGTTGCTGGCGGTGTTGCTGCTGTTCACCACCGCGGCCACCAAGTTGCCCAGCTACTGGCTTCCTGCAACACCGGCGGCAGCGTTGTTGATCGGCTTTGCCCTCGATCGCCGTGACCGTTGGTTGAATCTGGCCTGGACAGGCACGGTTGTTTTGGTGAGCCTGCACGCTGCAGGTTTCTGGGGTTCTGAGTTCTGGGTTCGTCTGATCAGTGATCCGGAGATGCCCTCGCTTGCAGATGACCTCTTGGCGAGCGGCCTTTTGGTGCGCGGAGCGTTCTGGTTCTCCGTCGCTGCACTCGTTGCGGTGTTTCTTTGGACGCGGGAAGCGGCCACCCGTGCGCTGGCACTGCAGCTGCCGTTGCTGCTTTTCCATGTCACAACACTGCTTCCCATCGCAGGCCTGGCTGATCAGCTTCGTCAGCAACCGGTCCGACAGGCCGCCGCCAACATGCTCGAGCAACAGCTCCCACTGGAACCTCTGGCGATGGTCGGTCGGATGAAACCGTCCCTTCATTTCCAAACCCGACAGGTGGTCCTGTTCGAAGGCCGATCCTCAGGAGCTCTGGTGAATCTGGCGGATCGTCTGGCGCATGAGCGAAGGCGCGGGTGGCAGGGACACCCCCTGTCATCACCGAAGGCTTCATCCACCGTGCTCATGGTGATTGATACCCGGACGTCGCAACGCCCTCACTGGCGGGGCCTGCAGCACGAGGAACTCAGCCGTTTCGGCATCTACAACGTCTGGCGGGTGGATCGGCTGAGTCTTGAGCAGCGTGCCGCGGAGCTGAAGCGTTCTGGAGTTCGGGCCGACTGGCTGGAGCCGCGTCCGGAGCGCTTTTGATTCAGGTTTCGGTGAAGCTGCTGCGATGGCAGAAGCCGCAGCAACTCCAGAGGTCCATTTCGCCGTTGGGTGCGGGGCGGCCACAGCGAGGGCAAAGTCCCATGCCATGCACATCGGCACGGCTGGGGTGACGCGCCCAGATGGTCGCTTCCTGAACGTCTGCCCGGGCCTGAAGGCTGTGATGCTGCTGAATGCGCAGATCGCGTACGGCATGACCTGCCTGCCGCAGTGCGCTCAGCAACTGTGGCTTTGTGTACAGCAGGGCCTGTCGCCACTGCGGATGTTGGGCACCCACCGTCAGGATCCCGCGTTCGAGGGATAACGGACGGCAATGGGGTGACAACCGCTCGCCCGCGATGGTTGGCCAGTCCTGCCACAGGCCGGCCAGGTTGCCATCACGATCCCAGGCCTGACGCAGATGGTCGAGGCAGGCACTCAGCGCTGAGGCTGGGGGAGGTGGTGCAGGTTGTAGCAGTTCGACGCCGCGAAGACGGCGCCGTTGCCCGTCCGGTGCGATGGCCATATTCCGAGATTAAGGCGGTGATTCCGGTAGGTCTCGCTAATCTCCAACTGGATTTCAGGACTCCTGGATGGGTTTCTTCAATCGTCTGGGCCGTCTGGTGCGGGCCAATGCCAATGCCGCGGTCAGCAGCATGGAGGATCCCGTCAAGATCCTGGATCAATCCGTTGCCGACATGCAGGCGGATCTGGTCAAGTTGCGCCAGGCGGTCGCTCTGGCCATCGCAAGCCAGAAACGCCTGCGCAGTCAGGCTGATCAGGCGCAAACTCAAGCTAAAACCTGGTACGAGCGGGCCGAGCTCGCTTTGAAAAAGGGGGAGGAGGATCTCGCCCGTGAAGCGCTGAGTCGCCGCAAGACGTTTCAGGAGACCGCCACCTCCCTTCAGGGTCAGGTTCAGTCTCAGAACGGCCAGGTGGAGTCCCTGAAAAAGAGTCTTGTGGCCCTGGAAGGCAAGATCGCTGAGGCCAAGACGAAAAAAGACATGCTCAAGGCCCGTGCCCAGGCAGCGCAGGCCCAGCAACAGCTTCAAAGCGCCGTCGGCAGCATCGGGACGGATTCGGCCATGGCGGCCTTCGAAAGAATGGAAGAAAAGGTCGAGGCAATGGAAGCCACTGGCCAGGCCGCGGCCGAACTGGCCGGTTCCGATCTCGAAAGTCAGTTTGCTGCTCTTGAGAGTGGGAATGATGTCGACGATGAACTGGCGGCTCTGCGCAACCAGCTCGCGGCAGGTCCAGAAGCGGTTGCGCTTCCCCCTGGAGAGGGAAAGGTTGCCGATGTTCAGCCGGTCAAAGTGGAAGAGGTCGATGCGGATCTGGAGGAACTGAAGCGTTCCATCGACAAGCTCTGATGGTGGGTATCGGTTGACGTCCTTCCCAGAGCGAATGAGGCTTTCGAAGCGTCTGGCGGCACTGGGCAATGGGGTTTTTTCCCGTACCGATCGCTCCAAGCTGGCCTATCAGCAGGGAACTGGCGATCAGCCGCTGATTGACCTTTCACTGGGCTCCTCGGATCTCCGACCCCCCGCAGAGGTTCTCAAATCTATGGCTGTCGCCATCGATGAACCGTCCAGTTCCGCTTACTGCCTTGAGGCCGGCACAGCACCCTTCAGACGCGCCGTCGCCGATTGGTGTCGGCAACGCTTTGGCGTTTCAGTGGATCCAGATCGGCATGTGCAATTGCTTGTGGGATCCCAGGAGGGAACGGCCCACCTGCCCCTGGCGGTGCTGGATCCGGGGGATCCCGCTCTGCATCTCGACCCCTGCTACCCCTCCCACACCGGTGGACTCCATCTGGCCGGCGCCTCGCTGCTCAGCCTTCCGTTGCGGTCTGACCGGAATTGGCAGCCGGATTTCGAGGCACTCTCGTCTGGAACCTGGGATCAGCTGAAGCTTTTCGTTTTCGGCTATCCCCATAACCCGACGGCCCGGGTGGGGTCCCAGGAGCTGCTCGATTCGGTGATGGATCGCGGCGTCCGGCACGGGCTAGTGATTGCCCATGACAATCCCTACGTTGACCTTTCTCTGGAGAGAGAGGCCCCGGTGCTGCTGCGCAGCCCTGGTTGGAGCGACTGGGGCATTGAATTTTTCTCCCTGTCCAAGGGGTGGTGCCTGGGTGGTTTCCGCCTGGCTTTTGCCGTGGGTGCCGAGCCGCTGATTCAGGCCCTTCGTCAGGTCAAGTCTGTGGTCGACTTCAACCAGTCCCTGGCGCTCCAGCAGGGAGCCATTCATGCCTTGCGCCACTGTGCTGCCTGGCCCAGGACGCTTCACCCCGTCTATCGCGAGCGTCGAGATCGGGTGCTCTCTGTTCTTCGCAGTGATGGATGGTCCATCCCAACACCCGAGATGGCTCTTTACCTTTGGTTGCCGTTGCCTGAGCGGTTGCGGCAGCAGGGGTTGAACGATGAAACCCTGGCTACCAGGATTTTGCAGAGCAGTGGGGTCGCCCTCACACCAGGATCAGGATTCGGTCCAGCCGGCCGGGATTGGCTGCGCATGGCTCTCGTCCGTCCGGTCGATGAGTTGGAGCAGGCCGCCCATCGTCTGCTGGATGCCCTTCGATGATCGATTCCGGACGTCCCTGTCGTGGTGGAGCTCCGGTGCTGGCGCTTCACCGCCAGTTGTCGCCAATCAATGCCGGTTCTTGGGATTTTCGCTGGGTCCCGGTCTGCAGCAGCACGGAGATTCTGTTGAAGCAATGGCTGCTTCAGTCTCCGCTGATGTTGCGTCCGCGGGTGGTGGCAGCGCGTCAGCAGCGATGGGGTGTTGGGCAGCGGGGTCGGGTCTGGCGGGCTCCGAAAGGTGGTGTCTGGCTGAGTGCTGCCCTTCCGGTCGTCTCAGATGGTCCCAATCCCAACAACACCGGTGCCGGTCTGCTGGGCCTGGCGCTTGCTCTCTCGCTGGCGGAGCGTTTGGAGCATGCAGGAGTTTCTGTGCAGATCAAATGGCCGAATGATCTCCTGGCGAGCGGGCGCAAGTTGGCTGGTCTGCTTCCTGGTTTGGTTCAGCGCGGCAACCACCTGCGTCTGTTGCGCTGTGGTGTCGGCCTGAATGTCTGCAACGCGGTTCCCGTTGGGGCTGCTGCCGTGCGCGAGTTTCTGCCGGCGGCCACGCCGGAGCTGTGGACAGCCGAAGTCCTGCTTGCTCTGGAGGCCTGCCCCAACAAGCTCAAGGATCCTGAGAACCTGATCGCCCAGGTGCAGAAAAGGCTCTGGGCTGACCGGGTCCGTGATCCTGCCGGAGGTGGAACCTGGCACATCGATGGGCTCACATCCGCAGGCGGTCTGCGGGTCCAGCGCGGAGATGAATGCAGAGAATGGATACGGTGGCCCTGACTTTCACCGATCAATCGCTGTTTTGTTCAGCTGGCTTCCCTTCGTTTGGCTCCTGAGCGTTCCTGTTAGTCCGTTTCAACCGGAGCCGTTGCAGCTGCGTTCAGCGCCTTCACCGTTGCATTTCGATTCTTCTCTGGTCCGCCTCGAGCAACAGCGTGTGATCACGCCTGAAGTGCACGTCCGCCTGCGTCAGGGTGCAGCAGCTCGACCGATCAATGTGTCCCAATGGCAGAAGGCCTGTCGGGAAGGGGCGATATCGCGTCAGGAGTGTGCATCGGCCATTGCTTTGCGGTCCAGGCCTGTCAGCGGTGCTTCCCGTGGCCCTCTTGTCGGTCAGTCCATCGTCAGCAGTGATTTCGGGATGAGGGTTCATCCGGTGCTTGGTCGCTGGTTGATGCACAACGGTAGGGATTTTGCCGCTGCCACCGGAACCCCTGTGGTGGCAGCCCTGACCGGGACCGTGGTCCGTAGTGGCTGGATCGGCGGGTACGGCCTCACGGTTGAACTGGATCACAGCCGGCCTCGCCGCCGCACGCTCTACGCCCATCTCTCGGAGCTTGCTGCGAAGCCCGGTCAGCGGGTTCGCCAAGGGCAGCAAATCGGCAAAGTGGGCAGCACGGGAATCAGCACAGGCCCCCACCTGCACTTTGAACTGCGCCGTCCATCAGCTTCAGGTTGGCAGGCTGTCGATCCTGCCGAGCTGTTGGATCAGTCCTGACTTTGAAAGCAATTCAGTCTGTGGTCTGCCGAAGGATGAAGCCCACTCCACGGACGGTGTGAATGAGAGTGGGTCGATCCTGATGCTCGATCTTCTGACGTAAGTAGCGGATATAAACGTCGAGGAGATTGTCATCACCGAAGAAGTTCTCTCCCCATACGCCTCGCATAATGTCTTGACGTTCCAGCACCCGTCCGGCACCTCGCATGAGGAAATTCAGCAGGTCATATTCCTTGACAGAAAGTTGAATCGATTCTCCGGCACGCGACACATCGCGGGTTCGGGTGTCCATTGTCAGATCAGCTAACTGGAGTCGAAAATCCTCTGAATTTGTATTTCCTTTGCTCGAAAATGTTTCGGCTCGGCGATGCATGGCCCTTAGCCGAGCCATCAGTTCGTCGATGGAGAAAGGTTTCACCAAGTAGTCATCAACCCCGGCATCCAAAGCTGTTACTCGGTCATGAACATCATCATGCCCTGTCAGCATCAGAATCGGTGTATGGACCCCACCAATTCGCATCCTTTGGCAGATGTCGATGCCGCTGAAGTCCGGAAGATTCCAGTCCAAAATGATCAAGTCTGGTGCCGGCTCACTGCGGCTACGGATCAAGCCGGAGGCGCCATCGTCGGCGATGTCGACCTCCTACCCCTCCACATCCAGTTCTAGCCGCAGCAAATCCGTTAGACGTTGTTCATAGTCAACGACCAAGACACGGGGTCTGTACCCGGATTCTTGGGGCATTCCACCCGATCATCTCCACTCAATGTAAGGGCGCGGTCATTGATGGTCGTCAGTCTGTTTTCAACGCACCAAGCAGTTGGGGCAATCGCTCGAACAGATCGGGTTTGAGGATGTAGTCCTCGGCTCCCAGGTTGAGAGCCTGTTGACGTGTTGCCGGATCGTTGAGGGCGGTGACCACCACAACGCCATGCGACGTTTGGGACGGTGTCCGCTGCAGCTCGCGCAGACAGGCGAGGCCATCCATGCCCGGCAACATCAGATCGTGAAGGATCAGATCGGTTCTCAGGTTCGATGCGACCGCCAGGAAGTCTTCGGCTGAACTGAAACTTCTGACGCGATGCCCCTCATCTTCAATCTCCTCCGCCATCAGCTGTCGAATCAGTGGGTTGTCCTCGACGATGGTGATGAGCAGTCCTGGGTGTGGAGATTCTGAGGTCACCTCTCCCTCACCAGGGGTCGTCATCCTGTTGCTTCGCTGCGGATGCATCCATCCTGAAATCGAACGATGTTGCGGGCTCGGGCGGCGACGTCGTCTTCGTGCGTCACCATCACCAGTGTTATGCCCTGTTGGTGCAATTCATCAAACAGTTCCAGCACCTCCGCCGTGGTGCTGGAGTCGAGAGCTCCGGTTGGTTCATCCGCCAGCAGGAGGCTTGGACGATTGATGATCGCTCGAGCAATCGCCACTCGCTGCTGCTGTCCTCCGGACAGCTGATTGGGCCGGTTCTCAAGTCGCTCAGCCAGGCCAACCCGCTCCAAGGCCGCTGCGGCTCTCTCCTGTCGCTCATCCGGCGGTACCCCGGCGTAGACCATCGGCAACATCACGTTGTCCATGGCTGTGGCATTGGGCAGGAGGTGAAACTGCTGGAAAACAAACCCAAGCGAGTGGTTGCGAACATCCGCAAGGGCGTCGTCATCCAGTTTCTCAACGGCTGTGCCGTTAAGCCGATAAGTGCCAAGGCTCGGACGGTCGAGGCACCCAAGAATGTTCATCGCAGTGCTCTTCCCAGAGCCACTGGCTCCCATTACCGCCAGATAATCTCCGCGGCTCACCGTTAGATCGAGCTGGTCGAGAGCTTTGACACGCAGATCTCCCTGCCCGTAGATCTTGCTGACCCCGATCAGCTCAGCAACCGGGGTATTCGTTGCTTCAGCCAATGCCACGCTGTGAGGCTGCTGCAATCGCTTCCTGAAGCAGAGGACTGGTGTTGACCGCAGTGTTGGCCCACTGGAACAGCGGATTGGAAAGAATGCCTCCGACAGCTGTCACAGCAACACACCCGATCAGAGCGACCCTCAGAGGTTGCATACCCATCAGCGACCAGCGCACCTCGGGGTAAGCCTTGACGATGTCGGATGCTTCCTGCGGTTCCTTCACAACCATCATCTTGATCACGGAGATGTAGTAGTAAATCGAGACCACTGAGGTGATCAAACCCACGATCACCAACAGGTATTGCTGATCGGCCCAACCAGCGAAGAAGAGGTAGATCTTGCCGAAAAAGCCCAGCATCGGAGGAATCCCCCCAAGGGATAACAGGCAAAGGCTGAGGCCAAGAGTGATCAGAGGATCTTTCTGATACAGCCCGGCATAGTCGGAAATTCGATCACTTCCCGTACGAATCGAGAACAGGATGATGCAGGCAAAAGCCCCCAGATTCATGAATAGATAGGCCGCCATGTAGAGGACCATGGCTGCAAAGCCATCTTCCGTGCCGCAGACCATTCCGATCATCACGAAACCGGCCTGACCGATGGAGCTGTAGGCCAACATCCGTTTCATCGAGGTCTGGGCGAGAGCCACCACATTCCCGAGGGTCATGCTCAACACCGCCAGAACGGTGAAAAGAAGCTTCCACTGGCCGTCAAAGGCACCGAAGCAACCCACCAGAATTCGGAGAGCGAGTGCAAATCCTGCAGCTTTCGAACCCACCGAAAGGAAGGCAACCACCGGCGTTGGAGATCCTTCGTAAACGTCCGGTGTCCACTGGTGAAACGGAACCGCTGCAATCTTGAAGGCCACGGTTGCCAGCACGAAGACAAGGGCCAGAGCGGCGATGGGGGTGGTGCTGGTCTGTAATGCAACGCCGATGGTCTCCAGGCTGGTGCTGCCGCTCAGCCCGTACAGCAGAGAGGCTCCGTAGAGAAAGACCGCTGCAGCTGCTGAACCAACGAGCAGATACTTCAGAGCTGCTTCGGAGCTTCGGGCGTCGCGCTTCATGTAGCCCGACAGCAAATAGCTCGCCACCGAGAGTGTTTCCAGCGAAATGAACACGCTCACGAGGTCTGTGGCGCCGCAAAGCAACATGGCGCCAAGGGTTGCAGCCAAAAGGATGGCTGCGTATTCACCGACGGGTGTTCCGCTCTGCTCGGCGTATCGCCAACTGATCAGCAACGACAGCAGTGTCGAAAGAGCGATCACGGAACGGAAGGCAATCGCCAGGTTGTCCGCCAGGAAAGCCCCAAGGAAAGAGGGCTCCAGGGGCCCATTCCACTGGAGAGCCAGAAGGACCAATGCCCCGCCCAGCCCGACATAACAGATCGGTGGAACCCAGCGGGCTGCCACCTCCTCTCCGGCGAGGTCCACCAAGAGCGTGGCGATCATCGCCAGCAATACAGCTCCTTCCGGCAGAACCGCTGTGGCGTTCAGGGACAGGTTGAGCAGCTCGCCTGGAGCGGCCATGGCCTGGGTCGCGAGAACGAGAGCACCCATCTCGGGCATGGCGGCCAGAATCCATTGCGATTAGACGACTGTAACGGCGCTACCCAATCCCTATCGGGATGCAGGTTGCTTGGCGGTGCGATAAAGAAGGAGAACGGTTCATGGCCTGCCTGTGGCGCACACCCTCGTCATCGTTGAAAGCCCCACGAAGGCCCGCACCATTCGCGGCTTCCTGCCAAAGGATTTCAAGGTCGAGGCGTCCATGGGTCACGTACGAGACCTGCCCAACAACGCCAGCGAGATTCCTGCTTCGGCCAAAGGCCAGAAATGGGCCAATCTCGGTGTCAACACCGAATCCAACTTCGAGCCCCTGTATGTGGTGCCGAAGGACAAGAAAAAGACGGTGCGCGAGCTCAAGGATGCGCTGAAAGGTGCTGAACAGCTGCTGCTGGCTACGGACGAAGACCGCGAGGGAGAAAGCATCAGCTGGCATCTGCTTCAACTGTTGGCACCCAAGGTGCCGGTGAAGCGAATGGTGTTCCACGAGATCACCAAAGAAGCCATCGGCAAGGCTCTGGATCAAACCCGTGACCTCGACATGGAACTCGTCCATGCCCAGGAAACAAGGCGGATTCTTGATCGTCTGGTCGGATACACCCTGTCGCCGCTGCTCTGGAAAAAAGTGGCCTGGGGGTTGTCGGCGGGTCGTGTGCAGTCGGTTGCCGTCCGCCTGCTGGTGCTGCGAGAGCGGGCCAGGCGTGCGTTCCGAAGTGGCAGTTATTGGGATCTCAAGGCTCAGCTCGATCAGGCGGGCCATGCATTCGACGCCAAACTCACCCATGTCGCTGGCAAGCGCATCGCCAGCGGCAACGATTTTGACGAGAGCACCGGTGGTCTCAAGGCCGGCAGTGATGTGCGCCTGCTCAGCGAAGAGGACGCTCGGACCCTGGCGCAGAAGGTGCAGTCCTCGGCCTGGTCTGTGGATGCGGTGGAGGAAAAACCAACGGTTCGCAAACCTGTCCCCCCTTTCACCACTAGCACCTTGCAGCAGGAGGCCAATCGCAAGTTGCGGCTCTCGGCTCGGGAAACCATGCGCTGCGCCCAGGGTTTGTACGAGAGGGGATTCATCACCTACATGCGAACCGACTCCGTGCATCTGTCCGATCAGGCGATCAGTGCATCCCGGAGCTGTGTTGAGGCCCTGTACGGCAAGGAGTACCTGAGCAAAGGGCCGCGTCAGTTCAGCACCAAGGCACGCAACGCCCAGGAGGCTCATGAGGCGATCCGCCCTGCTGGTGAAAGCTTCAGGACCCCTGGGGACACAGGCTTGGACGGCAGGGATCTGGCTGTTTACGAGCTGATCTGGAAGCGAACGGTGGCCAGCCAGATGGCTGAAGCACGGCTCACGATGCTGTCTGTTGATCTCAGTTCCGGTGAGGCCAGATTCCGATCCAGCGGCAAGCGCATCGACTTTCCCGGCTTCTTCCGGGCTTATGTGGAAGGAAGTGACGATCCCGACGCTGCGCTGGAGGGGCAGGAGGTTCTGCTGCCTTCTCTTGCAGTCGGTGATTCGCCGAAACCGAAACAGGTGGAGCCCCTTGGTCACCAGACCCAGCCACCCGCCCGCTTCAGTGAGGCATCGCTGGTGAAGATGCTCGAGAAGGAAGGGATCGGTCGTCCTTCCACCTATGCCTCGATCATTGGCACGATTGTGGATCGGGGTTATTCGACGCTCCAGGGGAACGCCCTCACCCCCAGCTTCACCGCCTTCGCGGTTACGGCTCTGCTGGAGGAGCATTTCCCCGAACTTGTGGACACGAGCTTCACCGCTCGGATGGAAAACACCCTTGATGAGATCTCCCACGGGCAGGTGGAATGGCTCCCCTATCTCGAGGGATTCTTCAAGGGGGATCAGGGTTTGGAGACCCAGGTCCAACAGCGGGAGGGGGATATTGACCCGGGGGCTTCACGCACCGTGGACCTGGAGGGGTTGTCTTGCGTAGTGCGCATCGGCCGCTTCGGTGCCTATCTGGAGTCGAAGCGTGTCAGCGATGACGGCGAGGAGGAGTTGATCAAAGCCACCCTTCCTCGGGAGATCACGCCAGCGGATCTGGATGAGGAGCAGGCGGAGCTCATTCTCAAGCAGAAAGCTGACGGGCCCGAGGCGCTTGGAGAGGATCCAGAAACTGGAGACCTCGTCTACATGCTGTTTGGTCAGTACGGGCCATACGTCCAGCGTGGCCAGGTCAGTGATGAGAACCCGAAACCCAAGCGGGCCTCCCTGCCCAAGGGCCAGAAGCCGGAGGATCTGACCCTTGAAGATGCACTTGGCCTGTTGCGTTTGCCGCGGTTGCTGGGTGAGCATCCCGATGGTGGCCGTGTGCAGGCCGGTCTCGGTCGTTTCGGGCCTTATGTGGTTTGGGACAAGGCCAAGGGAGAGAAGGATTACCGCTCCCTCAAGGGTGAAGACGATGTTCTGGCCGTGGGCTTGAGCCGAGCCCTCGAGTTGCTGGCCATGCCCAAACGTGGACGAGGTGGGCGCACAGCGCTCAAGGATCTCGGCAAACCCGAGGGAAGTGAAGAAACCATTCAGGTGTATGACGGCCCCTATGGCCTTTATGTCAAGCAGGGCAAGGTCAACGCTTCCCTGCCGGAAGGCAAGAAGGCTGATGAGGTGACGCTCGAGGAGGCGGTGGAACTTCTTGCTGCCAAGGCTTCTGCCAAAAAGAGCAGTCGCAAGTCCGCCGCGAAGAAACCAGCAGCCAAAAAGCCAGCAGCCAAGAAACCCCCTGCCACCACCAAAACAGGACGGCTTCGGGCGAGTGCCGTGCGGGTCATCAAACCCGCTGACCGCTGATGCGTCGCTGTGTGTGGCTGCTGCCCCTCGCTCTTTTGCAGGCTTGCGCGGGGACTCCTCTGGCGGAGCAGCTTGAGCAGAGTTTCACCACGCTGGATGGTGAGCCTCTGCCGGAGTCCAGGCCATCCTCTCCCACCCAACCAGACACGGCTGTTCCAACGATCCAGGCGGCTCCGGTAGCTGAGCCTGTTGAAACATCGGCGCGTGTTTCTGAGCAGCAAGATGCGGATCACGTTGCGGAGATCGTGCGCTCCACTCCGCGCCAACCTCTCGCTCCCTACCGAATCACCATTCGGCTGGCCGGGGCTGATCCAGCGGCCCCGGCTGAGGCTGTTACGCAGGCTTTGAGGTCATCTGCCGTTGATTTCATGGTGGAGCGGATCGAACGTGTGGTGCCATGAGGGGTGAGCCGCCTGCGCTGAGTCGTCACCAGGCGATTCGCCTGGTGGAGGGGTCTTATCTGGCGGCCACCACAGGTTTGATCTGGCTGGCTCTCTACTACCTGCCGGTGGGGGGTGCCCTTTTCCGATTGGCGCTGCCACTTCCCCTTGCCCTGCTGCAGCTTCGTCGTGGCGGCCGCTCCGGTGTTGAAGGATTGCTGCTGTCGGTGCTGCTGATGACGGCACTGATGGGTCCGGTTCGTGGGCCGTTGCTGCTATTTCCCTATGGAATCCTCGCGCTGTGGCTCGGGTGGTGCTGGGGCCGAGGTTTCAGCTGGTGGTTGAGTTGGTCGGTCGGGGTGGTGCTTGGGACCCTGGGCTTCTTGATGCGCGTCCTGGTGCTCTCTTTGCTCGTGGGGGAGAACCTCTGGGTGGTGATCACCCGAGCGGGTGCCGGGATGTTGGAGCGGGTGATCACACTCCTGCATCTGCCCATCTCCGCTGATCTAGCCAGCGTGCAGCTGATGGCGTTGGTTCTGGTCGTGCTGCAGGAATTGATTTACGTGTTGTCGCTGCATGCGTTGGCGTTCTGGATTTTTCCGCGTCTGCGCTCGTCGATTCCAGGGCCACCGCGAATGCTGAATGGACTTGTCGCCCTCGATCCCCTCTGATCCCTGCGCCCTCCCGGAGGGATGTCGGACCCTGGGTCGCTCTTCTGGTGAAACCCTGTTGGCGCAGCGTTTGTCCCCCTGGCGTCGTTTCGGTCATGGGTCGACTTTGCTGGTGGTTTTGGCTGCAACCCGCACCGCTGAGCATCCAGGTATTTCCGCGGCGGGGGCTACGCCGGAATCCCGGCGTTTCACCGCACTTGCCGATGCGGAGTTGCTGCTTGAGGGCCCCAGAGGCCAGCGTTGCTGGCCTCTGCCACCTCTACCTGCGGGGGTCACTCCTGCCCTGCTGAGTCATGTGGCACTTTGCCGTCTGCCGTTGTCACCGCTTCTGGCTGCAGTGGGGCTGGAGCACCCAGCACCGTTTCCACATCTACGCCTCGAGCCAGCTCGCTGGGGCCCGGCTGAATGTGTGTCCAGTGGGCGGGCCATGCCCCTGGCGCGTGTTGAGAGGCTCTGGCGTCAGGGAATGCACCTCGGCGCCATGCTGCGGGGACCTGTGCTGCTCACGGAGTGTGTGCCGGGAGGAACCACCACGGCGCAGGCCGTTCTGTCTGCACTGGGGGTTTGCGTCGGCTCGTTGATCAGCGGCAGTGCCCAGCAGCCGCCGCAGAGCCTCAAGCGGATGCTTGTTGAACAAGGATTGAGGTTGGCGTCCCTGCCGGACCGGCCGTCACCCACTGCTGTACTGGCGGCCGTAGGTGATCCTTTTCAAGCTGTGGCCGCGGGGTTTCTGGTGGCTGCCCGGCACCCCGTGCTGCTGGGGGGGGGGAGTCAGATGGCGGCCGTTCTGGCCCTGGCGCTTTCGGCTTTGAACAGAACGGAGCGGCTCGCCCTTAGTGATCGCGTCCTGCTGGGGACCACGGCCTGGCTGGCGGAGGAAAGGCTCGATGCTCAGCGTCAGCCCGCCCTGGGCATCCTGCTGGACCGTGTCGGTCAGCATTTCGATGTTTCCCTGACTGGTCTTGCCAGCGGTATTCGTTTCCACAACAGCCGGATTTCGGCTCTGAGGGATTACGAGCGCGGCTTCGTGAAGGAGGGAGTGGGAGCTGGCGCGCTTATGTTGCTGGCTCAGCTGCAGGGCCAAACCACATCCGCATTGGTGGAGGCGTGTGAGCTGGCGGTGGATCAGCTGCAGGCGTCCCCGTAACGTCGAACCGATATGCGTGTGGGGTTCATGGCTTCCCTGAGCCGGCGGCATCTGCTGCAGCTGGGTGCGGGAACCTGCCTGACCCTCTTGTCCGGCTGCCGTTCTGGGCTTCGCCCTTCGAAGCTTCTCTCTGCCAAAGGCACGCTTCCCAAGGCCTGGTTGAAGCAACTGCCATCAGCCTGGGAGTCGACGTTCACCCAAGGCTCGGAGGTCTGGCCAGCTGAGGGTGCTGAGCCGGTTGATCTGGTTGCCATGGGTGATGGCTGGCTGTCGACCGTTGCACCGTCTCGGTTGCGGAATCTGGATGCGCCCGACCTACAGCGGCAGATGGATGATCAGGCGCAGCGATTTCTGACACAGCTCGGGCCCGAGCAGGCCGCTCGGGTTTTGCCCGTGGGAGTGAGTCCCTGGGTGATGTTGTTTCGCGATGGTTCCTCCTGGATTCGAGCGGCCCAGGAGGACTGGAATGTCTTGCTGGACCCCGCTCTGAAGGGGAGGGTGGTGTTACCGGCAAGCCCTCACTTCGTGATGGATCTTGCGGATCGAATCGGTGGAGATGCGGTTTTGGATCGACTGCGTATGCAGCTGCTCACCATGGATGACCGCCAGGCCACCAGCTGGCTGCTGAAGGGGAAGGCGCGGGTGGTTGTGCTGCCGTTGCAGCGCTGCATGGCTTTGCTTCGCCAGGATCCGCGCCTCACGGCAGTGCTGCCCGATGCCGGTGCCCCCCTGCACTGGACTGTGATGGTGCGCCCGGCTGCGACGCGGGATCCGATTCCCCAATCCTGGATTCAGATGGCTTGGCAGCAACCGTTGAGCCGCACTTTGCTGCGGGATGGCTGGCGGTCTCCAGTTGCTCTAACGACCGCTCGTGATTCCTTGCCTGAACCCTGGCGTGACCTTCTGCACCCTTCGGACGCCACTTGGGACAACTGCTGGTCCTTGCCTACGCTGGATGAGAAGGATCAGAACGTCCGAGTCGAGCGCTGGCAAGCTTCAACTCCATAGCCGCCGTCTGGGTGTGGCTTTCAGACGGCTGTGGGTGTCGGCGAGCAGCTGTGGGATTGGCAGATGATGTGGGCAACGCGGGAGACAGTCCCCACAAGCATCACAGGCGCTTGCGTCGATCTCCTCCCACCAGTGGCCAGCTCGCCCGATCAGGTTGTAGCGCTCTTGGCTGAATTCGATCAGATCGTGGCCCAGCACCAGGTTGCGCAGGCGCAGCAGCTCAGGAATCGGCACCTCACTCGGACAGGGCAGGCAGGCCTGGCATTGACCACAGAGTTCGGCTCCGAGCCGATGGCCCCGGCGCTGCTTCAGGGTTTGGATGCACTCCTGCTCCTGAGCGTTGAGTGGTCCGCCCCGGTGAGCCAGTTGGCTGGCCAGGTGCAGATCTGAGGCTTGCGCTGCCCCCACGGTGAGGCTTGAGACCCCGTGGGACAGCAGATAGCGATAGGCCAGTTCCAACGGTGCGATCGGCGTGCAGTCGTCGATCAGCTGTGCGCTGGGTGCTTGCAGCCGGCCCCCCTTGTCGGCTGGTGAGATGGCCAGAACGCCCATTCCGCGATGGAGAGCTTGCCTGGCCAGGGGGAGTCTTTGAGGATCGAGCAGGTGCAGATGCAGGCTGCAGAACGTGAACAGCTCCAGATCAAGAGCGGCTGCAATCAGTTGCTGACTGCCATGGCTGCTGAAACCGACCTGATCGACCAGTCCTGACTCCATGGCCCACTCCAGGAGAGCACGACCTTCTCCTTCCTGAGCCCATAGAAGATGCTCCGGCCTGTTCAGGCCATGAACGGCCAGATTGTCCAGCCGTTGACACTGCAACCGCTCGAGAATTCCATGCAGTTGACGTTGTCCTTGCTCAAGAGAAAGACCTGGCAGGAGCTTGCTGGTGATCACCCAATCCCCAGCAGGCCGATGCTTGCTGCGTTGAAGGGCTCGGCCCAGAAAGTCTTCTGCAGGTCCGTAAGCCGGAGCCGTTTCCAGATGATTGATGCCTGCTTGGACAGCGGCGTCGAGCACCTCGGCCATCTGATCGGCTGAGCCGAGGGCACGCATAGTGCCCAAGCTGAACAAGCTGATGGCTCTTCCCCGCCCGAAGGTTCGTCTCACCCGTTGTCGACGTCTTTGTCGTCGTTGTCGGTGTTGTTGTCGTTCGGGTTCTCTGGGTCTGGATCACGACCTCTGAGGTGTCGAACCAGGGCGGCCGGGCTCAGTTCGTCTACAAAACGGTTGAAATCGCTCTGATCTCTGGCGTCCGCTTCGGCATCCACAGCGATGGAGGCTTCCGCGACAACCTCCTCCAACATCCAGATCCCACTCCCGGTGCGGACGGCAAGCGCGATGGCGTCGCTGGGCCTGGCATCCACGTCGATGTCGTCCTCCTCAGTTTCGTCCTGCTCGTTCGTGGGGGCATCGCGGCTCAGTTTCAGCACGGCACGGAAGGTGTCGTCTTCGATCGCATGGATGATCACCCGCTCCAGGGATAGTTCCCCCACCAACAGCAGTGCAGCCATCAGGTCATGGCTGAGCGGACGAGGTGATTCGCTGCTCTGCAATCCCGCCATGATGTTGTGGGCTTGGGCCTGATCGATCCAGATAGGCACCTGGCGACGACCGCTGGGGTCCCTCAGCAGAACGATCGGGGTGCGGCTAGCTGCATCGAGGGCGATGCCGGCAACGCTCATTTCCACCATGGCGGTGCAGCGCCTTTATCCGATTATGGCTACAGAGAAACGGCCGGAGAAACCGCCATGTTCACAGGACTGGTGCAGGCGGTGGGTTGGATTCAGAGGCGCGGTGCCGGGCTGGTTGTAGAAGGTTGTGCACCTTTCGGGCCGTTGGCCCTTGGAGACAGCGTTGCGGTTGACGGTGTTTGCCTCACCGTTGCGGATTGTGTTGGAGAAGGGTTCCGTGCCGATGTGAGCGAGGAGACGCTTGGTCGCACCACCCTGGGGCGTAAGTCAGAACGTGGGGCGGCCGTCAATCTCGAGCCGGCTCTGCGACTCAGCGATCGCCTTGGAGGTCATCTGGTCAGCGGTCACATCGATGCCGTTGGATATGTTCATGCCATCGAGGAGCTGTCGCAGTCCTGGATGCTGACGCTGCGCTGGGGCGATCCCCGCTTTGGGCGTTACGTCTGCGAGAAAGCCAGTGTTGCCGTTGATGGAATCAGCCTCACCGTTGCTGATTGTTCGCCCGACGGCTCAGAATTCCGGCTTGCTGTGATCCCTCACACCTGGAGCGTTACGAGCCTCCGGGAGCGGGCGGTTGGTGATGCGGTGAATCTGGAAGCCGATCAGCTGGCCCGCTACGCCGAGCGTCTTCTGGTTGCTGATTCGGGGACGAATCAGGCATCGCCAGGCATTTCATCCGAGTGGCTTTCGGAGCACGGTTGGCTCTGATCCTGGTCGGTTTGCTCTCCCCCTAATTGATGCAACCAGATGGCACCGGAATCCCGGTGCAGCTCGATCCGAAATTCCTGTCCTGGTTCAAGCCCAAGCCTTCTGGTGTAGGCATGCCCAATCAGGAGGTTGCCGTTGCCGTGAACCCTGGTGCGGAAATCAGCTTGACGCCCACGGGTTTCCCCGGCTGCGCTGCTTCGGCTGGTTGGGCGGGGAAGCTGCCATCCCTGGGCCTCAGCTTTGGCCTCCACCAAGGCTCTGTAGAAGCTTTTTTTGAGAAGCCGTCCGCTGGGTCCGACGTAACCACAACCACGGGCGATGTCGTCCTCTGGCCGGTTGCTCAGGGATCTCGCCTTGTCAAGCAGTTCTTTGCCGACGAGCATTTGAGGCACTAATTCAACAGAATTGTGACCCTGCATGTCTGCTCTGGCAAGGGATCAGAGCAGATAAAGAATGACGAACAGCACCACCCAGATCCCGTCAACAAAGTGCCAGTAGAGCTCTGCGGCTTCCAATGGGAAATGGTCTTCCGCTGTGATCCGGCCTCCCTCAGGTCTGGCCTGCCACCACACGATGAGAATCATCAGTGCACCGAGAGTCACATGCAGTCCGTGGAAGCCGGTTGCGGCATAAAACGTGCTGGCGTAAAGGTTGTCGGTGAGTCCGAATGGCAGCGTGAAGTACTCCACCATCTGGCTGACCAGAAACGCAATTCCGAGTCCCGCACTGATCAATAACCAGCGGCGGCAGCGACCATGATCGCCTTGGCGGATGGCTTGTCCCGCCTTATGAAACGTGGCGCTGCTCACCAGCAGCAGGACAGTGTTCAGGATCGGGAGGGGTAGCTCAAGTTCGAAAATGGCTCCCGCTGGCAGAGGGTTCACCGCCTTGAAGGTCAGATATGCCGCGAAGAACCCCGCAAAGGTCATGGCATCGGCGATCAGGAAGGTTGCCAGGCCGAACATGCGGTAGTCGCCGTGTTCCTCCTGGCCGTGATCGCCGCTTGCTTCGCTGCTTGCTTCGTCGCTCGCCTGAGAAAGGGTGCTCGTCATTTGCCGATGCTCCAGAGATCACGGCCGCTTGCGGCGGCCAGGTCGAGTTGGTCGATTGGAACGCCGTAGCCGTAGGGCTCCTCCACAAGCGGTGCCTCCCCCACCCAGTTCTCCACTGGAGGGGGGGAGCTTGTCAGCCATTCCGGGGTTAATGCATTCCATGGGTTGTCTCCCGCAAGCGGACCGGAGATTGCGCTCTGGACCACATTCCAGAGAAAAGGCAGGGTGCTGATGGCCATCAGCAGGGCGCCGACAGAACTGATCTGATTGATCAGGGTGAATTGGGGGTCGTATTCCGCAACCCGGCGTGGCATGCCGTTGAGTCCGAGCCAGTGCTGAGGACCGAAGCAAAGGTTGAAGCCGATGAACGTCAGAGCACAGTGCAGACGTCCGAGCCCTTCATGCAGCATCCGACCCGTGAACTTTGGATACCAGTGATAAACAGAGGCGAAGACCACGAACACCGAGCCACCGAAGACGATGTAGTGGAAGTGGGCAACCACGAAGTAGGTGTCATGCACGTGGATGTCAAACGGCACCTGGGCCAAGGCAACTCCTGTGATGCCACCCAGAACGAAATTCACGATGAATCCGCAGGAGAACAGCATGGCGCTGTTGAGTGTGATGCGCCCGCCCCAAATCGTGGCAAGCCAGTTGAAGAATTTGATGCCCGTGGGAACGGCGATGAATGCTGTGGCGATGGTGAAGAACAGTCGCATCCAGGGTGGTGTTCCGCTGGTGAACATATGGTGCGCCCAAACAATCAATCCCAGACCAACGATTGCCATGATCGAATACACCATCGTGACGTAACCGAACAATGGTTTGCGAGCATGTACGGGGAGAATTTCGCTGACCAGACCGAAGGCTGGTAGCACCATGATGTATACAGCTGGATGAGAATAAAACCAGAAAAGGTGTTGATAAACAACTACATTTCCACCCAGCCCTGGATTGAAGAATCCTGTGTGAGCAACAATGTCAAAGCTGAGAAGTACGAGGGTTCCAGCCAATACCGGTGTTGATAAAACCACGAGGATGCTGGTGCCGAGCATGGCCCAGCAATACATCGGCAGTTGCATCAACTTTAGGCCCGGTCGCCTCAATTTGAGAATCGTGGCAATGAAATTGATTCCACCGAAAATCGAACTGCCTCCCAGAAGCAGAACACTTAGGATCCAGATAACTTGGCCCGTGGCAGGGGTTGTGATGCTGAGAGGGGGATAGGCTGTCCAGCCTGATTGTGCTGCCCCGGTGAGGAAATAGCTCGTGATCAGCATCAGTCCAGCTGGGGGGATGAGCCAGAACGCAACCGCATTGAGCCTCGGGAAGGCCATGTCACGTGCCCCCACATAAAAGGGAATCAAGTAGTTGCCAAAGGCTCCGTTCACCACGGGAACGATCCACAAAAAGATCATCACCGTTCCGTGCAGAGTGAGCACCTGGTTGTACACATCCCGGGCCATGAAGTCGGAAACCGGGCTGGCCAGCTCCGTGCGAATCGCTCCGGCGAGTGCACCGCCCACCAGGTAAAAGGCAAATCCGCAGACGAGGTACTGCAGACCGATCACTTTGTGATCAACACTGAAACTGAAATAGCGAATCCAGCCGCTTGGTTGAAGCCGGGGGATTGCGCTCTGGATTTCGGGGGGTGTGGCGACCGTCATCGTTTCAGGTGGTGGTGGAGCCGTCGGATTTGGCGTTGCTGTTGAACCAGGCCTCCCAGACCTCAGGTTCCTCAACAACAACCGTTGAGCGCATTCCTCCGTGGTAGGGACCGCAAAGTTCGGCGCAAACAATGGGATAACTTCCAGGTCTCGTGGCCGTGAAGCTGAGCTGTGTCGGCTGCCCTGGAATCACGTCCTGTTTGATCCGAAACTCAGGAACCCAGAAGGCGTGGATTACATCCTTCGCTTCCATTCGCAACGTCACGGGACGGTTGGCGGGAACATGCAACTCTCCAGCCGTTATGTCTCCTTCGGGGTAATGGAAGAGAAAGGCAAATTGCATGGCAGTCACTTCCACCGGAAGGGCGAAGGCATCACCATCGACGGCCTTGGAACTGAGGCCTCCCCAGATGCGCTCTTCGCTGCTGTCGGCCATGGCGTGATGGGCCATGCCTTCGTGGCCAAGTGGCACCATCCCTCCCATCCTGTCGTAAATGTCGTAGCTGTATAAACCCACAAAGAGAATCACGACGGCGGGAACGGCAGTCCAGAAAATCTCGAGTGGAAGATTTCCTTCGATTGCAATGCCATCGCCAAGTTGATCGTTGCGGCGACGAAATCGAATCAGGCTGAAAATCAACAAGCCGACGATGCCAATGAAAAGAATCGCGCCAATTGTGAACAGAACCTGAAAGAGTTCGTCGTAAATCGGGGCGTTTGCACTGGCTCCAACCGGTAGAAGGTTGATGGACTGCCCGATCCAAAGACCGCTCAGAACCAGGATCATTCCAAGGATCAGAGTGACAATGGCTGATGGGATCTGCATTGAGGAAGCCCAGTCTCTTGTCAGGCTATGGAGTGCATCCCATTGCTCCATGAATTGTTTCTTAAGGGCGTTTCCCTGTCAGGGAAAGTGCATCGTTCGGGCCGGAAGTCGTTGCAGTCGTCCATACAACGTGACGGACTGAATGTGATCGCTACTGTCCGAATTACGCCGTCTCAGGCTTTGTTCGGAGGCTTAGTAGTTGATGACTCCCTCCATCCCTCCGATTTATCGACGTTTGGGTGGTGTTACATCGCATCTCGTTGTCGCCGTCATCGCTTTGGTGGTGATTGGTGGAGCAACCCGTGTGATGGAGGCAGGGCTTGCCTGCCCGGACTGGCCCCTCTGCTTCGGCACCCTTCTGCCAGGACGTCAGATGAATATCCAGGTTTTTCTGGAATGGTTTCATCGCCTTGATGCCTTTGTCGTCGGCGTCGCGTTGCTGGTGATGGCCGTTGCCGCAACAGTTCTGCGCCGTCGGGTTCCTCGATGGTTCCCCTGGGTCTCCGTCCTTCTCGTGCTGATGGTGGCGCTGCAGGGAGCCCTTGGTGCGCTCACGGTGCTTCAGCTGCTCCCCTCACAGGTGGTGACGGCCCATCTCACTTTGGCTCTGACCCTTGTGGCACTGCTCAGTGCGGTGACCCAGCGACTGCTTGACCCGGCCGTTGGCAGTCCACCGTTCTGGTGGCGCCCCCTGTCGGGTTTGGCGCTGCTCGCGGTGATCGCCCAGTGCCTCTTGGGTGCGCAAATGGCGACGTCCTGGGCTGCACAGCGTTGTCTGGCGGGTGGAGAGGCCTGTCATTCGGTTTCGTTGCATCGTTATGGGGCGATGCCAGCGGCCGGCCTGGTGCTGCTGTTCGTGGTTGTGGCTCTGCTCTTCGGCGGGTGGAGCCGTCGTCAATGGCCCTGGTTGTTGTCTTCCGTTCTGTTGGTGACGTTCCAGGCGGTCCTGGGGGTCACCACCCTTCGTCTCGGGCTGCAGCAGCCGCTGGTCACCATCACCCATCAACTGGTGGCAGCTCTTCTGGTCGCTGTTCTGGCGGCCCTGACCGTCCGCAGTCCTGGCTCTCCCCTTCCCACCCGTAGTTCCGTCGTCGTTGACGACACCGCCCTGGAGACATGCCATGGCTGATTCCACCGTTTCTGCTCTGCCCACCCGCGAGCAGGTCGTTCCCTCCCGCAAGCGGATCAAACTTCCCGCCTGGCTTGAAGTGGCCAAGCCTCGTTTGATTCCACTGCTTTTGGCCACCACAGTGGGTGGTATGGCCCTCAGTGATGGCTGGCCGCTGGCCTCTCCTCGCTTGGTCTGCACCCTGGGAGGGGGTGCCTTGGCTTCAGCGGCAGCCGGGGTTCTCAATTGTCTCTGGGAGCAGGATCTGGATGGACGGATGCTCCGGACCAGTGGTCGGGCTCTTCCCTCCGGACGTTTGTCGCCGATCAGCGCTTTTCTCGGTGCGATCGCCTGCACTCTGGCGGCTTCCATGCTGTTGATCAGTGGTGTCAACTGCCTGGCTGCGGCGCTGTCCCTCCTCGGGCTCTGCAGTTATGTGCTGCTTTACACGGCCCTGCTCAAGCCGCGCACGTCTCAGAACATCGTGATTGGCGGGGTGGCAGGCGCGATCCCCCCCCTTGTTGGTGCAGCAGCAGCCACGGGGCATGTCGGCCTCGGTGGCTGGTGGCTGTTTGCCCTGGTGATGGTGTGGACGCCAGCGCACTTCTGGGCCCTGGCACTTCTGTTGCGTGAGGACTATCGCGCTGTCGGTATTCCCATGCTTCCCGTGGTCAAGGGACCCGTGATTACCGCAAGGGCAATCCGCTTATACGGCTGGGCAACTGTGCTGTTGAGCGGCCTCGGGGTGCTGGTTCTTCCGACAGGTGGGACGTTCTATGGGCTCCTTTTACTGCCATTTAATGGTCGGTTGTTGCAGATGGTGCAGACCCTCTCCGCAGATCCCGACAGCCTTGAGGCTGCCAAAGGGCTTTTCCGATGGTCCATTCTTTACCTCTTCGGCATCTGCCTGCTGTTGGTGCTGAGCCGGACTGATCTCGCTTCAACCTTTGATCAGCAGGTGATGCTTGGCCTGCAGGCGCTCTTCATTCCCGAGAGCTCTTCCTAAATTCAGATTCATGTGGGTAGGCCGATGGCCCTGATTGAACTCCGTCAACTCAACAAGGCTTACGGGGATGTCAGTGCTCTCGCTGGTCTGGATCTTGATGTGCCCGAAGCCTGTTTTTATGGGCTGCTGGGTCCAAACGGGGCTGGTAAAACCACCGCCCTTCGGATTCTGGCCACCCTGCTGGCACCCGATTCCGGCCAGGTTCAAATTGATGGTGTTGATGCCCTGAAGGATCCACGCTCAGTGCGACGACGCCTGGGATATGTGGCTCAGGAGGTGGCGATCGACAAGATCCTCACAGGACGCGAGTTGCTGCAGCTCCAGGGCGACCTGTTTCATCTTCCGAGGCGGCTGCGGGACGAGCAAATCGATGATCTGATCGATCGTCTCGCGATGAACGAATGGGTGGACCGACGTTGCGGCACCTATTCCGGAGGGATGCGGCGGAGGCTGGATCTGGCGGCTGGTCTGCTGCATCGTCCGAAATTGTTGGTGCTGGATGAACCGACGGTTGGGCTGGACATCGAGAGTCGAGCGGCGATCTGGGAGCTTCTGCGCGAACTGGTTCGAGATGGCACCGGCATTTTGCTCAGCAGTCATTACCTCGAGGAGGTGGAAGCCCTTGCCGATCGGATGGCGATCATCGACGCTGGTCGTGTGATCGCCGAGGGCACACCGGAAGGCCTCAAGCAGCGCCTCGGTGGCGACAGGGTGACGCTGCGGATCCGGGAATTCAGCGATGCCGCTGAGGCCGAGAGGGTTTCGGCGCTGCTTCAGCCCCTGGAGGGCGTGCAGCAAGTGGTGGTGAACAGGGCGCAGGGTTTCTCCCTCAACCTGGTGATTGACGGAGATCCAGTTGTGGAAACCATGCGTCGTTGCCTCGATGCGGAAGGCTTGCCGGTGTTTGCCCTGGCGCAGAGCCGGCCAAGCCTGGATGATGTGTACCTACAGGCCACTGGTCGAACCCTGATGGATGCCGAGCTGGCGGTGGCCGGCCAGCGGGACGTCAAGCAGGAACGGCGCCAGTCCATGCGTTGAACTGATCGAGTCTGAACTGATGACCTCTTCCCCCCTGAAAGCTGCACCCAGTCTTGATACTGATCGCGGCGCACTGTCCGAGCTCTCCCAGGAGACCTTCGCCCTGACCCGTCGCCTCTTTCTTCAGTTGGCCCGGCGTCCTTCCACCCTTGTGGCAGGGGTGCTTCAACCTCTGATCTGGTTGACCCTGTTTGGAGCTCTGTTTGCCAAGGCTCCGGAAGGGCTGCTGCCGGGGGGAATCAGTTATGGCCGTTTTCTGGGTGCCGGCGTCATTGTTTTCACTGCCTTCAGTGGCGCTTTGAATGCCGGGTTGCCGGTGATGTTCGACCGTGAGTTCGGATTTCTGAACCGACTGCTGGTGGCTCCTCTGCGCAGCCGGAGTTCGATCGTGCTCGCTTCGGTTCTTTACATCACGGTGATCAGCCTTCTGCAGAGCCTGGCGATCATGGCCACGGCCGCCGCCCTTGGTTACGGCTGGCCAGGTGGGGCAGGGTTGCTGCTGGTGCTCGTCACCCTGCTTCTGCTGGTGTTCGCCGTAACGGCCCTGAGTCTTGGACTGGCGTTTGCATTGCCGGGCCACATCGAACTGATCGCAGTCATCTTTGTGGCCAATCTTCCGTTGCTGTTTGCCAGCACGGCATTGGCCCCTCTGGCTTTCATGCCCAACTGGATGGAATGGCTGGCGTCGCTCAACCCTCTGACCTTCGCGATTGAACCGATCCGTGCTGCGTACCGCGGTCCCCTTGATCTTTCGGAGGTTCTGCTCGAAGCCCCTTATGGGGACATCACAGGTTTCGGCTGCCTGGCTGTTCTGGTGGTTCTCACGGCAGGCCTGTTCCTGTTGATCCGCCCTCTCCTCAATCGCAAGCTGACCTGAGATGACGTCGACCTCGTTTTCACCATCCGCTCATCGACGCAGGCGTCTTGCTCAGCAGATGCTTGATGCGCAGAGCCATGGACATGATCAACAGTTGTGGATGCTCCGCAGCCAGTGGGTGCATCGCTATGGCGTGGATGACCTTCCTGACCTGGCCGCTTTGCCAGTTGAGCAGTTTCAAGCAGCTGCAGCCGCAACATCGCCGTCCTCCGGCCGCTCCCTGACGCGCCTGACAGCTCTTTTGAAGGAGTCATTGCTGGAGGTGAGCTCCAGCCTTCACGAAGATCGCGCGATGCCAGCAATTTCGCCTGCCGCCGAGCCACCAGCGCCTCCGCTGACCACGCCACGATCCTTGCGACGTTGGTTGGTGCAAGACGGTGAGGATGTCCAGAAGACGTCCTGAATCGCGATGATCCCCAGTAATGAACAGCTTGATCAGGGGTTGATTGTTTCGGTCCAAGCGCCGCTTGGTTCACCGATGCGCGATCCGGAGGTCATCGCTGCAATGGCCGATGCATCCCTGCGCAATGGCGTAGTGGGAGTGCGTCTGGAAAGTCCAGAACACATCGGTGCCGTCCGTCGCCGTTGTCCAGAGGCACTGATCATCGGCCTGTGGAAATGCACCTTCCCCAACAGTTCCGTTTACATCACACCCGGTTGGCGAGAGATCCAGGCGGTCTGGTCTGCCGGTGCCGACGTGATCGCCCTGGATGCAACTCAACGCCTCCGCCCAGACGGGCAGCCCTTAGCGGACTTGATTCAACGGTGTCGCACGGAGCTGCGGGCTCCCCTGATGGCTGATGTGGACAGCGTTGTCAATGGAGTGCGTGCTGCTGATCTCGGTTGTGAGTGGGTCGGTACAACGCTTTACGGCTACACCGAAGAAACGGCCGACCGGACCCCCCCGGCACTTGAGTTGCTGCCGGAACTTCGCCATGAGCTGAAGACCTCCGTGCGGTTGATCTGCGAGGGAGGAATCGCAACTCCTTCGGCAGCACGGGCCGCTCTGGAGGCGGGTGCAGACAATGTCGTTGTTGGAACGGCCATCACAGGTGTTGACCTGCAGGTGGCCGCCTACCGCCGAGGGATGGCCGGCTGATCACATCATTCCGGGCATGCCCATGCCACCCATTCCGGGCATCCCCATGCCGCCCATGCCAGGCATCCCCATGCCGCCCATGCCACCCATTGGATCGCCGCCACCTTCCGGTGCCGGGGCCTCAGGTTCAGGTTTGTCGGCAATCACAACCTCGGTGGTGATCAGCAGCGAGGCAATCGACACCGAATCCTGCACAGCCAGCCGAACCACCTTGGCTGCATCAACGATGCCGGCAGCCATCAGATCTTCATAGGACCCGTTCAGCGCATTGAAGCCGTTGCCGCTGTTGCGCATCGCAGCGATCACGACGTCTCCGTTGTGACCTGCATTGGTGGCGATCTGGTGAATGGGGGCGGTTAGAGCACGCTGAACAATTTCAACGCCCGTTCGCTGCTCGCCATTGTGTTGTCCCGCCAGATCACTGAGGCCATCAGCCAGCTGGAGGAGGGTGCTTCCCCCTCCGGCAACAATGCCCTCTTCAACGGCAGCTCGGGTGGCGTTGAGAGCGTCCTCGATCCGCAGCTTGCGGTTGTTCAGTTCGGTCTCCGTCGGAGCACCGACCTTGATCACGGCAACACCGCCGGCCAGTTTTGCGATGCGTTCGTTCAGTTTCTCTCGGTCGTAATCGGAGTCCGTTGCCTCCAGTTCGCGTTTGATCGCGGCCACCCGATCGCCCACTGCGGCACTGTGGTCATCCGTGGCAACGATGGTGGTGGATTCCTTGCTGATGGTGACGCGACGAGCTTTTCCAAGGTCACTTAGGCCGACAGCATCCAGGGTCATCGCCTTGTCTTCGCTGATCAGCGTTCCTCCGGTGAGGATGGCGATGTCTGCGAGGGCTGCCTTGCGGCGTTCACCGAAGGATGGGGCACGGACGGCGGCAACCTGAAGAACGCCGCGGCTCTTGTTCATCACGAGGGTTGCAAGGGCTTCACCCTCGACTTCTTCGGCCAGGATCAGCAGTGGAGAGCCGCTGCTCTGAACCGTCTCCAGCACGGGAACCAGGTCGGCCACGGTGCTGATCTTGCGATCGGTCAGCAGGATCAACGGATTGTCGAACTCGCAGACCTGTCGGTCGGCATCGGTGACGAAATAAGGGGAGCTGTAGCCCCGGTCGAAGGCCATTCCCTCCGTGACTTCGAGCTCAGTCGCGAGCGACTTGGATTCCTCCACGGTGATGACGCCATCGACACTGACGCGGTCCATGGCTTCCGCGATCATGCGACCAACCTCTTCGTCTCCACCAGAACTCACGGTGGCCACCTGCCGGATGGCATCACCGGCCACAGCCTGGCTGCGCTCACTCAGACCGCGAACGATCTGTGCCGCAGCAAGTTCCATGCCGCGTCGCAGTTCCACCGGGCTGGCACCCGCCGCTGTGTTTCGCAGACCTTCCTGCACCATGGCCTGGGCAAGCAAGGTGGCTGTGGTGGTTCCGTCTCCGGCTTTGTCCTTGGTTTTCGATGCCACCTGCTGAATCAGCTTGGCGCCGAGATTCTCGAAAGGATCCTCCAGCTCGATATCGCGCGCAATCGTGTCCCCGTCATTGACGATGTCTGGGGAGCCGAACTTCTTCTCCAGCACGACGTTTCTGCCCTTGGGTCCGATGGTGACCTTCACCGCATCGGCCAGAGCATTAACGCCACGCTCCAGGGCGCTGCGAGATTCGTCAGAGAAGGCAAGAAGTTTCGCCATGGTCTCGAATTAGCCGCCGCTAACTGTCCCATAGCGCCACTGCGGCTGTGCAGGTGCCTCCAAGTGGTGAAAGCCGAATCAAAGCGCTTTTGAGAACGCCGAAATCGCCCTCGATCGTTATGTTTCGGGCATGGGAGAAAACGGAACGCTGTTCTTCGTTCTCATGGCCTTAACGGCAGGAACAATGGCGCTCGTTTATGTGCCCCTGCGTATTTTTCTCACCGTCACAGCCCGTGGTCGTCGCTTGAGACTGCTCCAACGCATTCGCAAGCTGCGGGATGAGCTGGCACAGCCCCTGGAACCGTGATGGCTCAGGCCATCACCATGCCTCCATCCACCTGCAGAACCTGCCCGGTGATGTAGGCAGCTGCTGAGTCGGCAGCCAGAAAGCGAACGGCTCCTGCCACCTGTTCCTGGGTTCCGAAGGTTCCCAATGGAATGTCCTTGAGGATCGAGTCGGCATCCAGATCCTTGGTCATATCCGTGGCGATGAAGCCGGGTGCAACCGCGTTCACTGTGATTCCGCGGCTGGCCAGTTCCTTGGCGGTGCTGCGCGTCAATCCGATCACGCCCGCTTTTGCTGCGGCGTAGTTGGCCTGGCCGGCATTGCCCATGAGGCCCACCACTGAGGTGATGTTGATGATGCGTCCGCTTTTCTGCTTGAGCATCGGCCGCGCCACGGCACGGGTGCAGAGAAACACCCCACTCAGGTTCAGGTCGATCACCGATTGCCAGTCGGAGGTTTTCATCCTCATCAACAGGCCATCACGGGTGATGCCCGCGTTGTTCACCAGCACGTCCAGCCGGCCGCTGCGGTCAAGCACCGTCTTGATCAGGCCATCGACCTCCTCCTCAATCGAGACATTCGCTTGAAGGGCATAGGCCTTTCCACCAGCCGCCGTGATCGTGGCCACAACGTCGTCAGCCGCGGCAGCGGAACTGGAGTAATTCACCACCACTTCAGCGCCAGCTCCCCCGAGGGCCAGAGCAATGGCGCGGCCGATACCCCGACCTCCACCCGTCACAAGAGCGGTCTGACCGTCAAGAGATGCAGGGGAGGCCATAGCGGTGCAGAAGATCGGTGGATCGTAGGGATCCGCCTGAACCCGGCTCAAGCCGGCATCGGATCAATGGCTGTTCCCAGCAAGGCCTGAAACTGCTTCAGCTGATGCCGACTGCCCAGAACGATCAGCACCTGTCCTGGCTCCAGCAAGCGATCCCCTCCAGGGTTGGCAATCAAGCGACCCCGCACACGGATCGCAATCACGAGGGCTCCACTGCGGCGCCCCAGTCGCAGTTCCGACAGGCTGCGACCTTCGATGCTTCGCAGCAGAGCGGGGTCATGGCTGAGCTGAAATTCCTCTATTTCGTAATCCGACCCAGCGAGCAGCTCCATGAAATCCAGGGCCAGAGGCCGCATGGCTGAGGCCGCCATCACCCGGCCGCCAGCCACGTAAGGACTCACCACAGCACTGGCCCCGGCTAAACGCAGCTTGGTGGCGGCTTCGTCGCTGTTGGCTCGGGCGATCAGACGGCAGGAGGGTTGCAGGCCACGGGCACTGAGCACCACATAGAGGTTTGCCGCATCACTGGGAAGAGCTGCCACCAAGCTCATGCATTTCCCCAGCCCCGCATCGATGAGCGTTTCATCCAGGGTTGCATCGGCCTGGAGGACCTGCAGGCCATTGACTTCCGCAACATCGCGGCGATCAGGATCGTTTTCGATCACCACCAAGGGCACCTGATCCCGCTGCAGCTGGGCCGCGATTTCCTGTCCGATGCGGCCGTAGCCACAAAGGATCACGTGGTTGTGGAGGCTTTCCAGCATGCGGTGAATCCGGAACTCCCGCAGTCTGCGGAAATAACCGGAGTCCTTCAGCCCCAGGATCCGCTGGATCGTGAGCTGCACCACGATCAGACCGCCGCCAACGATCAGTACGGTCACCAGACGGCCGGCCGGCGTGAGTGGAGCCACTTCGCCGTAGCCGATGGTGCTGATCGTGATCAGCACCATCCAGAGCGCATCCCCCCAGTCCCAACCCTCGGTGATGCGATACCCGGCGGCCCCCGCAAGGATCACGGCCGCAAGGGCACTTAGGGGCCCTCGCCAAGGTGCCGTCAGCATTTTCAGCTGCCGTCGCTTCGATTGTGAGCTGGCGCGAGCTCCCATCAGGGCATTCAGAAGCCCAGTGCTTCAAGGATCTGCTCCGATTTCAGATCGACCAGTCGGTCGGCCTGACCCAGGCAACGCAAATCGGGGCGCTGCGGCATGTTTTCGGGATTTCCTCCAAGAGCGACCAGAGGAACACCGCTGAACACCGCAAGGGACTGTGTAATTGGGCAGCTGCTAAGAACAACGTCTGCACAGGCGACGGCGGCGGCTCGGGCATTCAGGTCAAGTTCAACGGCCAGCTGCGAGCAACGCAGACCATCGAGACGTTGGCTGATGGTGGCCGGCAAGGCACTCCATTCCGCTGCAGGCCAGTCGGCTGTCCCGCCCCTCGGTGCCAACACAAGTAGAGGACCATCGCCTGCTGGGAGATCAGCACGGGCTTTGTCGAGGGCCTTGGACGGCATTGCGAGTCGGAAGGCATCGGCATCCAGCTCGCATCCCAAGGGCTTCAGATAGCCACCCAGTCGCTGGGATGTCCAGCCCTGATGGAGCTGGACAAGCTCTGTGCTGGAGAACCCGCTGTCGGCGATCCGTGAAGGGATGTGACTCATCGAGAGCATCAGGTTCACCTGCTGGCCCTCGGCAAAATTCAGACAAACCTGAAAGTCCGGCT
>QCUJ01000004.1 GCA_003210795.1 Synechococcus sp. AG-679-B05 | reverse complement strand
CAGAGTTACTTCCACTGGCGAAACCCCCTGCCACTACTAGTTTTTTCTTAGACGTGAAGGCGCGGATGACCAGGGGCTTCACCGAACGGAGCACGCGGTTCAGGCCGAGTTCAAAAGAAGAGCACGTGGTGCAGAAAGCCCAAGAGCACTTCGAGCGAACGTTGATCAACATTCAGGGAGAACTGGCCGGCAGCGTTGCTGCCCTGGAACATCCCAACCACGAAGAAGCACTGAATTACGGCGAGATCTTCCTGAGGGACAACGTTCCCGTGATGATCTACCTGTTGCTTCAGGGTCGATACGCCATCGTCCGGCAGTTCCTCTCGGTCTGCCTGGATCTACAGAGCACCAGTGTTCAGACCCGTGGGGTCTTTCCCACCAGCTTTGTGGAAGAGGACAACGAACTGGTGGCCGATTACGGCCAGCGCTCCATCGGACGCATCACCTCCGTTGATGCCAGCCTCTGGTGGCCGATTCTTTGCTGGATCTATGTAAAACGCAGTGGCGATACCGAATTCGGACGCAGTCAAAAGGTTCAACGCGGTCTGCATCTGCTCCTCGACCTCGTTCTTCACCCCAGCTTTGAGGGGACCCCGGTGTTGTTCGTCCCGGACTGCGCCTTCATGATTGATCGTCCGATGGATGTCTGGGGAGCACCCCTGGAAGTGGAAGTGCTGCTGTTTGCAGCACTGCGAAGCAGCATTGAACTGATGGATCTCTGCCAGCGCCATACCAACAGCGCTCTGCTCGAGGAACGGCTCCGGTTAAGCCGGAGCTGGATGCATGACCTACGCCAATACCTTCTGAAGCACTACTGGGTGACCAGCAAAACAATGCAGGTGCTTCGGCGAAGACCGACGGAGCAATACGGAGACAATCAATACCAGAATGAATTCAATGTTCAGCCTCAAGTGATCCCTGCCTGGCTGCAGGACTGGCTCGAAAATCGCGGCGGTTACCTGATCGGCAACATGCGAACAGGTCGACCTGATTTCCGTTTCTACAGCCTGGGCAATTCACTCGGATGCCTGTTCGGACTGCTCACAGCACCCCAGCAACGTGCTCTGTTCCGACTGGTGCATCACAACCGACAGCATCTAATGGCTCAGATGCCAATGCGCATCTGCCACCCCCCCATGGAAGGGGTGGAATGGGAAAACAGAACCGGGTCTGACCCCAAGAACTGGCCTGGCAGTTATCACAACGGCGGCCACTGGCCAAGTCTGCTTTGGTATTTCGGGGCTTCAATCCTGTTGCACGAACGCATCCATCCCCATGCGGACATGCTGCTGATGACCCAGATGAAAACGCTGCTCGATGAGTGCTACTGGAGTCACCTCAATCAATTGCCCCGTCAGCAGTGGGCTGAATATTTCGACGGACCCACTGGAACCTGGGTCGGACAGCAATCACGCACTTACCAGACCTGGACCATCGTGGGTTTTCTGCTGTTGCACCATTTCTTGCGAGTCAATCCTGATGACGTGCTGATGCTGCATCTGGATTCAGGGCTTTAGCCATCCAACAAAAACCCCTGTCTGAACCAGACAGGGGTTGAAACGAAAAGCCGAAATGGATGCTGATTGGACTTCAGAACAGTCCCAACGTGAGCGACTTGTCGATGGGGAGTGCAGCACCAATACCGAGATAAATGGTGGTGGCGGTTCCAAACAAGAACACCGCCATGGCCACAGGGCGACGAAATGGATTCTGGAACTTGTTGAAGCTCTCGATGAAAGGAACCAGCATCAAGCCCAGGGGGACCAGAGTTTGCAGAGCGATCCCTAGAAGCTTGTTGGGAACGACACGAAGGATCTGGAAAACAGGATAGAGATACCACTCAGGCAGGATTTCCAGTGGCGTAGCGAAGGGATCAGCCTTATCCGCGAGCATCGCAGGGTCCAGCACAGCCAGGCCAACCACACAAGCGATGGTGCCAAGGATCACCACCGGAAAGATGTAGAGAAGATCGTTGGGCCAGGCAGGCTCTCCGTAGTAGTTGTGCCCCATGCCCTTGGCGAGCTTGGCCCGCATCTTGGGGTCGGAAAGGTCAGGCTTCTTGAGAATGTGCATCGGTTAGTCCAGGCGTTGAAGGAACAGTAGAAACGCAGATCACAAGGGGCCAGAGATGCCTTGCTTCCGAATCATCAGAAAGTGCATGAGCATGAATACAGCCAGCAACCAGGGCATGACGAATGTGTGAAGGCTATAGAAACGAGTGAGGGTGGATTGCCCAACACTCTCACCGCCACGAAGCAGTTCCACCATGAAATCGCCAACCACGGGAATGGCAGCTGGAACACCAGACACAATTTTCACAGCCCAGTAGCCCACCTGATCCCATGGAAGGGAATAACCCGTAACCCCGAAGGACACCGTGATCACAGCCATGGTGACACCGGTCACCCAGGTGAGCTCACGGGGACGCTTGAAACCACCGGTGAGGTAGACGCGGAACACATGCAGAATCAGCATCAGAACCATCATCGAGGCGCTCCACCGGTGAACGGAACGGATCAGCCATCCAAAACTGACGTCGGTCATGAGGTACTCGACCGACTTATACGCCTCCGCAACGGTCGGCTTGTAATAGAAGGTCATTGCGAATCCAGTGGCGAACTGGATCAGGAAGCACACCAATGTGATGCCGCCCAGGCAATAAAAGATATTGACGTGGGGAGGTACGTATTTCGAGCTGATGTCATCAGCAATGTCCTGGATTTCCAGACGTTCCTGGAACCAGTCGTAAACGGGGGATGAGTTCGCCATGCACAAGCGGGCTCGGGTTGCGAAAGTCTACGCAGGTCTCACTTGTCGAACGGTCGACTGGTCCGTGATGTATCCAACTGTTAAAGATCTTTCAGACAGCCTGCGGCGCAGGAGCTCCAAGGGGTTGAAAGCGCTGAGTGTCTTGATACTCGGACTCATTTTGCTGCTGTCTGCACCCCTGCAGGTCCCTGCACTGAGTGATACGCAGCAGCTGGTTGTGGACAGCTGGAGGCTGGTGAATCAGGGCTATCTCGATCCCGACCATCTGGACGAGGTGCGCTGGCGTCGCCAACGCCAGAAGGCACTCGAAAAAAGTATTGAAAGCAGTGAGGACGCCTACAGAGCAATCGAAGTGATGCTCTCAAGCATCGGGGACCCTTACACCCGCGTGCTGCGACCAGCGGATTACGCCGCCTTGAAGAACAGCACCAACGGCAACCTCAGCGGAGTCGGTCTGCAACTCGGCCCCGGGGAGCAAGCGGACCAGGTTGTGGTGATCTCAGCTCTGGAGGGCTCTCCAGCTGCAGAGGCCGACTTGAGCTCGGGAACCGAATTACTGGCCGTGGACAGTGTTCCTGTGAAGGATCTAGGTTTGGAAGGTACGGCTACGGCATTGCGTGGGGATGTCGGCACCCAGGTGGTGCTGATGCTTGCGAGTGATGGCGGCGACCCCAGAGAACTGACCCTTGAACGGCGCAGTGTTGACCTGAGACCGGTACGGACACGACGACTCAGAAGTGGCGAACACACAATCGGTTACCTGAGGATCACCCAATTCACTGATGGTGTGCCCGAACAGGTGCAGCAGGCTCTGGAAGAGCTTCAGGACAAAAATGTCGAAGGGCTGATCCTCGACCTGCGCAACAACTCGGGCGGATTGGTGAGTTCCGGACTCGCCGTTGCCGATGACCTGCTCTCCGGCGGAACCATCGTTGAAACCCGCAACCGTGAGGGGATCAACGATGCGATCCCCGCTGGACCGGGCACGCTTTATGACGGGCCCATGCTGACCCTGGTGAACGGTGGGACAGCCAGCGCCAGCGAAATCCTGGCCGGAGCTCTTCAGGACAACGAACGCTCCACCCTTCTGGGAAGCCGGACCTACGGCAAGGGGCTGATCCAGACGCTGACCAATCTCAGCGATGGCAGCGGGTTGGCAGTGACCGTTGCCGGGTACGTCACCCCCAACGGACGTGACATTCAGGGGGAAGGCATTGCACCGGACCGTTTGCTTTCAGACCCCGAACCACTCAATCCGGATGGTGATGGTGACCGCTGGTTAAACGAATCGGAACAATGGATGGAAGCCCTTCTGGAAGCAGAGGCTCCGGATGAGCCCCCCGCATGAGCCAACGGACTTACCACGACCCTCTCCATGGCGGGATCCAGCTCAATCGCAATCAGCCGGCGGAAGCCATGGTCATGGACCTGGTGGACAGCGCCCCGTTTCAACGGCTCAGACGCGTGCGGCAGCTGGGGCCAGCTTTTTTAACCTTCCATGGAGCGGAATCAAGCCGTTTCACCCACTCGTTGGGGGTCTTTCACCTCGCGCGACAAGCGTTCAGTCGGCTGGTGATCCAGGACCCTGGTCTCGAACCCCACCGCGGCTTGGTGTACGCCGCGGCCCTTTTGCATGACCTCGGTCACGGGCCACTGAGTCATACCGGTGAGGAGATGTTCGGGATGCGGCACGAGGATTGGTCGGCTCGAGTCATCCGCCACCACCCCCGCATCAGGGACTGTCTCGAGACCTACGCACCCGGAACCGCAGCGGCCGTAGCCGACCTGCTGGAGAGCGGCCAATCTCCCCGCCCCCTGGTCAAACAACTGGTGAGCAGCCAGCTCGACTGCGACCGTCTCGATTACCTGCTGCGGGACAGCTACAGCACCGGAACGCAATACGGGCAACTGGACCTTGAACGGATCCTTTCAGCACTGACCCTGGCCCCCGATGGCGAGCTGGCGATCCATCCCAAAGGACTGATGGCCGTGGAGCACTACCTGGTGGTACGCAATTTGATGTATCGCAGCGTTTACAACCATCGGCTCAATGTGGTGTGCAACTGGCTGCTCGAGCGGCTTGTGCAAACCGCTCGGCAACTGGGGCCCCAAACGATCTGGGCCGATGCCGTGATGCACCGCTGGCTGTGGGCGAGCGATGCTTTAACCCTTGATGACTTTCTCGGGAACGATGACCTGCGAACGGGTTATCACCTGCAGCGATGGAAGGAGGAAGGCTCACCTCAGCTGAGTGATCTCTGCCGCCGCTTTTTGGATCGAGATTTGCTCAAGGCCACAGGAGTCGAGCGATTCAACCGTGAAGGGCAGCTCAAGCTGCTGGCGATCTGCGGACGCCTGGCGGAACAGAACGGTCTTGATCCAGCACTGTGCTGTGGCTTGAGGCATCAGGAAACCCGTGGATACCTCCGCTATCGAGGCGGCCTGCGGCTCTGGGATGGTGAGCACTTGCAGGCCCTTGAAGATGCTTCACCGCTGGTGGCCAGCTTGTCCCGACCCGCCGCCACCTCCTGGCTCATTCACCCCCGGGAAATTCAGGCTGGGCTGAAGCGAGCCATCGAGGTTGAATTGGCCGAATCATCCATGGCGATAAAAGGGTGACCCTGCAGCTACCGGACCACCGCTCACAACATTGGAAAAATGCTCTGCCTGGATTGCTGGATCAAGAACCCAGCAACCTGGTGGAGCTGGATTGCGGTGACTGGAATCTCAACTGTTCTGATCTGCAGCAGCTGCTGCAGATCTTGCAAAGCATGGGATGTCGGCTGCGATGGCTTTGCAGCCGACATCCCAAAACCGTTGTGAGCGCTGCAGCCCTTGGACTAAACGTTCATCTGGACGAAGCTGGGGCACAACCACCTCCAAAAAACGAGGAGCAGGACGGACTCCTCGTTCATCGAGGAACATTGCGGTCCGGTGACCACTTGCAGTGCGATGGGGACGTTCTGATTTACGGGGATGTGAACCCCGGAGCGCGCGTCAGTGCCGGTGGAGACGTGATGGTTTGGGGACGACTGAGGGGGATAGCCCATGCCGGCTGTCACGGCAGCAACAAGGCAAAAATTGTTGCCCTGCATCTACGGCCGGTACAACTCAGAATCTCCAACGCCGTGGCTCGAGGCCCGGAGGATCAACCTCTGGATGGCCTGACGGAACAAGCGCGACTCGATCAAGGGGTGATTGTGATCGAACCCGCAGAGACCAGGAGCATTCGCTGATCCGGTTGTCACCGACGAAGCGATGCCTAGTCTGACCCGATACCTGTGAGCGCCTGGTGTCTACGACGCGAACAATCCTGATCTGCTCGGGCAAGGGCGGCGTCGGAAAAACGACCACCACTGCCAATCTCGGCATCGCCCTCGCGCGGAGCGGGGCAAGCACCGTTGTTCTGGACGCGGATTTCGGACTGCGAAATCTGGATTTGCTGCTTGGCCTCGAAAACCGGATCGTCTACACCGCTCAGGAAGTTCTGGCTGAAACCTGCCGACTGGAACAGGCCTTGGTCAAACACAAGCAGGAACCGAATCTGTCCCTGCTTCCGGCGGGGAACCCGCGGATGCTGGAATGGCTGACTCCAAAAGACATGCAAGCGATTGTTGCCTTGTTGGAGGAGCGGTTTGATTACGTTCTGATCGATTGCCCAGCCGGCATCGAGGACGGATTCAAGAACGCGGCGGCAGCTGCACGGGAAGCCCTGGTAATCACCACACCGGAGGTGGCTGCCGTTCGTGATGCGGACCGGGTGATCGGGTTGCTCAATACCCAGGGCGTCTCTCCAGTCCAGCTCGTGTTGAACCGCGTTCGCCCAAAAATGATGTCGTCCCAGGAGATGCTTTCGGTGGACGACGTCACCGACATCCTGGCGTTGCCGCTGCTGGGGCTGGTTTTTGAAGACGAACAGGTCATCGTGAGCACGAACCGCGGTGAACCCCTGACCCTGAGCGACGGAGGCTCACCGGCAGCCCGTGCCTACGGCAACATCGCAGGACGCCTCCAAGGAAAAGATATTCCGCTCATGGATCCCGCCAAGATCCGTCGAGGACTGCGCGCCAAGATGCGCGAACTGATGCAAACAAAGATTTTTTAAACCGATGACCCTTCAAGATCTGATCGACAAATTGCTAGGGCGTCAGACGGCCAGTGCCGATACAGCCCGCCAACGCCTTCAGCTGGTTCTAGCTCATGACCGCAGCGACCTCAATCCAGAGCTGCTGGAACAGATGAGAAGGGAAATCCTCGAGGTGGTTTCTCGATACGTGGAAATCGATCTTTCCGAAACAGATGTGAGCTTGGAAACCGAGGACCGGGTCACCGCCCTAGTGGCCAACTTGCCGATTCGGCGCACCCTCTGATCAATCAGCTTGCTCCAGGGGGAATTCTTCCTGCAGAGACAAAAATTGAATATCCAGAAACGCTCGGCTCACCGCCTCCGAGCATCGTGTCGCCTCCCTTCTGCTGGAGGGATTGAGCAACAGGGCCATCGCGGCGAGGCTTGTTGTCAGTCATCGCACCGTTGAGTGCCACATCAGCAGAGCGCTGCTCAAAACCGGTTGCAACAACCGTCTGGAACTGGCCCTGTGGATGCTTACGATGGAATAACTGCCGGCTTAGCTCAGTGGTAGAGCAGCGCTTTTGTAAAGCGAAGGTCATCGGTTCAAATCCGTTAGCCGGCTTCCAACCGTCACCGATCATCCTGTCCTGCAGGTCGGCCGGCCACTAACCAGATCAGTCCGCCGAAGACGATCCAGCCGATGCCGCTCAAATTCAGCAGAGGTACGGCAAGGGCCTCCAACGGTTCGAAGACCCAGTGAAGAAGGGTCATGAAAGCCGTGACCAGAGCCAACAATATGATCAATCCGGTGTCTCCAGCTCCAAGGGGATGACAGCACCGCGACGCAGCAGCTGCCACTGACCCGGCCCCCTCCAGGCAATCACGGTGCTGGCCTGACCGGAGACTTTTGGCCAAGGCTGAGGACCCAGCAGCGGCAGGTCTGGGAAATAAGAGGAGGCGGCCATTGCTGTCATGGCAGACGGTTCCCCGGATGGATTGGCACTACTGGTGGCCAGGGGACCGGTTCGATCCAGCAGCAACTGCGTCAACTGGCAGTCCGGAATCCTCATGCCAAGGCTGCTGCCCCCAGGATTAAGAGCATCCTGCACCTGTCCCTGGGCAGGGAGCACCAAGGTGAGAGCTCCAGGCCAGAACTTCTCGGCAAGCCTTTGGGCATCGTCGTGGCATTCCACGCAGACCTGGTCCAAGAGAGCATCCGTTGAGGCCCCCATCAGGATCAGGGGTTTATCCGCAGGCCGGCGCTTCAATCTCCAGATCTTCGATGCCCAGACAGGAGCGACCGCCAGACCGACGACAGTGTCGGTAGGGATTATAGCAACGCCACCACCCATCAGATGGGGTGTCAGGTGTTCCGGGCTGAGAACGGTTGGAGTGTCACGCATCATGTGATTCCTGCGGCTGGACGACCGGAGATGGCAAAACGCAACACACCCTGCAGATCAGGAACAGCCTCCCGCTCCACAAGGCCGGCTTGCTCCATGAGCTCGAGGACTGCTGCACTCTGGTCGTGATGGTGCTCCAGCAACAACTGTCCTCCAGGCGAAAGGGCCGAACCCGCATGCGCCAGCACCCGACGGATGGCATCCAGACCATCCTCGCCACCGGCCAAGGCCAGGTGTGGTTCATGGTCTCGAACCACGGGATGGAGTCCGGCTACGAGACCTGAAGGGATGTAAGGAGGGTTGGTGAGCACCAGATCAAACTGCCCCCACCAATCTTTCAGCGGTTCCCACCAACTGCCGCAGTGAAGTCGGCAGTGATGCAGCGGCACGCATCGCTGCAGATTACGCTTGGCCAGAGACAGTGCAGCAGAGCTGAGATCGACGGCGTGGCCGTCGGCCTCGGGCCATTCACTCGACAGCACAACCGCCAGGGCTCCGGAACCAGTACCCAGATCAGCCCAACGCCGTATCGGTGTTCGCCCGATTCGCTGCACCGCCAGATCCAGCAGTAACTCAGTTTCCTGTCTAGGGATCAGCGCTGCTGGTGAGACCTCCAGTTCCACATCACGCCAAGGGCAGCGCCCAACAATGTGCTGGAGCGGGATGGTTTTAGCGAGGTGTTGATTCCATTGCTCTTCCAGAATCCTCAACGAACAGTTGGGTTGAACCGTGCGATCTGGGTCAATGCGCAACTGCTGCAAGGACGACCAGGAGATTCCACCGGACAGATCCAGCAACCAGTCGAGATCAACGGCCCTCCCTCCGCGTAAGAGCTGCTGACGGCGCCATTCCAGCAATGAGGCTCCGGTCAGAGCCTGGTCTTCCTTCACCGCTGTGAGGGTTTCCAGAGGAATCCAGATTCACACACCACTCGGCCAGACAGTTCCAGCGAAACGAGATCCGATAAAAGGCCTGGAGCCGGTCGGTTCAGAGTGGCGACGAGCTCGTCAAGATTGGCGCCCTCTCCCAGAGCATCAAGCAAGCCAGTGATGTTGCAATCAACTTCATTGAGCTGCTGTGGCCCGCAGCCCAGCTGATCGATCAGATCCTCAGGGGGCAGGAGCGCAGCCGCCTGATCCTGCAGCAAACGATTGCTCCCGCGGGCCGACCACCGCGCAGCGTCTGCCGGGATCACACAGACCGGGCAATTCAGGGTGGAAGCCAACCGTGCTGAGATCAGCGCTCCACTGCGCTCCGGACACTCCACGACCACCAGCGCCGAAGCCATGGCCACAAGCAACCAGTTCCGTGCTGCGAAATGGCCCGGTTGAACGCGTTGACCTGGCCTGAGCTCAGTGAGCAGCAACCCCTGAGACCCACCGACTCTTGAAGAGCAATGTGGTGGCTTGGATAGGTGCGGCTCAAGGGAGTACCCAGAACAGCGACGGGAGAACCTCCAGCCGATAGACAGCCACGATGCACAGCAGCATCAATCCCTTCGGCCAAGCCACTCACCACCGGCCAGCCAGCCCCTGCCAGAGACCGGCCCAGTTGTTCAGCCATTTGCAGGCCATGGCTGGAAGCCGCACGCATGCCGACCACCGCGATGATGGCTAGCCGCTTCGCCAGAGACGGCAAGAGGCCATCGTCTCCTTGGCGATAAAGAGCCACGGGAGGTCGCTCCAGCCGATTCAGGCTGGTCGGCCAATTGGGATCCATCGGCAACAACACATCAACCGGCACCGTCAGATCTGGGGATAGTCCCAAGCTGGACCGGTAGCGATAAAGCGACGCCATCACCGAATCGGGCCAGCCCAGCGTTCGCTGCAGGCGCGGTCCAGGCCAGTTCCACAGCTCGTCCAAGCCGGAATCCTGCTCGATCGAAACGGCCCGCAGAGCCGCCATACGAGCAGCACCAAGCCTCGGACATCCGCTCCAAAGCCACCACCAACAACCCATCACAGCACTAATAGTACATGTGAACTATTGCGCCGATCGCTAGTTCTGCGGACCACGCCGCAGAGCCTGCATCACCTCAGCCAGGGCTGGCGGCTCCCTCCTTAACAAACGGCCTTCCCGCAAAAAGACCAGATCCACCTCGGCCTCGGCCATCAGCTGGCGCTGTACCAAAAGGGAGCAGTGCCAGGGCCAGCGCACTCCAGAGGGTGGCAGGCATCGACTCTCAAGCGTCACGCAATCGCCATGGCGCAAGGCTCGGCGGTACTGAAGCCGAAGCGACACCACGGGCATCTCCATCCCCATCCCCGTCATCACGGAGTAATCGAGACCAGCTGACGCCAGTGCCTCAACTCGCGCCTCCTCCAGCCAGGCCACATAGGCGCCATGCCACATCACACCGGCATGATCCGTGTGCTGCGGCAAAACCCTCTTTTCAAGTCGCCATGGTTGGGGCGTAACGCTGTTCGGCAGCTTTCCATTCATTTGAAATCTTCCCCATAGGCTTCTTGGAAGACTGCCCGATTCCCGTGTTTCGAAATCTGCTGATCGCCGACTCCGGCAAGGGGCATGTGGAAGAAATGGTTCGGATGCTTCAGGACATCCCCAGCCTGAAAGCCGCTGGAGTGAGCTTGTTGCATGTGGTGCCGGAGCAGATGCAGGCGGGCGCTGATGACCACCGCGCTGAAGCTGAATACCTGATCCAAAGTGCAATCACTCGGATGGGTCTGGACCCCAATCGCGTCAAATCAATCGTGCGCGAAGGCGATACAAAGCAGACCGTCTTAAAAGTTGCCGAAGAGGAGAACTGCGACCTGATCGTGATGGGATCTCGCGGGCTGGGCAGACTCCAATCGATTCTGGCCAACAGCACCAGTCAATACGTTTTCCAGCTGTCAACGCGACCGATGCTGCTGGTCCGGGACGACCTGTACGTCCGCCGTGTGAATCGCGTCATGGTCACCATCGACGGCACAGGCGTGGGTGAAGACGCCCTTCGCACTGCCTGCGAGATGGTCCGGGATATTCCCGATGGAGTCCTGACTGGAGTCCATGTTGTGGCTCAGGCAACATCCCCTTCTCGTGGCGGGAAAAGCAAAGCCGATAAACTTCTCGAGGCTGCCGCTCAGAAAGCACGTTCTTACGGGATCGAGTTCAAACCCCTCACCGTCGAGGGCAAGGACATTGGCCGATCGGTCTGCAGAGGTGCTCTCGAATGCAACGCCGATCTACTGGTGATTGCATCCCAGGATCGACGCCCCCTTGTAGCCCGAGGCCTGGTCGATCTGGACAAACTTCTTGGTGGATCAGTCAGCGATTACATTCGCGTGCATGCACCCACTCCAGTTCTGCTGGTTCGAGAACCAGAGCGCAACTGAAGTTCAGGAGTCGTTCGTGCCGATGTAAAGCACGATCAGGAAGATAGCCGGCACCAGAATGAACAGCAAGCTGGCTACGAATCCGAGATCGTTGGTTTCCATGGCCGCAGAAAGGGTCCAGGCGAACGTATCACCGGGAGTCCATTGATCTCACACGAGTGTCAGGCCTCTTCATCGGCCTTTGCAGTGATCGCTTCCGACATCCCATCAAGTTCTTCATCCGACTCTTCCATTCCGGGGGGAGTGGGCCATGCAACCGGTCCCTCAGGAAGGGGAGCTTGACGGGCAGCCTGGAGTCGTTGTTCGGCCTCAGGCAAACGCACTTGCGGGCGGGTCAGCACCAGAGCAGATCGTTCCACCAGGGCCTGGCAGGCCAGCCTCCACTCATCAGGCCGACGACGCAATTTGCTTTCTTCGACGGCGGTTCGAGCCGTCAAAGCCTCACGCCCAGATTCGTCGACAACCGAAACAAAACATGTGCTGCACTGACCACAGCCTCCACAGTTCCCGAGCTGGCCTTTGAGGCCATAAAGCTGAATTCCTTCCCGAACGGCAATATCCCGAAGATTTTCACCAGGGAAACATTCCACATCTCGGCCTTCGCGAACGAAACGGATGACCGGCATGGAAGGAATGTCAAAAGCGCGCCAACCCTATGAGAGAAAGCGTTGCATTTTGTGAATACCGATCAGGGCAAAATTCTGTCACCGCACGTTTCAGCTGATAGAGCTTCAGTCGGTATCCGAGTTGATGCCTCTACGATCGGCAACGTCTGACTGCGCCCGAGCGTGGTCCTGTTCCCCGAACCTTACCCATGGGATTGCCCTGGTATCGGGTGCACACCGTTGTCATCAATGACCCGGGACGCCTTCTGGCAGTGCACCTCATGCATACAGCCCTAGTTGCCGGCTGGGCCGGCTCCATGGCTTTGTACGAGCTCGCCATCTTCGACCCGTCCGATCCTGTCCTGAACCCCATGTGGCGTCAGGGCATGTTCGTGATGCCTTTCATGTCCCGGCTGGGCGTAACTGGCAGCTGGGGAGGCTGGAGCATCACCGGTGAAACCGGTGTCGACCCCGGCTTCTGGAGCTTCGAGGGCGTTGCTGCCGCTCACATCATTTTTTCAGGCCTGTTGATGCTGGCCGCCATCTGGCACTGGACTTTCTGGGATCTTGAGATCTGGCAAGACCCACGCACAGGTGAACCCGCACTAGACCTGCCAAAGATCTTCGGCATTCACCTCCTGCTCGCAGGCCTTGGCTGCTTCGGCTTTGGCGCCTTCCACCTAACGGGTGTGTTTGGTCCTGGCATGTGGATTTCAGACCCCTACGGCGTCACAGGGCATCTGGAGGCAGTTCAACCTTCATGGGGTCCAGAGGGTTTCAACCCTTTTAACCCGGGTGGCATCGTTGCCCACCACATTGCAGCTGGCATCGTCGGCATCATTGCTGGAATTTTCCACATCACGACACGTCCACCTGAGCGCCTCTACAAGGCTCTTCGGATGGGCAACATCGAAACAGTTCTTGCCAGTGCGATCGCAGCTGTGTTCTTCGCAGCATTCATCGTTGCTGGAACCATGTGGTACGGCTCCGCAGCTACACCTGTTGAGTTGTTTGGCCCCACTCGTTATCAGTGGGATCAGAGCTACTTCAAGACTGAAATCAATCGCCGTGTCCAGACCGCGATGGACGACGGCCTCAGTCGCCAGGACGCCTATGCGGCCATTCCAGAAAAACTTGCTTTCTACGATTACGTCGGCAACAGCCCTGCCAAAGGTGGCCTATTCCGAGTAGGTCCAATGGTTAATGGTGATGGTCTCGCGACCTCATGGGTTGGTCATGTTGTCTTCACCGATAAGGAAGGTCGTGAACTTCAGGTTCGTCGACTTCCCAACTTCTTCGAGAACTTCCCAGTCGTCCTCGAGGACGAGCAAGGCATCGTTCGAGCTGACATCCCCTTCCGTCGGGCTGAAGCCAAGTATTCATTCGAGCAGGTGGGTGTCACAGCCCAGGTGTTCGGAGGTGCCCTCGATGGACAGAGCTTCACGGAACCAGCTGACGTCAAACGTTTAGCCCGTAAGTCCCAGCTGGGCGAAGCCTTCGACTTCGACCGTGAGACCTACGGTTCCGACGGTGTGTTCCGCAGCTCACCCCGTGGCTGGTTCACATTCGGACATGCAACGTTCGCACTGCTGTTCTTCTTCGGTCATATCTGGCACGGAGCTCGGACCTTATACCGGGATGTGTTTGCCGGTATCGATCCTGATCTCGGAGATCAGGTTGAATTCGGCCTGTTCCAGAAACTTGGCGACAAATCCACCCGCCGTCTTCCCGAGGGTTACGTACCTCCCGCAGGAAGCCCCCTTAACTGATTCCCTCCAAGGAGTGTTCCGATGGAAAGCTTTGCTTACGTCCTCATTCTCACTCTGGCAATTGCCACCCTGTTCTTTGCAATTGCCTTCCGCGATCCCCCAAAGATCGGAAAGTGATTCAAGTTCGATTCATCAACCCCGCTTCGGCGGGTTTTTTTTTATGTCTTCATGAATTCCATTGGCCAATAATCTCGTCATCGGTCCTAAAAACGTCGAGTCTCATTCCAGTGCAAACAATCTCAGCAGCTCATCCATAAGACTGTTGGCTTGAAGGCCCTTCTCAAGACTCAAATCAATGTCTAAAGTTGGTACATCTTTTTGGGTGATTAGGGCGTGCAGTGCCCCTCGTGCCAAAACACAGACAGCCGCGTCCTTGAATCTCGCGCTGCTGATGGTGGTCGCAGCGTTCGACGAAGAAGGGAATGTTTGAACTGTGAAGTCCGTTTCACCACATACGAACGGGTGGAAACAGTGCCGATCACAGTGGTGAAACGCAGCGGAAGTCGGGAGATCTTCAGCAGAAGCAAATTGCTCCACGGTTTGAACAGAGCCTGCGAAAAGACCGGCTTGAGCACCACACAGCTCGAAACCCTGGTTGAAGATTTGGAATTGAAACTGCAGCAACGCAGTGGCCGTGAGGTGAGCAGCACTGAAATTGGTGAAATCGTGCTCAGCCAGCTCAAGGACGTCAGCGAAGTGGCCTACATCCGCTTTGCATCCGTTTATCGGCAGTTCCGCGGCATCGATGATTTCATCTCCACCTTGGAGACCATGAATAAAGACCAAGGCAAGGGCCATCTGGCAGCCGTCGGCTGAAGAACCAGCGATCTGTAAAATCGGACATTCTCCGCAAAGCGCTGGCGGGCGCTTTTGCGACTCATTCGAACTACCCACCTGAGGTAGACCGCCCAAACCCGATGTCTGCGACTCCCACCGAGGACCAGGTCCAGGACGTAACAGCCGATGCAATCGAAGAGGCCGGTACGGACTCCACGGCTGCCGTAGCCTCTGTTGAAGAAGCTTTTGAAGCCGAGGAATTGGCCATCCCTGAGGATGTCCCCTCTGCAGACGATCCTTCCAGCAGAGCCAATCCCCGCAACCTTGAGGATGCCGGGTTCACTCTGGATGAGTTCGCGGCTCTGCTGAGCAAGTACGACTACAACTTCAAGCCCGGCGACATCGTCAACGGGACCGTGTTCGCCCTTGAATCGAAGGGCGCCATGATCGACATCGGTGCGAAGACCGCCGCATTTATGCCTCTGCAGGAGGTGTCGATCAACCGGGTCGAGGGTCTGAGCGACGTGCTTCAGCCCGGCGAGATCCGTGAGTTCTTCATCATGAGTGAGGAGAACGAGGACGGTCAGCTGGCCCTGTCGATCCGCCGGATCGAATACCAGCGGGCATGGGAGCGGGTTCGTCAGCTTCAGAAGGAAGATGCCACCATTTACTCCGAGGTGTTCGCCACCAACCGTGGTGGTGCCCTGGTGCGCGTTGAGGGCCTGCGGGGCTTCATCCCCGGCTCCCACATCAGCACCCGCAAGCCGAAGGAAGAACTGGTCGCCGACTTCCTGCCTCTGAAATTCCTCGAGGTGGACGAAGAGCGCAACCGCCTGGTGCTCAGCCATCGCCGCGCCCTGGTCGAGCGGAAGATGAACCGCCTGGAGGTGGGTGAAGTTGTGATCGGCACCGTCCGCGGCATCAAGCCCTACGGCGCCTTCATCGATATCGGTGGCGTCAGCGGCTTGCTGCACATTTCCGAGATCAGCCACGAGCACATCGAGACTCCCCACTCGGTGCTGAACGTGAATGATCAGATGAAGGTGATGATCATCGACCTCGATGCGGAACGTGGCCGGATTTCCCTTTCGACCAAGGCCCTCGAGCCCGAACCGGGCGACATGCTGACCGATCCCCAAAAGGTGTTCGAGAAGGCGGAAGAGATGGCAGCCCGCTACAAGCAGATGCTGATGGAACAAGCGGAGGATGGTGAGGATCCGATCAGCTCGATGATGGTCTGAGCCTGATGGCTCAACTGCTGCTGAAGGGACACCCCATCGGCACCATCCACGGGGTGCTGTTCGACAAGGACGGCACCCTTTCTCATAGCGAACCCCACTTACTGGATCTGGCCGAGCGCCGCATCAGCGCTGCCGTGGACCTCTGGAGCGCGACCAGAGGGACACCAACAAAGGATCTGCGCCATCTCCTCAGCCGAGCCTTTGGCCTTCACAACGAGGCCTTACACCCAGGAGGCACCTTGGCCGTCGCAGCGCGACAGGACAATCTGACCTCAACTGCCACGGTGTTCTGTCTGCTGGGCTGCAGCTGGGCGGAGGGCCTGGCCTTGGCGGATCGCTGCTTTAACAGCGTTGATCAACAGCCGATAGGCCAGCCAGATTCCAGCCCGCTGATGGAGCATGCGGCAACAGTGATTCGCCAGTTGCACGCCGGTGGGGTGCAACTGGCAGTGATCAGCAACGACACACGTCTTGGCATCCAGAATTTTCTGGATCACCACGCTGTTTCCAATCTGTTCAGCGACAGCTGGAGTGCTGATGACACACCTCGTAAACCGGATCCGGAGGCGGTGCATCAACTTTGCAACCGCATGAACCTAGAGCCTGAACTTTGCGCTCTGATTGGAGATGCCGAAACCGATCTGTCCATGGCCCGTCAAGCCGGTATCGGCTGTGTGATCGGCTATCGAGGCGGCTGGACCCTGCCACCGGTGCTCCCATCGGCGCCGCATCTGCTTGATCACTGGCGTGATCTTGGCTTGAACGCCAACCCGTAAAGTCGCGCCATTGGCGCGATCTGAATGAGCCGTTACGTCTTCACCTCCGAGTCGGTGACCGAGGGGCATCCGGACAAGATCTGTGATCAGGTAAGCGATGCGGTACTTGATGCCTTGCTGGCGCAGGATCCTGCCAGCCGTGTGGCCTGCGAAACCGTGGTGAACACTGGCTTATGCATGATCACTGGCGAGGTGACCTCGAAGTCCAAGGTGGACTTCATCCACCTGGTGCGCAATGTGATCAAGGAGATCGGTTACAGCGGCGCCCGTGCCGGTGGCTTCGATGCCAACAGTTGTGCAGTGCTGGTGGCTCTCGACCAGCAGTCTCCGGATATTGCTCAGGGAGTGAATGAAGCCGATGACCATGCCGGCGACCCCCTTGATCTGGTAGGGGCCGGGGACCAGGGAATCATGTTCGGCTACGCCTGCAATGAAACGCCGGAACTGATGCCGCTGCCCATCAGCCTCGCTCACCGGTTGTCGCGGCGGCTAGCGGAAGTGCGCCACAACGACACCCTGAGTTATCTGCTCCCCGATGGCAAAACCCAGGTGAGCGTGGTGTATGAGAACGACAAGCCTGTGGCAATCGACACCATCCTTATCTCAACTCAGCACACAGCTGAAGTTGAAGGGATCAGCGATGAACCGGGCATTCGCGACCGGATCACCGAGGACCTCTGGACCCACGTTGTCGGTCCAGCCACAGCAGATCTGGCCCTGAAGCCCAGCCGCGAATCAACCAAGTATCTGGTCAACCCCACGGGCAAATTCGTGGTCGGCGGTCCCCAAGGCGATGCGGGGCTCACCGGCCGCAAAATCATCGTGGACACCTACGGTGGCTATGCCCGCCATGGAGGGGGAGCCTTCTCCGGCAAGGACCCCACCAAGGTGGACCGTTCGGCTGCCTATGCCGCTCGCTATGTGGCGAAATGCCTCGTAGCAGCTGGTCTGGCGGAACGAGCCGAGGTGCAGCTGAGCTACGCCATCGGAGTGGCCAAACCGGTATCGATCCTGGTGGAATCCTTTGGAACCAGCCAGCTGAGCAACGACGCCCTCACAAGCCTGGTTCAGGAACATTTCGACCTGCGCCCTGGCGCCATCATCGAGGCCTTCGAGCTACGCAACCTGCCCCAACAACGCGGCGGGCGTTTTTATCAGGACACGGCTGCCTACGGCCACTTCGGGCGCAATGACCTCAAGGCCCCCTGGGAAAACGTTGAGGCCAAAGCCGCAGAATTGCGCAAGGCCTGAACCTTCATGAAGCCTCTGGTGCTCGGCCTTGATCTGGGCACTAGTGGCGTACGAGCGGCTGTGCTGAACGCAACAGGACAGTTGCTGCACACCTCCAGCACGACCTACACCAGAGGTCTCCCCCATGCGGAGGACTGGTCCCAGGCCTGTCGCGATCTAATTCTCGGCATGCCGGAGACGTTGCGCAGCCAGCTTCGGGCCATGGCCGTGGACGGCACCTCCGGGACGCTGCTGGCCTGCCGTGCTGACGGCAGTCCCATCGGGCAGGCACTGCCCTATTTCCAGGCCTGCCCCGAACAATCAGAGCTGCTTCGAGCTCTGGTGCCGGCCACCAGCCCCGCAGCCAGCAACAGCGGCAGCCTGGCCCGGGCCTTGCAGCTGTTGCAACAGATCCCGGGGGAGAATCTGCTGCGCCACCAGGCCGACTGGATCAACGGCTGGTTGCTGCAGGACTGGCGCTGGGGCGAAGAGGGCAACAACCTCCGGCTGGGCTGGAATCCGCAGCAGGGCAATTGGGACGGGGCAATCGCCCAACAGCGCTGGGCGCCAGCACTGCCCAGCATCAAGCCCAGTGGAACGGTGCTGGGTTGCATCAACAGCCACCTGGCGGTCGAGCTGGGACTTTCCCTTGAGCTGATGGTGGTAGCCGGAACAACCGACTCCAATGCAGCTGTTCTGGCAGCGGACCCTGGAGAAGCCGATGGCGTCACTGTTTTGGGCACGACCCTGGTGATGAAGCGATTCACAGCAAGGCCTTTGTTCGCCCCCGGGATCACGAACCATCGTGTGGGAGAGCGCTGGCTCTGCGGAGGGGCCTCCAATGCAGGAGCAGGGGTACTGCGACGCTTCTTCAATGACAGCCAGCTGCGGGAACTGAGCCGCCAGATTGACCCCGAGAGTTCAAGCGGCCTGAGATACGTTCCGCTGCCTGGCAAGGGCGAGCGGTTCCCTGTGGACGATCCCGGCCTGATGCCAGTGTTGGAACCGAGGCCGGTGAGTGATGCCTTGTTTCTGCATGGGCTGTTTGAAGGGCTCGCAGCGATTGAAGCGCAGGGCTGGAAGCGCCTGGAAGAACTGGGTGCGGAACCACCCAAGCGGGTGATCAGCCTTGGGGGAGGGGCTCGCAATCCACAGTGGCGTCGCCTGCGGGAACGCAGGCTGGGCTGCCCCGTGCGGAGCTGCACCTTGCCACCGGCCGCTGGTGTGGCAAGGCTGGCATTACAGGCCCTGCACAAGGGAGAATCGGCACAGCAGCACCGATGAGATGCCCACCAAACTGAGCGAATTTATGGCGATCGGGCTGTTTGTGGTACTTGCGGGGTACGTCGGATTCAGTGGCATCCGCCTCGGATTACTGCTCTGGCAACGTTTCGCCTGATCCAATTGCTGCAAAGATCCAACTAAGAACCCGTCATTGTCATGACCGCTGACCCCCTGAACGACGCCGTAAGCACACGGATCTGTCAACACATGAACGACGATCACGCCGAAGCGGTGCTGGCCTATGCACAGCATTACGGCGGCGTGAGCGATCCGTCGTCTGCCCGCATGTTGGCCGTGAAGCCGGATGCGATGGAAATCGAGGTGGATGGCAGCAACTTGAGCATCGCCTTCGATCACACCCTGACCGACAGCGAGGATGCCCATCGCACCCTCGTGGCGATGCTGCGGGCGATGCCCAAGGAAGAGGGCTGAGGGGAACGCTTCAGGCGAATCGACGCCAGCAAAGTTGCGTGCTCTGATTGAAATCGGTCAAACACTGCTGATTCAGCCGGTCTGCCCGTTGTGCAGTCACACCCTCCCCGACGCCGGCCTCGGGCTCTGCCCAGCCTGTCGAGACAATCTCCAGCTTTCCAGCACTGGATGCCGAGGCCTCCATCCCCTGCCCTGGTGGGCATTAGGGAATTACGACGGTGCACTCCGTTGCTGCCTGCTGAAGCTCAAGCGGACCCATTACGAACGGGTCTTGAACGCCCTGCTGAACAACCTCAAACCCATGCTCCCTGAAACGGAGGGCGAGGGGCTGGTGCCGATTCCAAACTGGAAACGCCGGCGCGGCAATCTGTTGCCATTGAAAATAGCCGCTGGGCTGGGCGACGTGCAGCGCGATCTGCTGCAACGTTCGCAAGCCGGGATTGGCCAGCACCATCTCAATCGTCGCCAGCGGCTGATCAACCTGAAAGGTGCCTTTCAAAGCCCAACCTCAATCAGCCTCAGAAGCTCTGGCTTGTGGATGACATTCTCACCACCGGAGCAACGACTTTGGCAGCACAGACAGCCCTCACAAAAGCAGGCCACCACGTGCGTGGCCTGATCTGTTTGGCCCGTACACCGAACCCCCGACCCAGGCGGTGATTTAGGATCGCAGTGTCGTGAAAACGACAAGCCGGGATAGCTCAGTTGGTAGAGCAGGCGACTGAAAATCGCCGTGTCCCCAGTTCAAATCTGGGTCCTGGCATGCAATGTTTGCACTCATTTCGTGTCGTACATCTCACCGGATGCCGGAACGGATCGAGTCTTCGACAACGCCGACAGCTTTGCCATGGTTTTTGACAGAACCTGGAAGCGTCTGAAGAGTCAAGCAACAGCAGATTCGACCGAGATCGACTTTGTCGAACAGGTCTTAGCCGAAATGACCGACCACCCTTTCCTGATCAGCTCGCCAGAGATGGCAAGACAGGTGGCCGCTTTTCGGATCCGGCTCCTCGATCTCAACTGATCAGGCTGTCATCAGGTCGATCTGAGGGTCATCGACATACTCAGTGTCATCACTGGAAGCGTTCGGTTCTGCAGTGTCCTCATTGTCAGGCGTCAACTGGATCACTTCAGCTGACTCCTCAGGCTGAGGCTCTGTCAGCTCGACCGGTGCCAACCGATCCCGCAGTATGCGAACTTTCTCCTCACTTGCGGAAAGGAGCTCATCGGCGTCATCGTTGATGGCAACGTCTGCCACATCCGCCCGCCGTTGTACCTCAACTTCGGCCAGCCTGGCTTCAAGGGCCATCACCCGGTCAGCAAGAATCTCAGCGACTCCGCTGAGACTCAACAGCTGACTGCAAAGCTGCTGCTCAAAAGCAGAGCGCGGGGAAGAGGTGGTCACCGGGCTGGCCTCGTGGAAAGGAGATTTCGCCGATGGTATCGATGCTATTTGGCATGTAAACACCAAGAGCTCAACGAAGGGCTGACTTAAATTCCCTCGGTTGACATCGGAACAAAATGGCCTGGCAGTGGAAAAGGATCCTCAAGATCAGCGCCTGGGTGGCCGTTTTGATTATTGCTGTGGTGTATCTGCAGCGCTACGGAATTGGTCCGTTAAAGGAGGCCGTGGATGACATGGGCTTCTGGGCACCCCTGGGTCTGTTTCTTTTGCGGGGCATCAGCATCATTCTTCCAGCCTTACCAAGCTCCGTCTATTCGCTATTCGCGGGATCTCTGCTCGGTTTCAAACTGGGTTACATCACGATAATCCTGTCGGATCTGGTGTTCTGCAGTTCAGCCTTCTTCATCGCACGACGGTGGGGACGAGGCCCGGTAAGCCGTTTGGTAGGAGCTCGTGCGATGTACAAAATTGACGGATTCTCCAAGAACCAGCTAGAAGGCAACTTCTTTTTAATGACCGGACTGCTGATGACAGGGCTGTTCGACTTTCTCAGCTACGCAATTGGGATCAGTCAGACCCATTGGAAGGTTTTTGCACCGGCCCTTTTGATCAGCGTGCTCATCAGCGATTCAATTCTGGTTGCCGTGGGAGCCGGTGCGGCCCAAGGAGCAAGCATCACCCTCGGCCTCGCCCTTCTGGCCATGTTCGCATTGGCAACTCTCACTGGTGTGCTCAAGAACAAGTCGAAAGCAAAAGAGAAAATCGAGGTATGACCAAGAACCTCAAGCTGCCTTACATTGACTTCGATCGGAAGGCCCCGGATGAATGTGCTAACGGATCCAAGAATTGAATCCCTTCGAGACAACGCAGGGGATAACGGCAAACTGAACTATGCCATCGGAGAGAATTACTTTCAGATTAATCTCCTAAACGAGAATATCGACCTCTGGAAGCAAACCTTTCAACAAAACAAATCTAAAGACAACCTATTGTTGGCCTGTGATAAAAACAGTGGCGATTTGATCACCACCAAACTGACCTGGGTTGTGGGATCAGCCATCAGAGGAGCAAATGCAAATAATGCCTTAGAAGCGGCAAAACTACTGACCAAGATGGGCGTGATAGAGGAAGTTGCGAAAGAAGCAGCTAACTATTGCCCAGGCTTAGGAGAAGACCTAGTGTGGGCATTCTACTTAGAGAGACATGGCTGGTTAACTGCCACTCCGGTTTCGCGAACAAAAGGCTAGCAAACAGAACTAAGAAAAGTGCAAATAATGGAATGATTGGTAAATAGACAAAAAAGGGGGCTGGCCTAAGCCAACCCCCAAGAAATCATTCAGAGAAGATCAATTGCCGTAGCTGAACTTTCCACCGTACATACGCTGGAATGCTGCGTTACGAGCATCACCAACAGCTCTTGTGTAAGTGAAAGGACCGGAGTCCGAAACAAAAGCGGGAGCACGCAGCTTGACACCCTTATTGAGGTAAGAAACAAGCAGGCTCATGCCACCCATGGCATTTTCGGAACCAGCGTTAGCTGGCGTAACCTCTGCCATGCCAAGGAATGTTGAGCATGAAGCTCTGGCCTCTGATTTAAATGCACGCAGGTAAGGAACCGTATCAGTGCCAAAAGTTTCGAGATATTCCTCGGAAGTCACCAAAGAATCAACAAAGGCATCAAACCCATGATCCGCAATAAACTTCACAGAAGCTCCGATTTCAACCTGATCGATAAGAGGACGTCCGAGCAAATGCTTGGTGGTGAGTTCGATACCACGAATAGGTGAAACAGAATGGAAGAACTTAGACTTATACAACTCAGACTTAACCAATCCAGCCATAAATCCTTGAACCTTGATGCGGCCGTCCCTCAAGAAAGCCTCCAAAGATGTCAGCCGTTGGCTGTCATTAATACTGATATTGCCAAAGACCTGTTTGTAGGCAGAAGAAATTGCAAGCTCGAGAGATGACTCACCTACAGCGGCATAGGAATGATTAACGGCCGAGAAGGGGCAAACCTCGTGAAGACGCGGGCCGATCCCAATGCCCATTGATGCACATTGATTTTGCTTAAACTCAGCAGGCGTAGCAGCAGCCCTTGACTTGAAAGAAGCAGATCCTTTAGCCGCATCAACAGAATTGGAGTGCGCAAAAGAAACTGTTTGCTGATGGGTGAAGTCTCTCTTGTACTTAAGGGCTGGCATAAAAAAGATGTGAATATGGAGAAAATACAGTGGATTATGAGATTACGAGAAAAATCTTTGCAATAGTTCAAGCACGACCCAGAGCTCTAGCATTCCAAAGAGGCTCAACGAACAGAATACGGCGCTGAAAAAGAGAAAAGATATAGCAAAAAGCAACTAAGAGGATCAAATAAAAGAACTAGCGATCATGTAAAAATAAAAAACCACAGAAGATAAGATGGATACGCTGCACAGCACAGAAGCATTCCATAGAACCAAAGGTCCCGATGACAAGAAACGAGAGCAAGTTGATAATAATTGTCAGCCGCATAGCCAAATCCAACGGCGCCAAAAAATGCGAGCAGGCAAAAGTAAAGAAATAAAACCAAGCAGATAACGAACGAACAAAGGGCGTAGATTAATGAATGAAAAGTTGAATAATTGCATGAATAAAAAAAATGCGGCAATCAATGAATTAATTAAAATAGCCAAAGTTCAAGAATTGAGTAATGATCTAACTCTGGACTTTCAAGTAAGAACAGCCATAAAAAACGCCGACAAAGAGAAAAGACATTTGACGCAAGAGGAGATCAGAAAGATTTGCAAAATCTCAGGAACAAGTACAAGAGATATATCATTGATTCAAACCAAATCAAAAGATCTGGTCACAGCATCAAAAAAGGAACTGCTGGAGGAACAGCCTGATCTAGTAAAGCCAGGAGGAGCACTTTATCCACCTGAACGCGCAGAAGCCTGCTGGAGTGATTGCTGGCAATTTCTTCGAGTTATTAATTATGCCTATGCATGCAACAGAACAAAATTCACCAACCCGAAAGGAATGGCTGCACTAAGAGAACTCTATAAAAAAATGGGTGTTCCCATGAGCGGGCTAAGCACAGCTCTCAGATACCTGGAAATTTTGACACTAGAGGTGGTGGGAACTGCCAAGGGTAAAGCACAACTGACAAATATTTTTGAGCATCTCATGCAAGAGCTTAATATAGCTGCTGTTAAGACCTGATAAGACCCATCAAGGCACAAGCGAAATTCCAGAAAGTTAGAATAAGGTACATATACTCAGAAATCACGCATGGGAATCCCGCTACTTGAACACCCGCTATCAACTCAAAATTCCCGTGTAACAGATCTGGCGGGTGATAACAGCACGATCCAGACACAGAACATTGGATCCATAGCGGCAGGTGGCGATGGGGTCAGAACGACCGTCGATGAATTAATCGAACGGGCATATCGGCAGATTTACTTTCACGCAATGAGGTGTGATAGAGACCCGAATCTCGAATCACAGCTCAGAAGTAATAACATTACCGTTCGAGACTTTATTCGGGGATTACTTCTCTCTGAGAGGTTTCAACAGGGTTACTACCAATGCAGTTCCAACTACAGAATGGTGGACCAGGTCGTTGGGCGTGTATTAGGCAGACCAGTCCACGGCGATGCGGAAAGAAGGTCATGGGCCGTGTTAATAGGAGAGAAAGGATTCACACGATTTGTGGACGAGATACTGGAAAGCAATGAATACATGGAAAGCTTTGGTTACGACCTCGTACCACAACAACGTTCAAGAATACTGCCAGGGAAAAGTATTGGTGAATTGCCAATTTATCAAAAATATCCACGCTATGGAATAGACTGGCGTGACTCACTACAAATGCGAGCTCCCTCTGCACAAGGGAAACTTGCCATGGAAACACCTACAGAAATATCTGCCAATTGGGTGAATGGAAAGGTCCCAACATTTGCACTAAGGCTTTGGCTTGCTCTCATCGTTGCTGGAGGTATCGAAATCACACGTCTATTGATTACAATTGCAGTATCAATGCTCAGAACTTAAGAAACCAGTATGGCGGTATCAGAAGTCCTTGATTTAAGTCAATGGAAAAAACCAGAAGAGACTAGTCCAGAGCAACTGGAAGCCGGAATCGTTGATGCGAGAGGTGCAGATTGGAGAAGGATTAAATTAGGCAAGCTCAATCTCACGAAAGCAAAACTCTGTAGATGTGATCTACGGGGATCCGATTTGTCACTATGCCAGTTAAATGAAGCAGATTTACGTTTAGCGAAATACGATAGTGATACAAAATTCCCTGATGAATTCGATATATCGATAAGTGGAGCAATTGGTCCGGGGGCAAAGCTCAATGGTGCCTATCTCAACGGCACTGACTTAAGGGAAATGGACCTAAGAAGATCGTCCTTGATGGGCGCCTACCTAAGTGGAAGTGACCTGTCAGGAGCACTGCTGGATGGTGTTTCACTGGCTGGTGCAGATCTCCGATCAGCCATTATGAGAGGAGCAATGTGCCGAGATACACGATTTGGAACTAGTGAGTTGAATATGACAGATCTCAGGGGAGCAAATCTTCAAGGAGCAAACTTAGAGAATGTTGAATCGATCAAAGGTGCTGATTTCACTTTATGCACAGGATTGGAAGAGCAAGTTCAACATCTCTTGAACCGTCCGAGTGCCGAGCTGGATTGCTGGAACCCATTGACCAGGTCAACAACACGCACCAGCCTTGAATCCCTCATTTAACACGGCGAGGAGAGCAGAAGAAAGATTGTTTACAAAGCTGCATACAAAGTCGCAGTTGTTGCACGCCAGACAGCCGCAATTCAATGCATAGCGCACGACAGGCAACATATGAACACAATTGATTGAGGTTTATAAAGAAAGCGGTTGGCCCCAAGCCATCTAGACGATCATTGCAAGGCGAAACGCGAGTTCATCCATGCCCTTCGGTCCTGCCTCGCTACTTGGGGTCGAACGCTTCTCTCAGGACAGCGAAGCACCTGTCGAACTCTTGCCAGGAGCAACTGACGCCAACAAAGAGGAAATCATTCGCTCTTTGTACAAGCAAGTTCTTGGTAACGCTTACGTCATGGACAGCGAGCGACAAATTGTCTCAGAGTCTCAGTTCAAACTGGGAGAGATCAGTGTCAGAGAGTTCATTAGGAGATTGGCAAAAAGCGACCTTTATCGAAGCAGATTTTTTGAGAGTTGTGCCAGATATCGATACATTGAATTGACGTTCAGACATCTACTTGGAAGAGCTCCCGTAGATTTTGAAGAAATGAGAGCTCATTCAGAAAGACTCGATAGCCAAGGCTATGAAGCTGATATTGATAGCTTCCTCGATTCCGAAGAATATCAAAATTACTTTGGTGAATGGGTGGTTCCATACCAAAGAGGATGGAAGACAGAAAGCTGCGGAACAATGCAGGAATTTACCTGGAGTTTTCAGCTACTTCGAGGTAATAGCAGCAGCAGCCTTAAAGGTGATCTTTCAGGTATCAAGAGCAAATTAGGTGGTGCTGTTTACCAAAACAAACCATTAGCTGTCATTCCACCATCATCCACTGAAACCCAGGGATGGAGCTTCCGACCAGCAACAAACTTGCAGGATGCACCAGCAAGATTGGGCGTGGGTGCTGGAGAGCAAGGAATTACATACCGAGTCGAAGTCACTGCCTACAGCGCAAACAATGTTCGTAGAATTTCTAGATACACAAGAAGTAATAGAATCTTCTACGTTCCATTTGATAAACTTTCCGAACAATTCAAAAGAATTCACAAGGAAGGTGGAAAAATAGCAAGCATCACTCCTGTGAACTAATTTTTCGATTCAACAACTTACTCAACTCAATTTACTCAACAAATGTCTAACAATCAGCAAGTTCAAGTGTTCGGTGCGACAAAGAAATGGGATCAACCAGTTCAGTTTCAACATAAAGGTAAAAAGGAGAAAAAGGCAGCTTTAACACCCGGAGAATTTTTAAAGCAATCCTGTGACCAAATGGCGATTGGTGTGGGGCCACGATCCCACAGCGACTGTCCCCATAGGGTGACAAGTGAGTGCTACAGCCCTGATGACGCTTCTGCGCTTGCGACAACGATCAATGCTGCATACCGACAAGTCTTTGGTAATGCTCATGTGATGGATTTCGAGCGTTGCACAGAACTAGAAGCTCAACTAAAAGATGGTCGCTTAACAGTAAGGGAATTCGTTAAAGGGCTTGCCAAATCAAGTTTTTACAAGAAGAGATTCTTTGAAAGTGTTGCCCCTCAACGCGGCATTGAAATGAATTTCAAGCACTTGCTGGGTCGCGCACCAGAGAATCAGGGTGAGGTTTCCAAAAAGATTGAGCTCTTGTCATCCAGTGGATATGACACAGTCGTTGACAGCATTGTCGACTCCGCAGAGTACTTAGAAGTTTTTGGGAGCGATGTTGTTCCATACGCACGCTCTTGGAATTCTCCAGCTGACCTATCAACAGCGGCATTTCCGCTGTTGGCAGCTCTTTCCAGAAGCTTTGCAGGAAGTGATAGTGCGAGGGGTGGTAGCCCAGCACTAACAAGAAACCTTGCTAGTGGTGTTGCCCCAAGAATTAGTGTTCCAAGCCAAGCCTTCAGCTTTGCACCAACACAAGCAAGTATTACCTCAACAAAATTCGCTGCAAAAGCACCTGGTGTTACAAGTGGGAAAGATTCTGGCCCACTGAGAGGCGATACATATGTAACATTCGGATTAGCGCAAAGAGAGCAGGAAAAATACCAACGCTGCCCTGGTGATACAGCGGATCAAATCAATGCTCTAATCCGCGCAACCTACAAGCACGTGATGGGCAACCCCCATCTGATGGAATTTGAAAGGGCTATCAGTGCAGAAAGCAAGTATGCAGAAGGATTTTTAAGCACAAGAGAACTGGTTCGTGCCATCGGACTGTCTGCCGAATACAAGAGAAGATTCTTTGAAAGCAATGCGCCGTATCGATTCATTGAACTGAATTTCAAACATTTTCTCGGTAGAGCGCCTCAATCTCAGGCAGAAATCAGTGAACACACCAAGATCTTGGCAGAAGGTGGGTATGAGGCTGAAATCAGCAGCTATGTAGATAGTAGTGAATATCAAAATGTTTATGGAGAGGATACTGTTCCTTATGCTCGCATCCTTAGCGAAAATGGTCGAGCTCAGGTATCGTTCAACAGACATCTCAGCTTGGCAGAAGGCTTCGCTGCAAGCGATACCGTACTGACCGGATCCAGCCTCGTGAGATCGGTGGCTACAAATAGTGTGCCCAGTGGATGGAGCAAAACATCAACCAGAATTAATCGTACAGGTACTCAATCGGGATCGGCAGATCAAACAACGAAGCGATTCCGAATCACTGTATCGACTCAGTCAGCAAGAACACGACAAAGAACAGCAGGCAACACATACCTTGTTTCTGGCAAAGATATGTCCAGCCAAATGAAATACATTCATGCTCGGGGTGGCACAATCACGTCAATTACAGAAGTGATGTAACCAATAAATCACTAAATAATTGGGGTCGCAAATACGACCCCTATTTTTTGCATACATAACAAAAAACCAATGTCTCAAATCACAACTCTTTCGTCAAAAGCCAATGTAGACATCAGTCATTCGGCTGATGTCATCAATCAAGCCTACAAGCAAGTCTTCGGCAATAAACACTTGATGGAGCTGGACAAGAATCCATCTATTGAAGCTCTGTTTATGAATGGTGACTTGTCAGTACAAGACCTTGTCACGGCAATGGCTCAATCCGATACCTACAAAAAATTATTTCTAGAAACGAATAACCCCTACAGGTTTGTTGAATTAAATTTCAAACATCTTTTAGGAAGGCCACCACATAACCAAGCTGAACTGATGAGTCATGTAAGGCTTCTTCAGGAAGAAGGATATGAAGCAGAAATAACAAGCTATACATATTCTGACGAATACTATGCCGCCTTTGGTGTTGACAAAGTCCCTTATAATCGGGCCAACGAAAGCATGATTGGTGGGAAAACATTAAACTACGCAAGATCTAATGCATTAGATGCAGGTTTTGCTGGTTATGATAATGCATCCAAGGATTCCAAGCTTCTGAAAAGTCTTTGTATGGATAGTGCGCCAGCAACGGTTGAACGAAAAGGTGTTGGCTTCTCCAATAAAATCACAATTTGTTGGACATCAAATCGCCAGGTAGGTGCTAATCGTCGCGTTGAGCAGCGTTCAGTCATAGCTCAAACATCAATGTCTGCGACAATTAAAACGATCCTGTCCCAAGGCGGCAAAATCGTTTCTATTTCAAAAATTTAATTTTTACGCTTTAAAGCCTAGGAATTCTCACTACGTGAGATGATAACTAGACAATCAAAACAACAATCTAAAACCTTCAGATTATTAGTAATGCCAATCTATCGTTCAAGTCCAAAAAATCAAGACAATCAAACAGAATTTGAACAGTCTGTCTCGTCAACGCCAATGGCGGTTTCCCTGATGGTCGATTCTATGGTTAATATGATTCAGATAAACCGTTCAAAGCTGGATGAGCGTAAAACCGATTTCAGATAGTCAATCAATGACAATTGAGCAATTCATTGCTCAAAGCGAAGGATCCTGGAGATCAATGAGATCGGGTCATTCACTTGCATTTCAACAATTCGAAGAAGTGCTTAGTGAAATAACGATTAAAAAAATTGATAAAAATGAAAAAGGGGTTAATGAGTTATACCAAAATTACAAAAAAAATGAGGCTGAAGTACATACGTTTATTCAACCATTTAAAATGAGCTGGTCTGCGGAGAGCGACTGGGAACCAGACGATCCATCAGAAGTCTCTTCGGGAAATTGTATAATTATTCCACTTAAAAGAGATGATGAAAGTGGTTTGTTAATACGTAGCATAGGCTATGTCGAGTCACAGATAGCACAGTCAAACTATCAATTTTCGAGCGATGGGACATTGGTCCTAAAAACACATTATGAACAATCAATTGCAGAAGAAAGGATATGGTTTGTCAGTGAGAACGTAAGATGTAGATCCTCCATTTTAAAAACCTCAGAAGGCAGTGGAATACTACAGACATCATTTGCTTCAGAAGTTAAAATAATTAGCCTGTAGACAAAATGAAAACAACTCAGGAAATGGTGAATTTTGCGAAAATATTGGCTGGTTGTTATGATAATATTGAGCAGTCACAGGATAATCCAAAAGATTTTGCTCGCATACATATATATTTCAGGCCTCTTCCATGGGAAATATTCAATGGTATAGGCTTTTATTCAGAACAAATTTATGAATTTGCTCCATGGGAACCCTACAGACAAGGAGTACATAGTCTTGAAATCTCAGATGACATCTTTATTGTTAACAACTACGGCTTTGACAATGCTAAACGCATTGCGGGGGCAGGTAAAAATCCAGATCTGCTCAAACATCTAAACAAAGATACTCTTACGCAAAGGTGTGGATGTTCAATGCACTTTCGAGAAAACTTGCCAGGTAATTATACTGGCAAAGTTGAGCCTGGTAAAAAATGTTTAGTTCCAAGAGATGGAAAAATAACTTATCTTGTTAGCGAAGTCGAAGTCAATAAACATCAATGGATAAGTCGAGACCGTGGCTACGATCCCAAAAATGATCAGCAAGTATGGGGCTCCGAGCATGGAAAACTAGTCTTCAAAAGAATTGCAAGCTACTCTGATCAAATAAAAGCAGAGCAATTTAATGAAGGAAAAATTGAAGAATGGAAGACAAACTAAAACAATTAAAAACATGGGTCAGATCACAGCATCTCATATGCGTTGGTACAGACTTTATTTTTGAAACGGTAGACCAGACTCAATTAGATAAGTTTGAAGTGTGTATACAATCAATCGGAGGAAGAATTAGAAAAATAGAAGCCGTAGGTAACTGGCCAATGGGTCCGAAAAGATCATTTAAAATACTAAGAGCTACTTGTAGCGTACCAAGACCTGGAGGCGAACATATAGTGACTTATTGGGCAAAAAAAGGGAGTCGACAAACTAGATATTCAGACATTAGCAGTTAAAGATTTAATCATCAAACCAACCCATCCACGTGTCAGCGGCAAAATCAGTATGCTTACTCCATTTTCTAAGTATAGCCGAAGAATCAAATTCATAACCTCTTGAAGCAGCTATTGAAATCACTTGATCTTGATTTAACGCAGATTTAATCTCGGTCTTTAGCTCATTATCGCTAAGAACAAGTGCAATAAATGCCTCGAGATTTGAGTCTTGAATAGAAGATGAATCGGCTGACATCAGAAAGGATTTCTTATAACCATAACATAATTCAATCCTTGTTGTGGCGTTTGAGATCAAACACCAGGCATTAACATATTACGCCAGGGCTTTACTCTTCGAAAAGCCCATGTCCAATGATCAGCTGCAGTATTCGATACAACATCGAGATCTTCGGAACTCAATAAAGACAGATCATTACTGACAAAATCATTCCACTGAGATTGGGAAAAAATAAAGCCCTTGGATTCTGCAAAGTCGACAATGTCGTGATCAGTTTTACAAGCCTTCAGGCCAGTAGCAATACTGTGGTCATAAACGACAGCATTAACGAATTCAAGTAATTGAGAATCCATCAAATCAACAAGATTCAATCCAAAGAGCGAAATTAACTTTGCTACAAATCATCTGCAGCACCAGCGGACCACCTGGACAACGTAAAAGGCGCCAAGGAATATTAGCCTCAAGAATGCCAGAATCGACAGTAATTTTTGGTGGACTTGTTGCCTGTTCTAACGGTATTAATGCCATGCCAGTAATCGATGAATCAATTCCATCAACGAAAGACTTTAATCCCGCTGCATCATTAATTAGATTGAGATTATTTTGCAGGCTAGGATTATCGGTAATACGATCCACAAATAGCGATAAAGCTTTTTCGCGTTCAGGGGAAGCTGGCATAATCATATAAGCCTATCGAAGCACTATAACAGAAACATGGATTAACGAAAAATTCACGTAGACAGTGAACGCACCCCGGGAACAGACAAGACTGATGGGGGCGACGATCAATATAGTAAATTGTAAAACTTATAGAATCAACAGAATATCAATCCAGTAAGATATAAAAAATTTAAGAGCAGCGGCCGAGCTTTCTCACAAAATGGCGGAACGTTTTGACAATCTGACTGAAGGTCTTACCGAAGAAAAGGCAATCAATTTGATTCTGGCAGACCCTGAAAAATTAGATCGCCCCGTTGATAAATACATGGCTGCGACAAGACTAGGTGCAAGCAACACAGAAGAATCACTGCAAGTATTACTAGCTGCGACAGAGTTGAGCCCAGAAAATTTATACGACCGTATAACAAGACGCAAGGCTATTGATGCTTTGGGGAGAAGAAAAGACCCAAGAGCGAAGCCATATCTCATCAAAGTTCTATCCGGCGAAGATGAGGCAGCGGTAATCAATGCTATCGATGCAATAACAAAACTCGGCAAAGAACTTACAAAAGATGAGGAGAAACTTCTGATTAACACCTTAGAAGGTGAAGATATTCAAAAACGTGCTGCAATTCAGGCCCTATGCAAAATGAAAGTTACCAATGCGAAACCGAAGATAGATTTACTAAGCAATGACACCAATCCGCTCGTATCGGGTGCAGCAAAGGCATATCTTGCAAAAGTATATGATCAAATCGAAAAACTTGATGATTTGATTCCGCAACTTAGTGACAAGACTGCAGGAAGAAGAAGATCTGCGGTCATTGATTTGGGCGATGCAGGTGATGTTCACCGAATAAAGGATATCGTTTATGCCCCTGTATCGATGTCTTTACGAGCCAGAAGTGCATTCAATTTAGTAGACCCATTGAAAACCGCAAATGTTGCGGCAGAGCATGAATCTCTTATATGCGAACTTCTAAAAGATAATCCTGAGAAATTAAATTTAAGGCCTGAATGGATTTGCGACATTAATCCAGAGGACATCGTCAACAATCTTCAGCACAGAGACGAAGCAAGACAATATGGTGGAGCACTTAGCCTAATGAGACTAGAAATACCAAAAAGACTGGAACTAATAGATGAAATAAAAGAAAAACTTTGGAGCGACTACGTAACCCATTATTACTTAACGTCCGTGGTTAGCCTTCAAAAAATAGAAAGCAAGGCTGAGCTGATTCGTTTGGCACTAGCAGAAACAATCCCTCAATACACAAAATCAAGAATTGCTGCTGCTTGGGGATGCCTCAACTTAGGGCTCACTGATCAAAAACCTTTACTTGAAGAATTGGCGGAAGAGGCCCCATGGATACCATTGAAATGGACTTGCAAACATGTTCTTAAGCAGATGTGACGGAAATCAAGATTGAGACAAAGGCCAATCCGTGAAAAAAGTTACTTCGTATGTCAACGAATGTGTACTGACTTTTCTTTTGTCAACTTGTGTGTCCTGACAAGCGGGTCTGAGAATCTGTCCAAACAAGCAAGGCTATTGTCATTCGTGATGCGGAATGCATCCCCCTCAAACACGTATTCCACAACTTATGCTCGACGCATTCTCCCGGGCTGCAGTGTCAGCTGACTCCAGCGGCTCTTTTATCGGTGGAGGTGAGCTTGCCTCACTGAAAGCCTTCATTGCTGATGGCAACAAGCGTTTGGACGCAGTTAACGCCATTTCTTCAAACGCCAGCTGCATCGTCTCTGACGCAGTTGCAGGCATTTGCTGCGAGAACACTGGTCTGACCGCCCCCAATGGTGGCGTATACACCAACCGCAAGATGGCTGCATGCCTGCGCGATGGTGAGATCGTTCTTCGTTACGTCTCCTACGCACTGCTGGCCGGCGATGCGTCCGTACTTCAGGATCGTTGCCTGAACGGACTTCGCGAAACCTACGCTGCTCTGGGCGTTCCCACAGGATCTGCCGCCCGCGCCGTGGCAATCATGAAGGCAGCTGCCAGTGCTCTGATCACTAACACCAACAGTGGTGCCAAGAAAATGGCCCTCACTTCTGGTGACTGCGCCAGCCTGTCTGGTGAAGCAGCTAGCTACTTCGACATGGTGGTCAGCGCTATTAGCTGAGTCACAGACTGAATCCTAGTAAATTTCAACATTTCACTTCTAAATCATGAAGTCTGTCATCACCACCGTTATCGGTGCAGCCGATAGCTCCTCACGTTTCCCTTCAGCCTCCGATATGGAGTCTGTGCAAGGTTCCATTCAGCGTGCTGCTGCACGTTTGGAAGCTGCTGAAAAGCTCGCCAGCAACTACGACGCCGTTGCTCAAGAAGCTGTCGATGCTGTTTACAGCCAGTACCCCAATGGTGCTACTGGGCGTCAGCCTCGTAAGTGTGCAACAGAAGGCAAGGAAAAGTGCAAGCGTGACTTCGTTCACTACCTGCGTCTGATCAACTACTGCCTGGTCACCGGTGGCACCGGCCCCCTGGACGAGCTGGCAATCAACGGTCAGAAGGAAGTATATAAGGCACTCAGCATCGATGCTGGTACCTATGTTGCTGGTTTCTCCCACATCCGCTCACGTGGTTGTGCCCCCCGCGACATGAGCGCACAGGCTCTGACTGCTTACAACCAGCTTCTGGACTACGTCATCAACTCCCTGGGTTGATTCTCAGTTCCGTTGAAACTGATGTTTCTTAAGTGATAGAGGGGATGAGCTAAGGCTCATCCCTTTTTTTTAACGAATTTCAAGAAGCATCTAAGGAGGTATTTGCATTGTATCAACCAATGAAATCCTGATCGAAGATATTAAGATCTTTGGTCAAATAAATTCGATCAACAAATGCGACTCCTCGGAGAACGCAATTATAGAAATAGATAATTGACCTATCAAAACTCGAATCCTTCGTCAAAACAGAAATTTTTTTTCTCCGAATAAAGGCAATTAGCTACGCATTTGCGTACTGATGCTCATTCTGAGGGAAAGATATCTTGAACACCAACCTCCCACCTCATCATGCTCAGTACGCAAACCAGTCCTGCTGGAATGGCCTCAACAAACAAAACAAGGTCAGCTTCGTATTCAATAGCAAGCAAGGCAGGAAAAAATACAGTAGCAAGAACAGTTGCTGGATCTATTGCAGACTTCAAGCGAAACACATGCTCGTCAATGGGTTTAGGCATTGGACCTAGGCTTCATAGTGAGTGTCCATTCGGTTCAGTTTTTGATGAATATCATCCCAGTGACTCAGCTGCGCTGGAACGCACTATCAAGTCTGGGTATCGCCAAGTGTATGGTAATCAACCACCGACTGAATTAGAAAGATGCACATCCTTAGAAGCGCGATTAATGAATGGTGAAATCACAGTACGTGATTTCGTGAATGGTCTTGCAAAATCTGAATTTTACAAGAAGCACTATTTTCATTCTGTCGCCCCTCAAAGGGGTATTGAATTAAATTTCAAACACTTGCTTGGTAGAGCACCACTGAATCAAGAAGAGATTCAGAACAGCATCAAGCTGCAAGCTGAAGAAGGATTTGAAGCTTTGATCGATAGTTTGACGGATTCTGCTGAGTATTCCGAAGTGTTTGGTTCATCAATAGTTCCCTATTGGAGAACAGGTGATTCTTATGCTGGCATGATGACCTCTTCATTTAACATGATGAGAGAGTTGGGCAGCACAAAGGTGGCTGTCAGCGACAGTGCACAAGGTGCAAGAAGTAGAACAACAAATCAACTAGCAACAGCAGCAATATCAATGTATACAACAACAATGAAGCCAGTACCTTCACTGCCAGTGCAGAAATACTCTGGTCACAACCCACCCAAGGTCACAGGTAAAGCGTCATTCCGACCATTTGGAGTTCATTTCTAAAAAATCGAGTAAGACGAACTCAATCGAGATTACTTTTACTATTGATTCAATCAACTCCCTACCAAAATAGGGAGTTTTTTCTTGTCGATTTTCTAATCACATAGGAAGAGCGCAAAGCAAGATAATTCCCTATTGCTATAGACTAGATGGAATCAACAAAACTCTGATAAGAGCAGTGCAGCAGAGTCCCTCAGACCTCTCGTCCATCAGCAATAGTCAGCTGACGGAAGAAGAGGCTCTTCAATTGGCCGATGAACTCACTAACAAGTTAATGGAGGGGGAAACACCAAGCTCAGATCAAGAGTCCATACAAAAAATGGTGGCAGGATTAGGTGATACTCGGGGTAAATTAAGACTTACATTCGCAAAAAGTTTAGGCGCCATTGGAACAGAGGCAATCCCAATTTTGTGCACAGCTCTACGAAAACATGAAAACGTTGTTGTTAGACGAGCCTCAGCAAAAACGCTGAACTTAATTGGTAGTAAAACCGCATTGCCCTATCTCCTAGAAGCATTTCTTGAAGACGATGATCCGGTCGTTCTGGGCTCCTCAGCAGGAGCAATGGCAACCATTGGTCCAGATGCATTGGAATCACTGTTGGGAATACTGGTGAATCCAGAATGCACGCCATTCCAGGTTGGATTGATCAATCTAGCGCTCACATTTATTGGAGCAAAAGCACCAGAAGCATTACTGGAAGCATGTGATTCACCCTATGCAGAAGTGCGAGTAGCAGCCATCTCAGCACTTGGAGATCAAATCCAAGCCTTGCAAGACAACAAAGCAATGGACCGCCTTATTAAAGCAGTCGATGACCAGAGCAGTGAGGTAAGAGCCGAAGCAGTCACCTTGATTGGAAAATCCTGTGATGCAGAAGATGTTCAGGATCTACTGATAAAAAAACTGAGCGACACAGATCCACAGGTGAGAAAGAATACAGCGCTCTCATTGATGAAGCTCACTGCTTTTCAAGCGATAGAAGGCCTTAGCAAGGCGGCTAATACAGAAGAAGATTCAGATGTCAAGAAAGTGATTGATGTTGCAATTAAAATTCTAAAGGCAGGCAATGAATAGATAAAATTTCAACTAATTACATCTCTATCAACGAATTTCATTTGTCCTTGTAGAAGCATAATGAAAAGCAAAGCAAGGTCAAGGCGATCAACAGTCTACTGATAAAATCAAGAGAGATTTTGGTCTTCAGACATGTCAAGAGCCGAATTCATTCGTTTCATTGGTGTACTTAGGGAAGACAGCGATCTCAGAGGTCAATTTGCCGAAGCACAGCCAGAAGAAATACTCAGGCTTGCCAAGATTCATGGTTTTGTTTTTTCAGAAGAAATTCAAGGTCGATTTCTGAACCGATGGGCAGGAGTGTATTTCTGTCCATTTGCAAACGACATCGGTGAGTTATGCCCAAAACTTGTCCCGGCCGGCTTTAAAACACTACTGGAATACTCCCAAACAACGTGCAGCAAAGAAGATGAGGTTGAACGGTACGACTTCCGTGCCGGCGGGTATTACCAAGGACTCGAGCCGATCTGACAAGGAACTCAGAAAGCTGGCCTCAAGCAGTCGCTGTTTATTAAGTCCTTAACCCTGTAAAGCATAGATGGCTGTCATTAATTCAATAAGTTCAGCTCTTGATGTCATTAAAAAGAGTGATGACACTGCCCTTAAATACCATGCAATCTGGTGGGTTGGAAAAAATAAAGCACTAGAAGCACTGACAGTCCTATGTGAAGTTCTCAATGAAGATAATGATCAAACAGAATTAGGAGGATATCCCTTGCGTCGGCAAGCTGCACGATCTCTAGGAATGATCGCGAATTCGCAGGCCGTGCCCTCATTAATCCAGTCACTGGATTCAACTGATTTGCGTCTTCAGGAAGCCGCGATTCTTGCTTTGAAGTCAATTAATGATTCAAGAGCTGCTCCAAGTTTGATTGCATATCTCAAGGCAGCATCCTCTCCAAAGCCCATGGAGGTGCTAATCGAGGCATTAGCTGCATTTGAGATATGGGAGGTGGAAGATTTGATCAGTCCATATTTGAATGACAGCTCAAAACGAATCCAAGGAGCTGCAGGGGTTTATTTTTACAGGATGACGAAGGATAAGCAGTATCTAAAAATTATCATCAATAATTTATCAGACCAGAATGCTTTCCTAAGGCAATCAGCGGCATTTGATATAGCTCAGTGCCATGATGCCAATCTGGACGAAATAATAGCAACCGCCGAACTTCCAAACAATGTAAAAATGGCAGCATTGAAACAGATTCTGGAGACATATATCAGAGAAAGCAATCTCGCCAGCTCAGGAAAATTAATATCCGACAATACAATCCAGACCCTAATTTCAAAGATTGACTCTCTGATCACAGACGCATTTCAAGGGAATCTACCCTCCACAAACCACGTCCAGAACAACAGCACTGTGGGGGTAAGCCCACTTCAGCTGACGAAACAGCATTTAATCAAGCTGATTCAACAAAACCCTGTTGGTCATGAGCAGCTACTAAATACACTACAAGAGGATGAAGCAGCTGATTGCACGCAGATTTGCGCAGCATGTCTTGAAAATCACGATCAAGACATTCGTGCCGCAATTGTGCAACTTCTGTATTACATGAAATGCACTCAGGCGGCAGCTGCTCTCCAACAAGTGATCGGGCTTGAAATAGCAAACCACTGCCAGGGAAAGATTCGACGCGTCGCTCTATTGGCGTTAGGGAAGATTTACCACGAATTTGATGAAGGACAAGACACCCGATCGTCGATTCAGTCCACCCTGCATTGGGCATTAACTGAACCAGATGATTGGGGCCTGCGCTACTCGGCAGTGATGGCATATGAGGTGATCGCTTGTGAAAAGCCAGTAGATTTTGAACTATTCACCGACTCAAACAAGTCCCGCCAAACTGATCCAATTATTGATATTAGAATGGCCATTGCCGAATCAAAGACAAGTCGCGCAAGAAGTAGCTTTATTCCTGCTTAGAAATCGCCACTAGATTTTCGTGTCGTGCCAATCCAGATTCGGCAGCTTCCTTAATCAAGGGATCCGTGGATGAATCCATCAGAGACTTCAATGAACTAGCAACGAGCGGATGATTAATATCTGCTAAAGCTTGCGTTGCGCTGAACACCAAAGCAACGTTCTCATTTTTAAGCACATTGATAAGGAGCTGAACGGCTTCATCACCACCAATTTGCTGCTTACCAAGCTGTCCAAGGCACATTAATCCTCCTTGAACAACAACCATATCTGAGTCTGCGATCGAATCCCTGAGCAACTCCATCACCTCGCCAGGAAAAGGCTGATCAGGAAAATTCTTGAACAACTGAACAAATGCCTTTGGGCAACATCGTCTTGCGGTTTGATTCTTGGTTCGACCATAAAGCTCAATGATGGGCAAAAAGGCTTTATAACCAAAGAATCCGACACCCTTCACTGCTCCACGGTAAACTTTGGGGTCTTCATGCTCAAACAATTCAAGGAGACGAGGTAAAGCTTCTGATGCATAATTCTCTGCCATCTGAAGGCAAGCATCTTCTTGAATCCGAGGATTGGGATGCATCAAGTCTTCGAATAGTGTATCGATAGCAGGATTAGACTGATCGTTGCTCAAGGCAATGAGTAAATGCAATAATTTAAATATAGCATTGAGGAGGAAGTGGCGAAACGACTCACAAATCGTTTCTACAGAGTGTCATAAATACTCTGAGCCTTGCAGCGTACTAAAAATGCAGGGTCAGACAAAGCCAATTCCCTGATTTGATCAGAATAGACAGCCAAAGAGTGATCGGACTCTATAGCCAATAGAGCAGAGTATCTATAAATCCACGATGATGTCTGAGAAGGTAAAAGCCAAATTTGGAATATTTGATCACATTCACCAGGGAACAATCGAGAAAGCGACAACAACGCTGCAGGAGGTGACTTCTTGAATTGAGGCCGGAGATCAAAAACCGCCTCTAAAAGCAATGGGCAAATTAAATTCTTATCCTTAAGATTCCACCCATTCATCAATCCGAATAATTGAATCAAAAAATAATGAGCACCGTAGTCATTATGAATTTTTGAATTCCAAATTTCTTCCACATGACGCCATACTTCATCTGGAGAGCACTGCAGCAAGGAATTCATTGCAAGATAGCAGCGACTAAAGTCGGGATGAAATAAATTTTGCAATAAAATCTCGACTGGAATAATTTCAGAGAAAGAATGCAATACAGTAATCTTTCTGGGATCATCGCGTAGCACTTGATCAATTGCTGCAATATATGGTTGATTTAATTCTGAATTTTTCTTTTGGTTGATGAAAGATCGAATAGCTCTTAGCCGAAATGAAGGTGAAATTGGTGCCTGCAATAGGTCGGTTAATAGTTCCGACGCATCAGAATCAATAATATCCTGAACCGCACACTGGCGTACCATCTGATTGGGATCAAATAAATGTTCACCGAGGTCTTGTAAGTTAGAACGTTCTCCTGTTAACCGAACCATCGCTGCGATTGCAGCACCACGTACCGATGGCTGATCACTTTTCAGCAAATTTTTTATGGCTGGAATAGCTAGAGTTACATTTAATTTGGCCAGACTCTGAATTAAGACTCTTTGATTTTGGCTAGTATCTTGCACCAACTCTGTCATCAAAGAATGTACTGATGGCTCTTGGCAATTCAACTCGGCCAAGGCCCACGCTGCATTCTCTATCATATAAATATCCAAACTTCTTAGGCAAGAGGCAATGACAGGCTCTGCCTCGACGGCATCTAAACGAGCCAAAACCTCTACAGCCTTCCTTTGTGCAAGAAGAACAGATCTAGCTGGTGATGAATATTCCAAAAAACTCATTAATGCTTGAATCGACACTGAGTCTGGAAAATTCACCAAATGTGAAACAGCCATATAATAATCGCTTTCGCTATCAACATCATTGACATCTTTTGAAAGAATATTAATCGTGCTTGACTGATCTAATTCAGGATGGATATTGTCAAGTGCGCCTGACATCAAGATCAAATAAGCTATTAACTAATTTTACATCCTTGAATCGCTAAATGACCAGCCAAAGCCCTAGAAGCCAAAGACCACTAGCCAGGCTAAGAAAAATGTTATTTGACTTGCAATATCAGGAATGCAAAAGATAATGCATAAAGTTCTAACATCTGAATATGGGTCCCTTCCCAGGTCGTTTTCTAAGGGTATCAGTTGGTGTAATGCCTGATTCGAGGCCTACTACTCCACAAACAATTTCCCTCGATACGCGATTGATGAGCAGATGGATGACATCTTTTATGCAAAATGGAGGCATAATTACAGATGTCCAACCTGACCAAAAGCCAGGAAAAAGCGCTAAAAATACCGGCGAAAAATTGAAGGCTCAATCCCAAAAACTACTTGAAAAGGTAGTTGTAGCAACGAAACCGAGCAGCAAAGGCAAAGAAGAGGATTCCGTAAAAGCAGAAGAGAGCTATACCGAAGAGAAAAAACCCGCCCGCAAAAGAGGGAGGCGCAAGGCTCGCTAAAAACAAATCAATTTCATAGATAAACTTCAAAAATATTATCAGGATTGCGAGATGCCTTAAGCATCTCCCAATTTATAGCTTCAAGAAAAGCCGATTTGTCGTCAACTTCGACCAAATCAACCCCCCAAAAATCTTTCTGAAGAGGGGCATTTGGCATTGCATCAGTATCTTTCTTGCCACCCAGAGCCAAAATTGTATGGTCTGTTTGATGGCCCTGCTTTGCTCTATAGGCTTTCCACGCTTTTACTAATTCAACAGCCAACTCTGAATGAGATAGAGAGGAAGTGATTTTAATAATCCAATGTGGATGATTAATCACTTCACTACTGGATATTGAATTAGAGCAAGATTTTAAACCTTCCGCCAGTTCTTGATTGATAAATGCTGGGACTCCTTCGGATTGAACCTGAAGGTTGTGGGAAAGGATGAACGTTGTCATTTTAACTTTATTATGATCATAATGGGTTTTGTTCTCCTTCGTGAAGCCTCCCCCCACCGCCAACCGTGAGAACGCAAAGGCTACGAATAGTTTTGGGCATAAAAAAAGGGTGGTCTAAGACCACCCTGAATTTGAATCTATCTTTGATTCAAGAAAGAGCATTAATAGCGTAATCAAGATAGCTCTTGAACTCGTTAAGAGCCTGTGGGCTCATGTCGCGAGGTGCACATGCACGATCGCGGGTATAAGTAAGAGCTTCGATGTAAGCGTTAGTAGGAAGACCCAGAGTACGGTAAACCTCTCTGGCGCCTGCGATACCCCACTCATCCAGAGGACCAGTACCACCCACGATCAAGCAGTAGTTGATCAGACGCATGTAGTGACCAAGGTCGCGGTAGCACTTGTCCACCTTGACCTGGCTGTCACCAGCTTCACCAGGCTGCTTCAGATAGGCATATTTGTTGAAGCAGGCATCTCCAGCTTCGCGGGTGACATTGTCAAGGCCGGCGGCAAGCTTTTCAGCTGCTTCAAGACGTGCTGCTGCACGTTGAATGTTGCCTTGAACTGCTTCGAGATCGTTTTGAGAGGGGAAGCGACCGGCTGCATCAGCTGCGGTCACAACAGTAGTGACGACGGATTTCATTTAAGAAGCCTTAAATAGTGGTGCTGAATGTTTGATGAAAAATGAGTTCAGATCAATCAGCTGATTGCGCCGATCACACGATCAAAATAGGAGCCAGCTTCAGCAACAAGTGCAGAACAATCACCTTGGGTGGTCTCCATCTTGCGATACTTGGCACCACCATTTGCAGGGGTATTCGTCTGGCCAATCAAAGCAGTCGCAGCCGACTTCATGATTGAGACAGCACGGCCAGCGGACTGAGTAGGAACACCTAGAGCAATGTAGGTTTCCTTCAGGCCATTGAGGCAGCGGTCATCAAGCACGGAAGCATCGCCGGCCAGCAGCGCATAGCTGATGTAGCGAAGAACAATTTCACCGTCCCGTAGGCATGCAGCCATGCGACGAGTCGGGTAGCAATTGCCACCAGCCTGAATCAGACCAGTGTTTTCGCAAATCATTCCGGTTACAGCATCAGAAACGATGCAGTAAGCGTTTGAAGTGATGGCATTAACAGCGTCAAGGCGCTTGTTGCCATCTTGTACGTACTCACGGAGGCTAGCGAGTTCGCTACCACCTACGGGTGCAGTTTTGGCGTCAGCACTGACGACTGTGCGGGAAAATGCGTCGAGCATTGGGGGCCAGACAGTTGGTATATGCAGTGCTTCTAAAGCCACCTGGGGGGACAGGTTGAGGGAACCTGAAATCCCAAAGGGGGGGGGAGAAGCGCCAAAGCAACATAAGTCGGCTCTTCAGGGCAGCTTCTCAAAAGCAGCGATCACGCAAGGGTTTGTCACCTAACGCCTGCCTGGCTAAGAAATGACCAGCTGGTAGTACCTTTTGGAACCGACTGCTCTCTTACTCTTCTCTACTTCAGTAAAAATTGCATCATTTCGGAAACAGCCCTTTAAGCCATGTCAGCCCAGGGGCTAAGTAAACTACACAAAACATTGCTTGACGTCATGGAACAACCTCACTCCGAGCCCCCAAGCATCAAAGAATTACAAGAATCGATAGACGAACTAGCTTTATACAAAGAGCGTCTTTTTCAAGATGTTGTGAGCCTCGGGAAAAAGTTGAGGCTATCTCAAAAGAAAATCGACGCCACGATTGCCGAACATCAAGAACTGAATCGACTTGACGAGGTTATGTCACAGTTAGTGGCCCAGAGAAATGCCCAGCAATCAAAAAACTGAGTGAAAATTTGACAACCGATTAGTATCAATGCTCGGCAACATCAATGTCCAAGATTTTTGAAACCCCGATGAGCATGGCAGCTTTTTTCAAAGCCAGCCATGGGACTTGGTTAAATCGCCGAGCTGTGCATCATTTGGATCATCAGGATGATGAAGCAGCTGACTCAAATTTAATCATAGAACCATTTGGCCCACAAGATACAGAAGTCAGCAAAATATGCAATAACTTGAATGTTAAAACTGAAGACTGTACAGGTGGTGCACGTTTTTGGTGGGAAAGCAACACCAAGAAGGGAGTCAGAAACGACGATTATGCAGCGATCGTTATTGACATTCCGGAGAGAAATGATTCAAGAAAAGGTTTCCTCCTAAGGGATGTGGGATATGTTGAAAAAAACTCGGTTATCAGCACTTATAGTTTTGCCAGCGATGGCGTACTAACAATTACCACCCGATACGATTCAAATATTGGAATCGAAAGGTGCTGGTTCGTAACAGACCAACTTCGCATGCGCGTCAGCTCTGTACAGTGCCTTAACGGAGTAACAATGACAACATATTGCACTGAATTCAGATGCCCTACAGACGATGAAATTCGCGAGGTTGCCCATCGTGCCAGTGATTTAGCCAACCGAACTCCAATCCTTTAAAGAAAATGTTTGACCACTTTCTTGAAACTTTACAGAATAAAATCATTTCCAGAGGAGGTTCCCATCTGGAAATACCTGCAGGCCTGGAAAGCGAACATTCTCAAAAAAAAGACAGCAAAATCACCAGCTGGCTTTGGGAAGTGCCTGGATTCAGGAGATGGAGAGTTACTAGGCTAGATGCAGGTTCTAAGCTGCAAGTGTTGAACTCAGTGGCATACCCAGACTATTCTTTAGATCACCCTTTGATGGGGATCGACTTACTCTGGTTTGGAGATCGACAAAAACTTGTTGCTGTTCTCGACTTCCAACCACTCATTCAAGACCCGACATATCTCGAGCAGCATTTCACAGGCTTGAAATCATTAAACAAACAATTCCCGGATCTCAACAGTGAAGAGACGATGCGCTCCTTTGATCCCAACCAATATTTTTCCCCTTGGTTGTTGTTCTGCAGAGGAGGCGCAGACCAAGCAGAAGGCTCATTACCAAAGGCTTTTGATGCGTTCCTCAATGCCTATTGGGACATGCACGATGCCGCTGCAGAACAAGGGTCAAAGCTTCCCCCCGAAGAAGTAATAAGGCTCCAGATTTCATATGACATTTACAGCGCAGAGAGAGATCCCGCCCATGGATTGTTCACAAGCCATTTCGGTAAAGACTGGTCTGATCGTTTTCTGCACGAGTTCCTCTTCCCCGCCAGCCATCAACCCGCATGAGTTCTGACCTCCGCACCAGCAGCCTGGATCCCGTTCAGATCAACGGTTGGCGGTGGCAGCCGTTCTTGGATACCGCTGTCGAAGCATTGGCCTCAATGCAACCCAAGCCTTACCCAGTGCCGGAACAGTTTTTGCAAAAAACTGGAGAAACTGGTTCCAAAGCGAAACCGACGCCGGTGACGACTGCCACCTGGGCCTGCAGCACTGAGAAACTGCGACAGGTCCGCAGTGCCTGCGTCGAGGCCGGAGCCGCCGCATCGGTGCTCAATTTTGTGATCAATCCGAGCTGCCAATTTGATCTGCCTTTTTTCGGGGCCGACCTGGTAACTCTGCCGAATGGTCACCTGCTTGCCCTTGATCTTCAGCCGGTGGACAAGGGTGATGTCCAGCACACGCAACCGGTGTGGGATCGTCTGATGCCAATTTTCGAGCGATGGCGCGATGAACTTCCTGGTGGAGGCCCCATACCGGAGGAAGCGGAGCCCTACTTCTCCCCAGCCTTTCTCTGGACGAGACTGCCCCTCGGCAGGGAGGGTGATGAGCTGATCGATCGCGTGGTCAATCAGGCATTCAGGGACTACCTCAGCCTTTATCTAAAACTTGTTGAAGAAGCCGAGCCTGTGGAACAAGCGAGAAGCACGCAACTGTTAGCGGGCCAGAAGAGGTACACCAGCTATCGAGCTGAAAAGGACCCTGCTCGAGGGATGTTGACCCGTTTTTACGGCAGCGAGTGGACCGAGGCATACATTCATGACGTGTTGTTCGATCTCTAAGCTGTAAAACCGCTGACTTCCTTGTCGTGGCAAGGGAGTTAAGCATTATGAACAGCTTTCGGGGAGCGTCCGGCTCTTTGGTCAGAATCACCAACGACGGGATGAGGGCAATAGCTTTTTTCCATCCCATCTGAGTCTGAGATCCCTCTCCAGACGTAGTTAACAGGACAACAACCATGTTCGACGCCTTCACCAAGGTTGTCGCCCAGGCCGACGCCCGGGGACAATTCATCAACACCAGCGAGATCGATGCTCTCGCTGCCATGGTTTCTGACAGCAACAAGCGTCTGGATGCCGTGAATCGCATCTCCAGCAGTGCTTCCACCATCGTGGCTTCGGCAGCACGCCAGTTGTTCGCTCAGCAACCGGCCTTGATCGCCCCCGGCGGTAATGCCTACACCTCCCGTCGCATGGCTGCCTGCCTGCGCGACATGGAAATCATCTTGCGCTACGTCACCTACTCCGCATTCACCGGTGATGCTTCCGTGATGGAAGACCGTTGCCTGAACGGTCTGCGCGAGACCTATCTCGCCCTTGGCACCCCTGGTGCTTCTGTGGCAGCTGGCGTGAACCTGATGAAGGAAACCGCTCTGGCAATCATCAACGACAAAGCTGACATCTCCGCTGGAGACTGTGCCTCACTGAGCAGTGAGATCGGCACTTACTTCGATCGCGCGGCCGCGTCTGTCGCCTGATCGGCGCCTGGATTCGACGTCATTAATCCTTTTACAGATTCATGAAAACCCCTCTCACCGAAGCTGTTGCAGCAGCTGATTCTCAGGGTCGTTTCCTGAGCAACACAGAAGTGCAAGCCGCTTCAGGCCGCTTCAACCGTGCCAAAGCCAGCCTGGAGGCTGCCAAGGCTCTCACCAGCAAGGCTGACGCCTTGGTGAACGGTGCCGCTCAGGCCGTTTACACCAAGTTCCCTTACACCACCCAGATGGAAGGCGCTAATTACGCCTCCACTAATGAAGGGAAAGCCAAGTGCTCCCGTGACGTGGGCTACTACCTGCGCATGATCACTTACTGCCTGGTGGCAGGTGGCACCGGCCCCATGGACGACTACCTGATCGCGGGCCTGGACGAGATCAACCGCACTTTCGAGCTCTCTCCTTCCTGGTATGTGGAAGCTCTAAAGCACATCAAGTCCAACCATGGTCTCAGTGGTGACGCAGCCACTGAAGCCAACAGCTACATCGACTACGCCATCAATGCCCTGATCTGATCAGAGCTGCGCTATGCCCTCAGCCCTCCTTCAAAGGGGGGCTTTTTTTATTGTTTGCTTCCGGACCACAAACGAGTCGTGCGATGACCCCCGATGTCCGGCGTTTCCTCACTCTGCTTTGTGGTGAGTACAGCAATCAGCAGCAGGCGTTCGACAATCCACCGTTGTACGCCCACATTTTCCTGCGCTATCGACCTCTGGAGCATTTACAACCAGGATCGATCCTGCTGGAGCAAAGCTATGCAGTGGATCCCAAGAACCCTTATCGGCTACGAATGATTCGGGCGGAGGAGCAGTCCAAAGGCACGATCAAGCTCTGGAACCACACCTTCCGCGACCCAGCTCGCTTTGCAACAGCAACCTTTAATCCGCACCAGCGACAAGAGATTCGTGACGACGATCTCATCTGTCTGGACCAATGCCACTACCAGGTTGTGGAGCAGTCGGATGGATATCACGGAGCCATGGAACCGGGCTGTCGTTGCATCGTGCACCGCAACGGCAAAGACACCGTGCTGGTGAGTCGATTCCATCTCCAGGGCGACGCCCTCGCGACTCTGGATCGGGGGCATGACCCCATCACCAATGAACGCTGCTGGGGATCGGTCGCCGGTGAATTCCGCTTCCGCAGAACCGAGAGCTGGGCTTCGGACATGACGAACGCATGGCTGTGACGGCGCCCCTGAACGAAACTCAGGTGATCGCAAACCTCGGCATGAGCGCCGATCCATCCGCGCAGTACTACGCCGCCTGGTGGCTGGGGAAGATGCGAAGCCGCCACCCAGAAGCGGTACCTCTGCTCCTGAAGACGCTTAAAGCACTGGAGCAGACACCGGTCGACCAAGACCGTCGCGGGGTTGCGCTGAATGCCATCCGTGCCCTCGGACGACTAGGAAACCCGGCGGCCCGCAACCCTCTGTGCGAACTGCTGAACTCAACCGATTACACCATGCGCGAGGAAGCAGCTCGCAGCCTCGGACGGCTGAGGGATCCAGCTGCAGTACCCGGCATCCGACGCCTGATTGAAAGCGGCACCGCAGTCGCTGGAGGCGAACAGACCGGCTCACCCTTGCTTCAGGAGCCCTGCGAAGCGCTGATCGAGGCCCTCGGTGACATCGGTCTTTGCAGCGCTGAAACCCTGGCGGCAATTCGCCCTTTCGCAAACCATCCGCGCCCTCTGATCCGCGCTGCCGCCTACAGGGCCCTTCTCCAACTGACCGGTGATTCCAGCTGGGGAGTGCAGTTGATCGAGTTGCTCAAACACCCTGAGGCCCTGGTGCGCCGAGGTGCACTGCTGGATCTGGGCGCCACGGGCTGGACCGGGGCAGGCTCGGCCATCTGTGCAGCTGCGGTGGAACCCAGCCTCAAACTCGTGGCCTTGCGCAGCCTGGCGGAACACAGCGAGGATCCGCAGGTGCTTCGAGCCATGGATGCGCTGATCTGATGGCGACAGCTGAGCTCACAGCAGCGTTTGCACGGTTGAACCGGGCCACCAGCACGGCTGAACTGGTTCAGGCGACCCAGGCCATCGCGTCACTCCAGGATCCGGAAGCTGCCGAAACGCTGATCAAGGTGCTGGGGTTCAACAACCCTGCTGTAGCCAACGTGGCGACCGAGGGCTTAATCCGATTGGGATGCGCGGTTGTTCCCAAGCTGCTGGTAAACCTGGATGCCAGGAACTACGGCGCCCGGGCCTGGGTGGTAAAGGTGCTTGCAACACTGCGTGACCCCAGGGGGCTCGAACTTCTCGAACACGCTCTCCAGGCCGACATCGCACCGAGTGTGCGGCGAGCAGCAACAAGGGGCCTGGCCGAGCTGGACCTGAACAACAGCAGGGATGCTGATGCCCTCCGTCGCTGCTGCGACGGGCTGCTGCTGGCTGGCCGAGACGACGAATGGGTGGTCCGCTACGCCGCTGCTTTCGGACTCGAACGGCGCCTGCAACACTCCAACGTGTCGGGTTCGATGACTGATCAGGCCCTGGCTCTGTTGCGGCAGCTCTCCTCCTCTTCCGAGGATGTCAAGGTGGTGCGCCTCCGGGCCCAACTCGCCCTTCAACGCCTCAACGCCGAATGACCCAGAAGCTGCTGTTCGTGTGCCTCGGCAACATCTGCCGATCCCCCGCTGCGGAAGGTGTCTTCCTGCATCTGCTGAAGCAACGGGGGCTAATTGATCAGTTCGTGGTGGATTCCGCTGGAACCGGCGGCTGGCATGTCGGCAACCCCGCCGACCGCAGGATGACAGCAGCCGCCAACCGACGGGGGATCGACCTACCGAGTCGGGCACGTCAGATCAGCCTCGACGACTTCTCCAGTTTCGATCTGGTGTTGACCATGGACAACGACAACCTGGCCGCCGTTGAAAGCCTGGCTCAGGAGGCAGGCCCAAATGCTTTGGCCACCGTGAAGCCAATGCTGAGCTACGCAAGTCGTTTCAAGGAAACGGAAGTTCCTGATCCTTACTACGGCGGTGAAGCGGGCTTTGAGCATGTTCTTGATCTGCTCGAGGATGCCTGCAGCAACCTTTTGGATGAGCTCAGCCCGCTGGCGTAGGCCAGGCCTCCTCAGCAACACGGGAGCGGAACTCTGCAATCAGGGCCTCGATCACAGCTTCGATATCCATGCCATCCGTCACGAGTTCCACCGCATCAGAAGCATGGATCAGCGGCGCCTCCTCCCGGGTGCTGTCGAGATGATCCCGCTCAGCAATCTGGGCCTCCAGCTCGGCGCTCTCGGGCACAGGGAAACCGCGCTGCGCCAAATCCAGGGCGCGCCGTCGGGCCCGCTCGGACACGGTTGCCGTCAGAAACACCTTCAAATCCGCATCGGGGAACACGGCCGTACCGATGTCTCGCCCCTCAGCCACCAGGCCACCTTTGGCCCCCATGGCCTTCTGCTGAGCGGTGAGCCCCTGGCGGACGCAACGATGCGCCGCCACCGCAGACACAGACGCCGTCACCTCCGGGGATCGGATCGCTTCGCTCACGTCCACACCATTGACCAGCACCAGCTGCCCAGCCCCGGGGTTTGACTGCAGCTGCAGCTCGAACCGAGCCAGCAACGGTTCGATCGCAGCAGCATCAGCGGGATCCACACCGTTCTTCTGCACCCACCAGGTCACCGAGCGATACATCGCACCGGTGTCGAGGTAAGTAAGGCCAAGGCGTTCAGCAAACGAGCGGGTCACCGTGCTTTTCCCGGCACCAGCGGGGCCATCGATCGCGACGAGGGGCTGGCGGGTCATCAAGAAAACGTGATCGATCAGTCGGGTCGTTCCACAGCGCACCGCGGCTGCAAGCAGCGAAATCGCCTTCTCTGCTCCGCAGGGTTGCAGGGTAAGAGGGTCAACCCTCTCTACATACTCCACCTCGAGACCGGCTTCGGTGAGGTCGCGGCGAATCGCTGCCAAAGGAGAATCGGCAGCCGCACGGCCCAGGATGAACGGCAGGGCTGAGGCCTGAAGCCGCTGAGACGGGGAGAGGTATTTGTTGCGAGAGCTTCGTGCAAGCCCGTCTTTCTCTCGGGACGTGGCGACGGCGAAGACCCTCACCGGCAAGTAGAGGTCCTGGACCAGGCGACGCAGGATCACCAGCTGCTGCCAGTCCTTCTCCCCAAGCCAGATCTGCTGCGGTCGCACAAGATCCAGAAGCCTTGCCACCACAGTGACCACCCCGTCGAAATGGCCCGGTCGTCCGGCACCGCAGAGATGCTGCTGCAACGCCACTGGTGCGACACGGGTGGGAACCTGCCGATCCTGGGGATACACCGTTGCCACGCTGGGAGCCCATAGCGCCGCGGCCCCCCACTCCTCAGCCATCAGACAATCCGCATCGAGAGTGCGCGGATAGTGATCAAAATCCTCCGAAGGTCCGAACTGCAGGGGGTTCACAAACACGCTCACCAGCACTAGCCCCTGCTGCGCAGCACGCTGAATCAAGGCACCATGGCCGGCATGCAGAGCACCCATGGTGGGAACGAACTGCACGGCGGCATCCGCACCTTGGCACCATCCGCGCAGCTCTTGCTCCGTTGTGAGAAGACGCAGAGTCAGCGCAACACCTCAAGTTTCACCTGGGCGATCCCAGACGCTGTCAGTCCGAGGTGGCTGGCTGCTCCGTGGCCCAGATCGATCACGCGATGATCAACGAAAGGACCACGGTCGTTAATCCGGATCACGGCCTTCCGTCCATTCCACAGATTGGTCACTCTCACTTTGGTGCCGAAAGGCAAGGTGCGATGGGCCGCTGTCATCGTGCCGGGGCGATAGATCTCTCCGTTTGCAGTGCGGTTGCCGTAGAAGCCCGGGCCGTACCAGCTGGCTTCACCCGTCAACACCCGAACCACAGAAGGCACAGGCTTCAATTTGGGCGGCGGCAGAATTGCAGCGGGAACTGGAAGAGACACCTCACGAATCTCCGCTGGGGTCAGCACCGTCTTCTGGTCCGGCTTTGGGACCGCCACGGAATCGAGCAACCGCCCAGGCCAACTGCTCAGCCCTAGGGCGCCTGGCTCCAAGTCCTCCGCCGCCAGTAGCTGCAGCGGCATGCTCATCAGCAGAGCAGACGCTGCAGCACCGATGCCGATCAGGTTCATAGCCATGCCCATACTGATCGGCCCAAAAAAGTCGTGGCGACAGTAGGGGTTTGTCGCGGGAGCGACAAGTTGCATCCGGCACGACGAGCCCGGCGGCGGGGGAGGATCGGAACAGCCGCAGCGATCCATGGATTACAAGAGTGCCGGCGTGGACGTTGAAGCCGGTCGGGCTTTCGTTCAACGGATCAAAGCGTCCGTGGAAGCCACTCACCGCAGCGAGGTGGTTGGTGGCCTCGGAGGCTTTGGAGGAATGATGAGGCTGCCAAGTGGAATGCGGCAGCCCCTGCTCGTGTCCGGAACCGATGGCGTCGGCACAAAGCTCGAACTGGCGCAGGACCATCGCTCCCATCACGGAGTCGGCATCGACCTTGTGGCCATGTGTGTGAATGACGTGATCACGTCCGGCGCCGAACCACTGTTTTTTCTCGATTACATGGCCACCGGGGCTCTGAGCCCAGAGGCCATGGCGGAGGTGGTGGAGGGAATCGCTGATGGATGCCGCGACAGCGGCTGTGCATTGCTGGGCGGTGAAACCGCCGAGATGCCTGGCTTTTACCCTGCTGGTCGTTACGACCTCGCCGGCTTCTGCGTTGCGGTGGTCGAGGAGAGCGAGCTGATCGACGGCCACCGCATCCAAGCGGGTGATGCCGTGATCGGAGTGGCCAGCAGCGGAGTCCACAGCAATGGCTTCAGCCTGGTGCGCAATGTGCTGGAGAAGGCTGGTGCTGATGAATCAACGCGCTACGGACCCGCTCAACGCTCTCTGATCAACGACCTGCTGAAACCGACCCAGCTTTATCCGGCGTTGGTGCAGGCCCTGCTGAAGAACAACATCCCGTTGAATGGCATGGCTCACATCACAGGTGGCGGTTTACCGGAGAACCTGCCGCGTTGTTTGCCTGATGGTTGCCAGGCCCGTTTGTTTCCAGACAGCTGGCCGAGACCAGCCCTGTTTGATTGGCTCCAGACCGCGGGTGAAATCCCCGAGATCGATCTCTGGAACACCTTCAATCTTGGAATCGGCTTCTGCCTGGTGGTCCCTCCCGAAGGCATCGATTCCGCCGTGGCGATTTGCCGGGAGACTGGGCATGAAGCCTGGAAGATTGGTGCCATTGAGGCAAGCCAGGCCGAAGAAGGCCTGCTGGGAATCCCCTCCTGAATGCATCCGACCTGAATGCATCGGATTCGTACGGGAAAACCCTGATGCAAAATCTGCATCGAGGTTTTCCCTATGGTGTTATCAAGCACATCAGGGAACTTCCCTGAGCGCAGCGCCGATACGTCAGGAATTAATCCGATGCCATTTGATAAACCACAGCGCGTTACGCGCCGTAGGAGCTCTGCTGGACCCGTTCCACCACGCCGCCCCATCGGCGCAAGCGATCGTTCCGGTGGCCACAGGCAATCAACACGTCCGACTTTTCTCACCCTCAGGGACCACGGGAAAGTATTCGTGGCAGACATGCCGGATCTATCCGACGGCCAGCTCACTCATATCTGCAAGGAAGCCGAAGAGGTGCTGGAAAGCCTGGAACGTCGCATCGGCGAATTGGAGCAGTCCCTCAGCCAAGGGCCAGAGGATCGCGACACCCTGATCAAAGCCAGTACAAAGCGCGATGTGACCCGTCGCTTTCTTCGCGCTCTGGAGGAAGAGAAACAACTCCGGCAGAACAACCCTGCCCTGCGCACCGCAGCAGGGGAATCCTTGCCGCGCACTTTCTTGGAAGTAGCTCGCCATCGTCTGCCTGGGAGCACCTTTGACTCCCTGCTGCAGGAAGCACTCACGGCTTGCGAGCAGCACCAGGCCGCCCAAACATCTGAGCCTCCAACCAACCCGGAACCTCCCAAAAAAGTGATCCCTCTCCATGGGGAGGATCCATCCAACAGCCTGCCGGTGGTGGTCAGCCCCACACCGCCCACAGCGGCGGAAGCCTGAACTCCTCAACTACTCTGAAAGGGATTTGCGGGCATTCGAACAGGGCATCGCTCCCGTCGTCGATCGAGTCGTTCAACCTCCTCGGGAAGAAGCGTCCAATCCAGAGCAGCAGCCACATCCTGTGCCTGCTGAGGTGACCGCAAACCGGGAATCGGGGTTGTTCCCTTGGCGCGACACCAGTTCAGCGCCACCTGAACCATCGACACAGAACGCCGGTCAGCAATCTCATGCATCTCCTGCCGCAAGCCATCACTGGCGGGAAGTAGGCGACGGACGATCCGCCGCCGCAAAGCCGTTCCCGTGGAGAAATCAGCACCCGGTTTTTGCGAGAGCACTCCGAAGGCCAGGGGGCTGTAGGCCAGCACCTCGATGTCTCGCTCTCTGCAGATTTTGACGAGAGCCTCTCCAGAACGCTCTCCAGGTGCGAGCAACGAAAACTGCACCTGCACACTGCTCAAACGAACAGATCTTTTCGCGAGTCGCTCGTGCATCCAGAGCAGCCGCTGGGGGCCGACATTCGAAACTCCCAGCTCAGCCACGGTCCCGTCCTGAACGCGATCCGCCAAACCATCCAGCAAGGCCGCCTCCTGCCAGGGGGCATAACGGGCGGTGCTCCAGTGAAGTTGAACCCTCTTCAAGCATCCCTGCAGACGTTCCTGACTGGCTCGAAGAGCACGGTCCATCCCCCTGCGCCCGAGACGCCAGGGGAAAGGAGCCAGTTTTGAAGCGATGCAAAGCTCAGCGCGGCGCGGCGCCGGCAGGGCTGCGGTGAAACGACCAAGAAGAAGCTCACTGCGGCCATTCAACCGACCGGTGCCATAGGAATCGGCTGTATCGACAAGGGTCAGGCCCGATGAAAGCGCCTGACGGAATGTGGCCTCCAGAACAGCATCGTCCCGCTGTGGTTCATACCCCCAAATCAGCTGATTCCCCCAGGCCCATGTCCCGAATCCAATGCCGTTCAACGGACCACCGCCACTGGCAGCCATGATCTCCTCATCAACAAGGGGTCCATGGTGGCCGAATCATCGACCGCGGGGCTGGGCACCGATTCAGCACAGCCCGAAGCCAGCCAGGCAGAAGAGAAGGTTCTCTGTGAGCACTGCCAACGCACCTCAAGCAATGGAATCCGTTGCATAGGAATGTGCGTTGCCGACAGTGATTACTGATTCCAAGCTGGAGCAGCTGGAGCAGCGGCCAGAAGATCAGGGTTGAACGTCGTGCATTTGGGAGACTGATTCGATCAAGGCGACTAACGCCCAGAGTTCACCTGTGCTGTTGCCAACAAATCCCAGCCGCAAGCAGAACAACTCGAGAAGCTGGAACGATCTTCAGAAGGCGGCACCCAGATTCGAACTGGGGATAAAGGATTTGCAATCCTCTGCCTTACCACTTGGCCATGCCGCCGGGGGGGAACTCTCATTCCCTAAGCAGGATCGTATCAGCCGAGACGCGCCTTCCCTACTGGTTTTGAGCAATGGTCACGGGGAAGACCTGATCGCCCTGCGCGTTCTCGAACAACTGCGAACCCACCACCCCCGTCCCCGGCTCGAAGTGCTCCCACTGGTGGGCATTGGAAGCGCTTTTGAGGCAGCCACGCAAGCCGGGTGGCTGACGCGAATCGGGCCTGGAGCAGCACTGCCCAGTGGCGGGTTCAGCAATCAAAGCCTGCGCGGTCTGATGGCAGACATTGGTGCGGGGCTTCCCCTGCTCAGCTGGCGGCAGTGGCGCCTGGTGCGTCAGCGGGCCCGTAAAGGAGCCACCGTTCTGGCCGTGGGAGATCTGCTGCCACTGCTGATGGCCTGGGGCAGCGGTGCCCGCTATGGATTTATTGGCACACCAAAAAGTGACTACACCTGGCGCAGCGGGCCTGGACGCCAACTGAGCGACCGATATCACCGTTGCAAAGGCAGCGAGTGGGATCCATGGGAATGGATGCTGATGCGTCACCGACGCTGCCGCCTCGTTGCCATGCGCGATGCACTCACCGCACGGGGCCTGAAGCGCCTGGGCATCCCAGCCCTGGCTGCAGGAAACCCGATGATGGATGACCTGAAGACGGCTCCACCGCCAGCAAGCCTGCAGCGCTGCCGGCGCGTGTTGCTGCTGTGCGGCAGTCGCATGCCGGAGGCCTGCCGCAACCTGGAACGTTTGCTTGCGGCCATCACACCGCTGAGCAACAGCACACCACTGGCTGTGCTCGTTGCCCTGGGGACCCAGCCCTCACCGGAACAAACGGAGCCGATCCTGAAAAAACTGGGCTTCCGGCGCGGCCTCCCCCCTTCGGATCAAATCGGCGCAGAAGCCTGCTGGGTGCGTGGACCACTGCTGGTGATCCTGGGCAGGAACCAATTCACCCAATGGGCCGGTTGGGCCGAAATTGGCCTGGCCACAGCTGGAACGGCAACGGAACAGCTGGTGGGTTTAGGCATCCCAGCTCTTTCCCTGCCGGGACCGGGACCACAATTTCATAAGCCCTTCGCGATGCGTCAGGCCCGACTGCTGGGAGGAGCGGTGAGGCCCTGTTCCAGTGGAGCCGACCTACGTGAACGCCTGGAAACCCTGCTGACTTCGCCGGAGTTGTGCCAGAAACTCTCCGCAATCGGCCGCAGCCGAATGGGTCGCCCCGGGGGTAGCGCTCGGCTTGCGGAACTGGTGCTGGAACGGCTGCACGGATACTGAAGGTCTGCTGAAGCGATCCATGGCTGCCATCCAAGACCAGAATTACGTCAAGCTCTGTGCCCAGCTCGCCACCCGCCTCAGCATCAGCTTGGCCAGTGCCCGCCGTCGCGTGGATCAGGCCGCGGCCCGCGAAGGACGCCGAGATGTCGAAGGACGTCGCGCCATGGCGCAATCCCTGCTGGATGCCCTCGATAACGACAGCGATGAAAGCAATGCCGACAACCCCGAACGGTTGAACTCCCTGCTGAGCGTCAGCGAAGGCGACGGCAATTTCATCATCGAAGACTGAAGCGGATGCAGCGGCGCCCGATCAATGCTCGAAGGTCTGATGGAAACGCAACCGATCCAGTTCGGACATCACAGGAATGCATTGGAAACAGCGCAGCGCCAGATCCCAACGACCCTCGCGCCGCAACATCGTTTCGAGCCGCTCACGGGCAGGCAGCAGATACCGCACGTCATTGGCGGCATAGGCCAGCTGCACATCCGTGAGTTCGTCGACCCGGCCCCAATCGCTGCTCTGGGCTCCTTTGTCGAGCTCAACCCCCACGAGCTCCATCACCAGATCCTTCAGACCATGGCGAGGGGTGTAGGTGCGTCCCAGACGGCTTCCCACTTTGGTGCAAAACAGAGGGTTCACGGCGATCCCCAGGCCACTGGCGAGTGCAGCCACATCAAAACGGGCGAAATGGAAGACCTTCTCGACAGCCTGCGCTTCCATCAGCCGTTGCAGATTGGGTGCCTCGCTCTGGCCCAGGCCGATGCGCACACAACTCACCCGATCCTCTGCATCGGCGATCTGCACAAGACAGAGCCGATCACGACCGTGAATCAATCCCATCGCTTCGGTATCGACCGCCAGGCGGGACGTCTTCATGTAGCGCTCAGTCCAGTCGGCATCGAGATCCCCATCAAAAACGGCGAACTCAGCGGGAGCGGGGCGGGGATCAGCCATGACGTCGAACCGGATACCGGGACAGTGTGAATCGCCACCGCCGCCAAAAACCTCACACTTCCCCCTTGAATCTCAAAATGAGATCGCCTTAGATAAGGGAAGCGTCCCTGCCGCTGTGTTCTCCCGTCGCAAACCCTCCAGCGCCTGCCTGGCTGATATCGAGCAGTACTTCCAACAACCACCGCCGCAGTTCCTGGATCTGGAACTGGCCGTGTGCTGGGTGCTCGAATGTCTCCTGAAGGACGACAACTACCCGTCTGGTCTGATGCAGAAGCTGCTGCGTGAGGAGCCCCAGCTGCGACTGTCGGAGACCGTGCTTCAACAGGCACTGGATTTCCTCGAGCAGCAAGGATCCATCAGCTCCTATCCCCAGCGGTGCCCCAGCCGGGGACGCCCACGGCGCATGCTCCATCTCCAGGCCGATGCCCGCGGGCAGGCCGAAAAACTAATGCAGCCCTGGCACAGCTGGCTGGAATCTCATCGATTGGTGCTGAACTAAAACGGCGGCGGCCGGCCTAGAAAAGCTGCACTCACCGTCGCTGCCCAATGCCATCGGGCTTCCAGTCCACACTGTTGCTCACGGTTCTGCTGGCCATTGGCCTCGTTTTTTTTCTGCGGGCCGCCAGCAAGGACCGAACCACTGTTGTGGATGTGCACTCTCCCCGACCACCACTCGAGGTGCTCAATGGCATCAGCAGCTGGCTGGAACAGCGCGGCTGGAGCCGCGACGGCGGCGACGCAGAGCGCCAGGTTCTTCGCTTCCGCGGAGAGGTGACAGCCAGTCGCCCCCTGGCAGTGCTGCTTTCAGCTCTGGCGGCAATCGGTGGCAGCTGCTTCGGGTTGGTGCTGCGGCAACTGGCACCGCAACTCCAGTGGTGGCCTCTGGCACTTGTGCTGATCGGACCTGCAGCAGGATGGATTTACACCCGTCGATCAGCCCGCACCGAAGCGCTTGAGCTGAGGCTTCTGGAAACCTCCGCAGCAATGGAAGGCAGCAATCTGCGGCTTCGAGCCCATCGCGACGAATTGATCGCCATTGAACTGGAGCTGTCGGAGTCGCTCGAACTGTCCAGCGATGGATCTCTGCTGTCATCTCCGATCTGAACCATGGGTCTGTCAGCCGGGGTTCAACGGCATCTCCTTGCCACAGGGGTCGTCATCACAGGGCTATCCCTGGTACCGATCGCGATGACCAAAGCTGCTGAACAGCGCAACTGGCTCAGCACACCCGCGCCCAACCAGAAGCCAGCGCAGCAATCAACACGGGCTTTATCAACAGCCTGTCCTGCTCCTGCCAACCCGGACCCGCTGCTCGGCCCTCGCACCAAAATGCCGGGACGCTGGATCGGACGGACCAAAGCCGCTGCAAATCTGTCGATCGTGGTGATGGCAGGCCATGCCGACTCCCAGGGGACCGGCAGCTCAGGCACTCCCGGCTACGCGGTGGACAAACGCCGACTGCCGCCGATGCAGGCCGGGATCCGCGACGAACTGTTCTGGAACCGACAGGTTCAGGCAGCGGTGGTGCGTCTGGGGACATCCCGAGGGCTGACCATCCGCTCCTACACCCCACCGTCAATCACCATCCTCGATGACGACAATCCAGGAACCAACTGGTCCAGAGCCAAGGCGTGGTCCTCCCGTGGGGAATACATCCTGGAGATTCATTTCGATGCCTACCGCCCTCACGGGTTCGGCTCGGGCCTGATCCCCGCCATCAACCGACCACTCAACAGCGTGGATGAAAGTCTTGGGCAAGCCTTCGGGCGTTTTCCCAGAAACTTCAGGGGCGGCCTGGGAGGTCCTCGGCGGGGGATCGGCATTCTTGAAATGGCCATGCTCGAGCCACCCCTGGAAGACAAACTGCGCGACCAGGCGACACGCTCACAAACGGTGAACTGCCTGGCCGAGCGGGTTGTGGATGCCCTGGTGAAGGGCGTCAGTTGATCGCCCCATGGGGGCGGCAACGGTCATCAAGGCCGGTGTCGTTCAGCCAATCCTGCGGCTTGGTGAATAGCTCGGTCAGCAGAGCCTCCCGGGAGCCGGCATCAGCGCTGTAAGCGTATTCCCAGCGCACCATGGGCGGCAGAGACATCAAGATCGACTCAGTTCGACCGTTGGTCTGGAGACCGAAGATCGTGCCGCGATCCCAGACAAGATTGAATTCGACGTAACGACCGCGGCGGTATAGCTGGAACTGACGTTCCCGGTCGCCATAGGCGATCGGATGGCGCTTCTCAACGATGGGGGCGTACGACGGCAAAAAGGCCCTGCCATTGGCTTGGCCAAGGGCAAACAACTGTTCCCATCCAAGGGGCCGCGGGCCGAGATCCGCTGACACGCGAGCGGCGGGACCACTCGGATCCTGACCTTTGTAGAGAACACCCTGGGAGTCCTGATAGTCGTAAAAAATCCCCCCGATACCACGGGTCTCACTGCGGTGCTTGAGGAAAAAGTACTCATCACACCAAGGCTTGAACACCTTATGCAGGTCTGGGTGAACCGAATCGCACGCCGCTTGATGCGTGCGATGGAAGTGCCGTGCGTCGTCGAGAAAGGGGTAATAGGGAGTGAGGTCGGCACCACCACCGAACCACCACACCGGACCGGCTTCGAAGTAGCGGTAATTCAGATGAACAGTTGGGATGTAGGGATTACGGGGGTGCAGCACCATCGACGTGCCGGTGGCAAACCATGGATGCCCCTTGGCCTCAGGGCGCTGTTTGAGAATTGAGGGGGGCAACTCCTGCCCCTGAACCTCCGAAAAATTCACCCCGCCCTGCTCAAACACGCGGCCTTCCCGCATCACCCGCGACCGACCGCCACCTCCTTCAGGTCGCTCCCAGGCTTCTTCCACAAAACGACCTTCGCCATCGAGAGTTTCCAGGCCGGCGCAGATTTCGTCCTGGAGTCCCATGACCATTGCTCGAGCCCTGTCACGGGAGTTTTCGGGAGGTAACTCCAGTGATGGCAGAGCTGGTGCACTCTTCTGGCGGCCGAGAACGCGGCGAATCAGCGAGCGGACCATGGCAATAGGGCCTTGAATCAACCAAGAAACCTAAACAGGTCAGACAAGTCCACGACAAGCCTCCGTGAGGGACTGTCACGGGATGCCACCTCTAGGATCCGGCTCAATTCCAGTACGGGCATGATTTCGGCCGAGCGGGCGATTCAGGCACTGCAGCAGGTGACCGACGCCGGCAGTGGCAAGCCAGTCATGGAGCTGGGCTGGATCGACCAGGTCCGAGTCGCCGATGCCCGAGCGGTCTTCCGTCTGAATCTGCCGGGCTTCGCTCAGGGGCAACGCGACCGGATTGTTCAGGAAGCCCGCCAGCTGCTGACGGGCCTCGACGGCATTGACGACGTCCAGATTGAAATCGGCCAGCCCCCCAGCCAGGGAGGAATCGGCCAGGCCGGTCACGGGCAACCTGCTGAACGCCAGTCCATCCCTGGCGTACGCCAGGTCATTGCAGTCTCCAGTGGCAAAGGTGGCGTAGGCAAGAGCACAGTTGCGGTCAACCTGGCCTGTTCGATTGCCAAGAAGGGTTTGAGGGTCGGCCTCCTCGACGCCGATATCTATGGACCCAACGCACCAACCATGCTTGGGGTTGCCGACCAGACCCCCGAAGTGATGGGCAGTGGGGATCAGCAGCGGATCGTTCCAATCGAATCGTGCGGCATCGCCATGGTCTCGATGGGCCTGCTGATCGATGAACACCAGCCGGTGATCTGGCGCGGTCCAATGCTGAACGGGATTATTCGGCAGTTCCTTTATCAGGCGGAGTGGGGCGAACGGGACGTCTTAGTTGTTGATCTACCTCCGGGCACCGGCGATGCCCAGCTGTCCCTGGCTCAGGCCGTCCCCATGGCGGGTGTCGTCATCGTCACCACACCCCAGCAGGTGTCTTTGCAAGACGCCCGTCGCGGACTGGCGATGTTCCGCCAGATGAACATTCCTGTTCTGGGCGTGGTTGAAAACATGAGCTGCTTCATTCCTCCCGACCTGCCCGACCGCAGATATGCCCTGTTCGGCAGTGGTGGCGGAGCAACACTGGCGGGGGACTACGACGTACCCCTGCTGGCACAGATCCCGATGGAGATGCCGGTCCAGGAAGGTGGTGATTCCGGCCGACCCGCCGTGCTGTCTCGCCCCAACTCCGCAAGCTCAGCCGCGTTCCTGAGCCTGGCTGATTCGGTGATGCAACAGGTGTCAACGACGGTGTGACGATGCGTGCCCAACCCGGTCGACAGCAAACTCCGAGAGACTGGATTCTCCTGGGAGTACCGCTGGCCATGGTGGGGCTTGCGGGACTGCTGATCGCCAGCACCCAGCGCCAGGCCGACTACGCCGATTGGTATCACCACTGGATCACCGCCGCGGTGGGGGTCGTGCTTGCCCTTGGTCTCGAGCGTCTCCCGCTGCAGCGGTTACGGCCTCTGCTCATTCCGATCTACGGCGCCACCGTGATCAGCCTGATCGCCGTGCGGCTGATCGGAACCACCGCCCTGGGAGCTCAGCGCTGGATCAGCATCGGACCACTCCATGTGCAGCCTTCTGAATTCGCCAAGATCGCAGCAATTTTGCTGGTGGCTGCGGTTCTGTCCCGCCATCCGGTGGAACGCCCCGTGGATCTGCTTCGCCCTCTCGGCGTGATCGCCATCCCCTGGCTGCTGGTTTTCATCCAGCCCGACCTGGGGACCTCACTGGTGTTCGGGGCCCTGATGCTGACGATGCTGTATTGGTCGGGCATGCCCTTTGAATGGGTCGTGTTGCTGCTGTCACCCCTGGCAACGGCACTGATCTCGGGCCTGCTGCCCTGGGCTCTGGGCATCTGGATGCCGATGATGGCTGTGCTGGCCTACAGAGCTCTGCCCTGGAAGCGGCTCGCCGCCAGCATCACCCTGGCGATCCACGGTCTGATGGCTGTAATCACCCCCTGGCTCTGGTTGAACGGGCTGAAGGATTACCAGCGGGATCGTCTAGTGCTTTTCCTGGATCCATCACAGGACCCTCTGGGGGGGGGCTACCACCTGCTTCAGAGCACCGTCGGAATCGGGGCAGGCGGTTTGTTTGGAACCGGTTTGCTGCAGGGGCAGCTGACCAAACTGCGTTTCATTCCTGAACAGCACACCGATTTCATCTTCAGTGCCCTGGGAGAAGAAACAGGATTCATCGGTTGCCTGCTGGTGGTGCTGGGCTTCGCTCTGCTGATGGGGAGGCTGTTGCAAATTGCACGCAACGCCCGCAGCGACTTCGAGTCGCTGGTGGTTGTGGGCATTGGCACCATGCTGATGTTCCAAGTCGTGGTGAACATCTTCATGACCATTGGACTGGGCCCGATCACCGGAATCCCTCTGCCGTTCCTCAGCTATGGAAGGTCCGCCATGGTCGTGAATTTTCTCTGCCTGGGTCTGTGCTTGTCGGTGGTTCGTCGGAGTCGCCGAGGGCTCCCCGGTCAATGGTGAACGACACCAGCTTGTTGGGCCTGCGTCAGCGCCTGGCCCGCGACATCACACCGGGACACTGCGATGAGGCCGGCGTCCGACGCCTGTGGTGGGGAGCGCTGGAGGTGATTCAAGAGGCACTGATGGAACGGCAGGTGCAAACGGGGCTCTGGATGGCCGCTCCGTTGCCGGCGCTGTATGAACCCGACCTGCTGCGTCAACTGAAGGGTTGGGTCTGGGCGCCGGAAAGTCTTGAAAGGCTGAGCCCGCTCCATGCCGCATTACCGGGCAGTGGTCGTACTGCCTCGGAGAACGCTGGCTTTTGCCGCTTGGCACTTGAACCTCGGGACGGTGACGACCCAGTGCTGCTGGTGATCACACCCGAGTTGCAGCTGGCCCTTGCCATCAATGGCAAACCCGGCGAACGACAGTTGTTGATGCGTTGCGACGCTGAAAGCCTGAGCGACGCCTTGACGATGGTCGGGGAACGCTTCAAGGGGACTAAAACGGCCCTGGCCGATCAACTGCGTGACCAACTCAACGGACTTGGGACTTTGCGGAATGATCCGGACTTCGACCGATGCTTTTGGCCACGCTTAGCCGAGAAACTGACGGAGTCGGCCCCGAGCCTGACCTTGCAGTCGGCACCAGACAACTCGAATGCGCAGCAGACACCGAGCCATGACCTGAGCCTGCTCGAAGCCATGACCCATGAGGTGCGAACGCCACTGGCCACCATCCGCACACTGATCCGTTCTCTGCTGCGACGGAAGGATCTGCCCTCGGTGGTCGAGAACCGCCTTCAGCAGATCGATGCGGAGTGCAGCGAACAGATCGATCGCTTCGGGCTGATCTTCCAGGCCGCTGAACTGCAACGGAAACCATCCGAGATGCAGCTGGCCCGTACCGACCTGGGCGCAATCCTTCAGACCCTTGAACCTGGATGGCGTGAACAACTCGACCGTCGGGAAGTGGCCCTGCAGCTGGGGATTGAAAACGATCTGCCGGAGATTCTGAGCGATGCTCGGCGTCTTGAACCGATGTTGTGGGGTCTGATTGATCGCGTCAGTCGCGGACTTCCGCCGGGATCAAGGCTGCTGCTGCTGCTCCAGCCAGCTGGAGCGAGGCTCAAGCTTCAACTCCAGGTGCGATCTCAGTCCTCCAGCTCTGCAGATGAGGACGATGCAGAGCTGGATCCGCTCGACACTGAATTTGTAGACGCTGAACAGGCCGACAGGGAGCAGGTGGGAACTGTGCTGAGCTGGGATCCCACCACCGGCAGCCTCCAGCTCAGCCAGGACGCCACTCGGCAATTGATGGCGAGCCTCGGCGGGCGCTACCAGGCTCGACGGAAGAGAGACCTGACAGTCTTTTTCCCGGTGGCATCAGCCCCTACCTGACCGCTGACGAAGCAGATTTATTCAAGGGTGTGAAGGATGCTTTCGCAGATGGCTTTGGTGCGCATGCACGGTGCTACTTTCCAGTCATAACCGTCCGTCTTGCGTTCTGCGCCATGACAGCTTCGACTCTGAACGGTCAGCTTCCTCAGTTCATTGCAAGCACGGGGGGGCTTCTTAACTCCGCCGAAACTGAAGAGAAATACGCGATCACCTGGACCAGCAAAAGCGAACAAGCCTTTGAGCTGCCAACTGGCGGTGCCGCGATGATGAATGCCGGCGAAAACATCATGTATTTCGCGCGGAAAGAGCAATGCCTTGCTCTCGGCACCCAGCTCCGGACCAAGTTCAAGCCCCGCATGGAAGATTTCAAGATTTACCGCATCTTCCCCGGTGGTGACACTGAATTCCTGCATCCAAAAGATGGTGTGTTCCCCGAGAAGGTGAACGAAGGTCGCCCGATGGTGGGTCATAACCCCCGCCGGATTGGCCAGAACACAAACCCCGCCAACATCAAGTTCAGCGGTCGGAACACCTTCGACACCTGATTCCACCGGGAGTCCATCGGGGCTGCAAAATGAACGCATGTTCAGCCCTGATCGCGCCACCTTTCACAAGGCCGCAGCCTCTGGCGCCAACCTGATACCGCTGGCCCAGAGCTGGCCAGCGGATCTTGAGACACCTCTAACCGCCTGGATCAAGGCTGGATCAGGTCATCCACCTGGCGTCCTTCTTGAATCTGTTGAAGGAGGGGAAACCCTCGGTAGATGGAGCGTGATTGCCTGCGACCCCCTGTGGACTGCAAGCGCCCGTGGGGACTTGCTCCAACGCCGATGGCGAGATGGTCGTGAGGACTCCCTGAAGGGCAACCCCTTTGAAAGCCTCCGGCGCTGCCTGGCTCCATACAACTGCGTCAGCCTGCCTGGCCTGCCACCTCTTGGCCAGCTCTACGGAATGTGGGGCTATGAACTAATCCAGTGGATCGAACCCACGGTTCCAGTGCATCCCCGCACGGCGGCTGATCCTCCGGATGGAATCTGGATGCTGATGGACGCGATCCTGATTTTCGATCAGGTGAAACGACAGATTACCGCTGTTGCCTATGCCGATTTGTCGGACAGCCGCGACGAGGATGAAGCCTGGGATGTGGCACTGAATCGCATCCAGTCGCTGAGAGACAGGATGAATGCACCGCTGCCACCGGTGGATCCGCTCCGATGGGATGGATCGGCCAAGATTCTTCCTGAGGTGAGCAGCAACCGCAGCCAAGATGAATTCGAGCAGGCGGTTCTCACAGCGAAGGAACGCATCTCCGCCGGTGATGTTTTCCAGTTGGTGATCAGCCAGCGCCTGGAAACTAAGGTCCGGCAGACACCACTGGAGCTGTATCGCAGTCTGCGGATGGTGAATCCATCGCCGTATATGGCTTTTTTCGATTTCGGCGACTGGCAGCTGATTGGATCAAGTCCGGAGGTGATGGTGCAGGCGGAACCAGCTGCCGATGGCGTTCATGCCGGGCTGAGACCGATTGCCGGCACCCGTCCCCGCGGACGATCACCGCTGGAGGATCGCGAGCTGGAGGCCGATCTTCTGGCGGATCCGAAGGAACGCGCAGAGCACGTCATGCTGGTGGATCTTGGCCGCAACGACCTGGGCCGCGTCTGCCAGCCGGGCAGCGTCTCCGTGAAGGATCTGATGGTGATCGAACGGTATTCCCACGTCATGCACATCGTTAGCCAGGTAGAAGGTCGGCTGACGCCGGATCACGACGTTTGGGACCTGCTGATGGCTTCATTCCCGGCAGGCACTGTTAGCGGAGCGCCAAAAATACGGGCCATGCAGCTCATCCATGAACTGGAGCCCGATGCCCGGGGCCCATACTCCGGGGTGTACGGCTCGGTGGACCTTGGCGGTGCTCTTAACACAGCCATCACGATTCGGACCATGGTGGTGCAGCCCGATGGTGCAGGTGGCTGCCGCGTGAAAGTGCAGGCCGGAGCAGGTGTAGTGGCAGATTCCAAACCAACAGCTGAATTTGAGGAGACTTTGAACAAAGCCAAAGGCATGCTCACGGCCCTGGCCTGCCTGAACGCCTCCGATTCATGAGCACCCCGCTGCTGCTCAAAGGTTTCGAAGTTGAACTGTTCACCGGACGCGATGACGGCTCCCATGTCGGCGTTGCCGCGGAGGTTGCGCAGGAACTTCCCGACTTCGTCACCGAGCCGGACCATCGCAATCTCGAGTACATCACCGCTCCGACCAGCTCCTATGCCGAGTTACCGGAACTGCTGCTGCAACCCCGTCGCCGCCTGCGCGACTGGTTGCAGCAACGCAACCTCACCCTGCTTCCAGGGAGCACACTTAGTCGTGGAGACACCCGTCAATTCGAACGTTCGGACCCCACCAATCCTTATCACGACTTAATCGAGCAGAGCTACGGCACGAGGGTTGTCACCGCCAGCATCCACATCAACCTCGGCATAACGGATCCCGAGTGGCTGTTCGCTGCTGTTCGCCTTGTGCGCTGCGAAGCAGCACTGCTCCTGGCGCTCAGTGCCAGTTCTCCTTTTCTGGATGACGAGGTCACGGGTCAACACTCCCAGCGGTGGAGGCAATTCCCCCTGACCCCTGAGAAGGTTCCCCTGTTCCTGAACCACAGCCATTACATCCGCTGGGTGGAAGAGCAACTGGCGGATGGACTGATGCGAAATGAACGTCACCTCTGGACCTCGGTCAGACCGAACGGACCGCGCCGGCCCTACGACCTCAACCGCCTGGAACTGCGCATCTGTGACCTGGTGACCGACCCCGCGGAACTGATCGCAATCACGGCACTGCTGGAACTGCGACTGCTGCAGCTGCGTGATGCACCGCAACAGCTGGATCCCATCCGCTCCAGCCGGCTCACAGCCGAAGAGCTGGCAACGATGGCGGATGCCAACGATGCCGCCGCCGCACATCAAAGCCTCGATGCCACGCTGCACCGCTGGCAAGACGGCTCCTCCGTGACCTGTCGTGCCTGGATCGAGGAGTTGCTCGATCAAATTTCACCTCTGGCCCAACAACACAACCTGCTCAGTCAGCTCCGTCCCATGGACGACCTCCTCCGCAACGGCAATCAGGCCATGCGCTGGATCCATGCCGTCGAAACCGGCACGAGCATCCGTGCCCTGCTGCAGCAGGGCAGCTTGACCATGAGCGACCAGGAGCAGCGGTCCACTCCCATGAGCGGTGCTTTGGGATGATCATGGGTAACGACGAGACAAGCGGAGCGTCAATGCCCCAGTCCACCGCCAATGCCCCCGCAGGCGAACAGCCCAGGGTCAATGGTGGCGGCCCGGGAGCCAGTCGTCTGCTTCAACACCGGCTGAAACTGGTCGAAGACCTCTGGCAAACGGTTCTGCGCAGTGAGTGTCCTCCTGAGCAGAGCGAAAGGTTGCTCCGGTTGAAGCAACTCTGCGATCCAGTGGCCTTGGAAGGCCGCGACGGTGAAAGCAGCAGTGAGGCCATCGTCGAGCTGATCCGCACCATGGATCTCTCAGAGGCGATCGCCGCGGCCCGGGCGTTCTCGCTGTACTTCCAGTTGATCAACATCCTCGAGCAGCGCATCGAGGAAGACAGCTATCTCGACAGTCTTCAGCCGGGTCCCGGCCAGAACGACGTCAAATCGGACCCCTTCGATCCCTTCGCACCGCCTCTCGCCAGCCAGACCGACCCGGCGACATTCGGCGCGGTGTTCGAGCGGCTGCGACGGATGAATGTTCCACCCGCGCAGGTGGAGACACTGTTGCGGGAGCTGGACATTCGACTGGTCTTCACCGCCCATCCCACCGAGATCGTTCGACATACCGTTCGTCATAAGCAACGGCGGGTGGCCAACCTGCTGAAGAGGTTGCAGTCCGATGCACCGCTGACCCGCTTTGACGAAGATGATCTTCGTCGTCAGCTGGAAGAGGAGATCCAGTTGTGGTGGCGCACTGATGAGCTGCACCAGTTCAAACCCACCGTTCTGGATGAAGTTGATTCAACCCTCCACTACTTCCAGCAGGTGCTGTTTGACGCCATGCCGCAACTGCGGCGGCGCCTGACATCCGCACTTCAACGCCACTACCCAGACGTTCAATTCCCCCAGGCGTCGTTTTGCACCTTCGGATCCTGGGTGGGTTCCGATCGAGACGGAAATCCTTCGGTCACGCCAGCTATCACCTGGCGGACAGCCTGTTATCAACGCCAACTGATGCTGGAGCTGTACATCAGTTCCGTTCAGGCGCTGCGCAACCAGCTGAGCATTTCCATGCAATGGAGTCAGGTTTCTCCTGCGCTGCTGGAATCTCTGGAAATGGACCGGTTGCGGTTTCCGGAGATCTACGAACAGCGTGCTGCGCGGTATCGACTGGAGCCTTACCGGCTGAAGCTCAGCTACATCCTGGAACGCCTCCAACGCACCCTGGCCCGCAACAACCAAATGGCGGAGGCGGGCTGGCAGGCACCGAAGGACCTCAGCAATGGGTCAGTTCAGGACGGTCTGCACGGCCAAGAAGCTCTTCACTACACCGAAATTGCTCAGTTCCGCAGTGATCTCGAACTGATCCGTAACAGCCTCGTCAGCACCGAATTGAGCTGTGAGCAGCTCGACACCCTCCTGCATCAGGTTCACATCTTTGGGTTCTCGCTGGCCACGCTCGACATCCGCCAGGAGAGCACTCGTCACAGCGACGCGATCGATGAGCTGACTGGCTACATCCAGCTTCCATGCCGCTACAACGCGATGGAGGAGTCTGAGCGGGTGGCATGGCTGCTGCAGGAGTTGCAGACGCGCCGACCACTCATTCCGGCTGCGATGGAATGGTCGGAAAGCACAGCCGAGACCTTCGCTGTGTTCAGGATGCTGCACCGCCTCCAGGAGGAATTCGGTCAGCGGATCTGCCACTCCTATGTGATTTCCATGAGCCACACCGCCTCCGACCTGCTGGAGGTGATGCTGCTCGCGAAGGAGACCGGCCTGGCGGAACCCCAGGCGGGGACGGCTTCACTGCTTGTTGTTCCACTGTTTGAAACCGTCGAGGACCTGCAGAGGGCACCGGAGGTGATGAAGGGCCTGTTTGAAACGGAGCTGTATCGCAAGCTTTTGCCAGTAGTAGGCAACCAACACCAGCCCTTGCAGGAGCTGATGCTGGGCTACTCGGACAGCAACAAGGACTCAGGTTTTCTCTCTAGCAACTGGGAAATCCATCAAGCCCAGATCGCGCTTCAGGAATTGGCCAGCAGTCACAGCGTCGCCCTGCGGCTTTTCCATGGCCGCGGTGGATCAGTGAGTCGCGGTGGAGGGCCTGCTTATCAGGCGATCCTGGCCCAACCGAGCGGCACCCTTCAGGGTCGGATCAAGATCACCGAACAGGGCGAGGTGCTGGCCTCGAAGTACAGCCTGCCTGAGCTGGCGCTCTACAACCTGGAAACGGTCACCACCGCTGTGGTGCAGAACAGCCTGGTGACCAACCAACTGGATGCCACCCCCAGCTGGAACCAGCTGATGACCCGCGTGGCGACCCGTTCGCGTGAGCACTACCGCGCACTGGGGCATGACAACCCAGACCTGGTTGCCTTCTTCCAGCAAGTCACCCCGATCGAGGAGATCAGCAAACTGCAGATCTCCAGCCGCCCTGCTCGCCGAAAGACCGGCGCAAGAGACCTCTCCAGCCTTCGGGCCATTCCATGGGTTTTCGGCTGGACCCAAAGCCGGTTTCTCCTTCCCAGTTGGTTCGGCGTCGGCACCGCCCTGGCCGCGGAGGTCGATTCCGAACCCGAACAACTCGATCTGCTCCGCCGGCTGCACCAGCGATGGCCCTTCTTCCGGATGCTGATCTCGAAGGTGGAGATGACCCTGTCGAAGGTGGACCTTGACCTCGCTCATCACTACGTAAAAAGCCTCGGCAAAACCGAGCAGCGCGAAGCTTTCGAAGCGATCTTCCAAGTGATCGCCGACGAGTACGACCGCACCCTCAAGCTGGTGCTTGCCATCACTGGCCAGGAACGTCTGCTGGGGGCGGACCAGAATCTGCAACTTTCGGTTGATCTGCGCAATCGCACGATCGTTCCCCTTGGTTTCCTGCAGGTCGCCCTGCTGCGTCGCCTGCGCGATCAGAACCGGCAACCGCCCATGAGCGAATCACCGGGTGTGCCAGAAGACAGAAGGACCTACAGCCGAAGCGAACTGTTGCGGGGAGCGCTGCTTACCCTCAATGGCATCGCTGCCGGCATGCGCAACACCGGCTGATCCCCTTGCTTCCCTTTCTTCAGCAGACCAAAATTCCACAGCTGCCGGAGGGGTGTCGGCTCGAGACCGAGAAGCTGCCTTCACCTGTCGCACTCAATGCATTGCTCGCTTCATGCGGCGAATCCACCCACCCGGAGGAGCTCTGGCTCCGTGCCTTTGAACGAAGTCTCTGGCAAATCAGCCTGATCGACACTGCAACCGGTGAGCTGATCGGATTTGTTCGCGCGACGAGTGACCTCGCACTCAATGCCAATCTCTGGAATCTTGCCGCCCGTCCAGGTCCTGATCAGGGTCAGCTGCTGGCTGTCTTGGTCCATCGCGCCCTGCATATCCTGCGCCGTGACCTGCCGGGCTGCAGCCTCTCGGTTTCGGCACCGGAGATCGCCGTCAGCAAACTGAAGCAACAGGGATTCATCATTGATCCCAATGGCATCCGGGCCATGGGCCTGAGGTTGAAATCAACCTCAGATTGAACTGATCACGAGCATGGAGGGACTCGAACCCCCGACCCTCAGAACCGGAATCTGATGCTCTATCCAACTGAGCTACATGCCCACTGGTGCACTTGGAAGTGACAGCAGGAGGTCTCCCGACAGGTCGACCCGATCTCTGTACCTTACCCACACACCGCACAACGACCCATCCGGCTCCAGACGCTTCAGCTGCAGGGGTTTAGAAACCACAACCAGCTTGTGGTGGAGCTGGAGCAACCACGCCTGCTCGTCATTGGACCGAACGGCATCGGCAAATCCAACCTGCTGGAGGCCGTTGAGATCTTGGGCAGCCTGCGCTCCCACCGCTGCAGTCAGGATCGCGATCTCATCCAATGGGACGAGCCCCGTGCACTGCTGAGAGCCGGACTGGATGATGGGGACCGAATCGAACTGGAACTGCGACGCTCCGGTGGGCGCCAGGCCCGCCGTAACGGGAAGACCCTTGAGCGCCAGCTGGATCTAATTGGGCCGCTACGCTGCATTGGGTTCAGTGCCCTGGATCTGGAGTTGGTACGGGGCGAGCCCTCACTGCGTCGATCCTGGCTGGATCGTGTGGTGCTTCAACTCGAGCCGGTTTATGCCGACCTGGTCAGTCGTTTCAACCGATTGTTGCGCCAGCGAGGTCAACTCTGGCGGCAGACCGCCCGCAGCTCCATGGGCGAGCGGGATGCCCTGCTGGATGCCTTCGACGTGCAGATGGCTCTGGTAAGCACGCGAATCCACCGACGTCGTCAAAGGGCCCTGCAGCGACTGCAACCGATTGCGCAACGCTGGCAGGCTCATCTGAG